>NZ_MSJQ01000363.1 GCF_014596515.1 Streptomyces sp. CBMA156
GCCCGGACGGACGCCCCCCGGCCCCGGCCCGGGGTGTACGCCCAGGGGCCGCGCCAGGAGCGGGCGCCGCCGTCCGGCCACTACGACCCCCGCCACACCCGCGGTCCTCCCGCCACCCGGTCCAGCTGACGTCTCACCGCGCCCGCCGACCCGGGTGCCGCGGCCTGTCCGCGGCCCGGACGGGGAGGACTCCGGCCACCGTGCCCGGAGCGTTCCCGGCGGCGCGCCGTCCCCTCGCGTCCGCCCGTCCCGGGTGCGGCGTCCCCCGCGGACGCCCGGCTCCCGCGGACCGCCCGTGGAGTACCCATGCCTACTCGCCGTGCCACGTTCTGGCGCGCGCTCGTCGCGCTCGCCGTCGTCGGTGTCTCGCTCTACGTCGCCCTGACCACCCCGCCCCGCCTCGGCCTCGACCTGCGCGGCGGCACCCGGATCGTCCTGGAGACCCAGGACTCGCCCACCGTCCGCGCCGACGCGGACGCCACCGACCGGGCGCTGGAGGTGCTGCGCCGCCGGGTCGACGGCCTCGGCGTCGCCGAACCCTCGCTCGCCCGCTCCGGGGAGCAGCGCATCGTCGTCGAACTCCCCGGCGTCCAGGACCCCCGCGAGGCCGCCGGGGTCATCGGCCGCACCGCCCAGCTCACCTTCCACCCCGTCACCGCGGCCGCCGACGGCCCGGCCGGACCCCCCGCGGCGGACGGCTCCCGGGTCCTCGCCGACCCTGGCCTGCCCGGCGGCCACCTGCGGCTGGGCCCGCCGGCGCTGACCGGCGACGGCGTCAAGGACGCCTCGGCCGTCCTCGACACCCGGATGGGCCTCGGCTGGAGCATCGACCTCTCCTTCCGCGGCTCGGCCGGCGACGCCTGGGCCCGGCTCACCGGGGAGGCGGCGTGCGCCGCCCCTGCCGACCCCGCCCGCCGGGTCGCCATCGTGCTCGACGACCGCGTCCTGTCCGCCCCCGGAGTCCAGGACAGCGTGCCCTGCGGGCAGGGGATCACCGGCGGTTCGACGCAGATCACCGGCGGCTTCTCCGCCGACGAGGCCCGCGACCTCGCGGCCCTGGTGAAGGGCGGTGCCCTGCCCGTCCCGGTGACGGTGATCGAGCAGAGCACCGTCGGCCCCACCCTCGGCGCCGAGGCCATCCGGGCCAGCGCCCTGGCCGCGGTCATCGGCCTGCTCTGCACCGGGGCCTTCATCATCGCGGTGTACCGCCTGCTCGGGGTGCTGGCCACCGTCGCGCTCGCCCTCTACGGACTGATCTCGTACGCCGCCGTGGTCTCGCTCGGCGCGACGCTCACCCTGCCCGGACTGGCCGGCTTCGTGCTCGCCATCGGCATGGCGGTGGACGCCAACGTGCTCGTCTTCGAACGGGCCAGGGAGGAGTACACCGCGCCCCGGGCGGCCGGCCCCGGCAGGGAGCGCGACCTGCGGCGCCCGCTCCGTGTCGGGTTCGCGAAGGCATGGAGCGCGGTGGCCGACTCCAACGTGACGACGCTGCTCGCCGCCGGACTGCTCTTCGTGTTCGCCACCGGCCCGGTCAAGGGCTTCGGGGTGACGCTCTCGATCGGCGTGCTGGCCTCGATGTTCTCGGCCATGCTGATCACCCGGCTGCTCGCCGAGTGGGCGGTGCGACGGCCGGCCGTCGCCCGGCGGCCCACCCTGACCGGCATGGCCACCGTCGGCCGGCTCCGGACCCGGCTGACCCGGCGGCCGCCCCGGCTGATGCGCCACCGGCGGCGCTGGCTGGGCGCCGGCGCAGGGCTGCTGCTGCTCGCCCTGGCCGGGATCGGCGGGCGCGGCCTGGACTTCGGCGTCGAGTTCACCGGCGGCCGGGTGGCTCAGTACACCGCCGCACAGCGGGTCGACGCGGACGCCGCCCGCGCGGCGGTGGTCGACGCCGGGTTCCCACAGGCCGTGGTGCAGACGACCGGCGACACCGGCGTGTCCGTCCGCACCAAGGAGACCGGCGACGACCAGCAGCAGCGCATCCGGGAGGCACTCACCGACGTCACCGGCGAGCTGTCCGTGGAGCGCGACGAGCTGATCGGGCCGAGCCTCGGCAGCGAGCTGCGGGGCTACGCGCTGGCCGCGCTCGGGCTCGCGGTCGCCGCCCAGCTGCTCTACCTCACGGTCCGCTTCCGGTGGACCTTCGCGGCCGCGGCGGTGATCGCGATGACACAGGACCTGCTGCTCGTCCTCGGCCTCTTCGCCTGGCTGGGCAAGCCGGTGGACAGCGTCTTCCTGGCCGCGCTGCTCACCATCCTCGGGTACTCGGTCAACGACACGGTGGTGGTCCTGGACCGGCTGCGCGAGCTGCGCCGGACCGGGACGAAGGCGAGCTGGGCGGACCTCGCGGACCGCGCCGTGGCACAGACCCTGCCCCGGACGGTGAACACCGGCATGGGGGCGCTGTTCGTCCTGGTCGCCCTGGCGGTCCTCGGCGGCGACTCGCTCGCCGACTTCTCGGTGGCGCTGCTGGCCGGGGTCCTGGTGGGCACGACGTCGACGGTGTTCACCGCGATGCCGGTGGTCGTGCTGCTCCAGGGCCGGTTCCCGGACCGGCCGCGGGAGGCCCGGGCGCCGCATGCCACGGGCGCGGCACGGCCGCGCGACCACAACGGGGCGGTGGTCTGAGCGCCGCTCGCTCCGCTCCCGGAGCCCGGCCGGGGAGCGGTGCCCCGGCCGGCCCAGGTCGCGCGGGACGGGCGGTCGGTGCCTGTGCGCGGTGCGCCTCGGCCCGCCGCTGATCGCCGCGGACCTCCTCGGAGCACCCTGAGGAGCCGTTCCCGGTAGGCCAGGGGACAAGGGAAGGTGAAGCGTGGACCCCCTGGTCGACCGGCCAGGGGGTCCCTGCCGTCGGCGAGCGATCCCCCAGGGGGTCCACATCGTGGGGGCAGGTGGGGGCGGGCGCTCTCCAGGCCCAGCACGGCGTGCACCCGGCCGATCGCCGGTCGGAGGGGCCCCCCTTCAGCAGTGCGCTGAGGGGTAGAAGCGGGCTCCGGCCAGCGGCACCGTTTGCTGTCTGGACGGGTTCGGTGACCTTCTGCTCGACGTCAGCCTCCAGACCGGCTCCCCCCACCGACGCCTGGGCGGCCCGCGGACACGGCAGTCCTACGGAGGCTGCCCGGGAACATGCTTGAATCGCCGGGTGATCGACTGGTCGACTCTCCACGACGCCTACGGCGCGGCACATGGGAGGAGATCAACTTCCGGACTGTCGCCCGCGCGGCGGGCGTCAGTGGCGACCGGGGAGGCCCTCGGCGGCGCCTACTTCTCGTGCCCGGACGGCCTCATCGTCCGCGACGCCGGCATCAGCAAGATGACCCAGGTCCTCGTCGGCCTGGTCGAGGCCGACGATTTCACGCACATCCTTCAACGCATCGACGAATGACCGCAGCCCCCGGTCCACGACGAGCTGATGGCGAGCCGCACCGTCCCATCGCCGAGGTCGACTGCCCGCAGGCTCTCGACACTCGCCGGCGGCCAGCCGTCCTCGTCCACGTTGATCCGGAAGTGGACCTTCACATGGTCGCCGCTGATGTTCGTCACCGCGCCATCATCCAGCCCGAGACGACGACATCTCCACCTGTCGCCCACCCCCGGCTGGCACTGAAGACAGCATGATCAACAACACGTCCGGACTGGAGAGCGAACCGAGGGCGCTCAGGTGAACTCCGGCCGACACCCCTGTCCCGTTCGGTACCGCCGGCGGGGAGCCTCGTCATCCGGGGTGTCAGGGCTGGCGAAGTGGAAGGGGACCGACAGGTGCCCGGCCAGGGTCCGGCCCGCGCGTTCGGCGGCGGCGGCGCACACGAGCTGTCCGCCGCGAGCCACTCCCCCGTCGTCCAGGTAGCGCCTGGCCGTGGTGGAGTGGATGGTGGCCAACGGACGCTCCTGCTCCGGGTCCTCGGTGATCGCCAGCAGGACCGTGAACCAGTCGTGGACGGTGTCGCCGTCCCAGACCGCCTCGATCGCCACGACGCGGCCGGGGCAGCCGGCGACCCGAAATGCCAGGGACTCCAGGTCGAGGGGGCTGTCCGGGCTTCGGGCGATGCGGTCGCCGTGGTGGGTGTAGCGGTCGTTGACGATGTCCTCGGCGATGCGGATGCCGATGCCGGAGGGGACGCGGCCGACATCGACGATGGTCCGCAGCGCGCGGAAGAGGGAGTCCTGGAGGACGTAGCCGTCGATCTCGTCGCGGATCCCCGCAGGCAGGCTCTCCCACCATGCGGCCCGCGCCGCTTCGTCCATCTCCACCGTGCATCCCCCGATTCGCTGCGGACCTTCCCGGCAGGGCAGTGCGCCACGGTACCCGAGGCGGTACGAACGGGCGCCGGATTTTCCTGTCCCCGCCCCCACCCCCGACGCGGGCGCGCTCCAAACCCGACGACCCCGGTGTCGGCCCCGCACGCGCGGGAATGGCTCGCCGAGGTCACCAGCCTGCTCACGCCCGGCAACAGCAGGCGCCGAGGCCCGTTCAGTCTGTTCCTCGGTCGTATTCGCTCGGGCGTCTTCGGCTCACCGGAGCATGACCGTGACGCCGCGCTGTTCGAGGAGTTGCACGATCTCCTCGAAGTAGGAGAGCCGGCCCTGCGGATCCTCCACGACCTCCGCCAGTGCTCGGCGTGCGACCTCGGAATGGTGCCAGGTCAGGGTGAAGGGCGGGGCCACTCCGAATCCACCGGCCAGGCAGTCCTTGAAGGCGCTCCACCCCCGGCCGAAGTAGCGGCCGGGCCCGAGCAGGGCCTCGGCGATCGCGCAGTGCAGGCCAGGAACGTCCGTGACGAACCGGCCGTCGAGATGGTGTTCACCGCCGGAGCGATCCGGCCGGGGCGCGGGCACCCGCCAGGCACGGGTGGTGAGGTCCGACCACGCGGCCCTGCCCCGCGAGTCGTAGGGCGCCCACAGATTGGGTTCTGTCGGCGGGCCCTGGTACCACCTCTCCCAGATCGGGCGGGCTGCCGGCGTCGGCCGGTCGTCGCCACCATCGGTGAGGGTGATGTCGACGAGCGTGTCGCCGAGCACGGACGAGCGCGTTTCGGTGACGGCCAGGCCCACAGTGCGGGAGGCCATCACGGCACCATGGCGATCCAGGACCAGGAGACAGGCCCAGTCCCGCTCCCACCGACGGGGTCGCCGCAGCGCCGCGAGCAGGGGCTCCGCAGGCTCGCAGCCGATCAGCTCCATGGGGACGGGGACCGGGTCCGCTCGCGGCTTGAACAGCCCGTCCACGGCGGAGCACCGGCCTGCACTTGCCGCAGCGACCGTCGTTCCCGCGAAGAGTTCGAAGCGCGGCGCCGCGGGCAGCTCGCAGAAGCTCTCCTCGCTCCTGACGCCGGCGCCGAGCACGATGTCGTACCGTGCCGGATCGGCCGGGTGGGATTGACGGGCCAGCACGACCGCATCGACGAGAGTCCACCACTGCACGGGCTCCTCGTCGTCCCAGACCTCGACGCGCACGTCGCCCAGACCCCGTAGCGGGACGCCGGGCTCGGCCAAGACCTCGTTCAGGAGACCGTCGGGGCTACATCCGCGGAGGGTGAGGACCTCTCGTGGCGGCGGGACCGGGTCGACGAACAATCCTTCAACGCCCGCGCACCTCCCCCAGAGCTGTTCCACACCGTCCTGGTCCTCCTGGACCAGGAGGTACTTCACCGGAAAGCCCCAGTCCCACGTGGTGTGCTCTGCGATGTGCACCCAACCCCCGAACATGTGAGCAGCCTTCACCGCGGTGACGAACCGAAGAGTCAATCCGTGATCGTGCACACCTGGCTGGGTTCCAGATGCAGCTCATACGCGGTGTTGCAGTCGTTGACGAGTGTGCCGACGAGCGCGCCACAGGGGCACTGGCGGTTCATGCCTGCCTGGCCGTGAAGTCCACAGCATCCGCTGCTGTGCCTCAGATGGTCAGTGTCTTCCCGAAGGCCACGGGCGTCGTCGGGGTGCAGGACCACCGTGTTGCGAGTGCCGGCGGACACCAGGAACCCGTCGACATCGTCCGGGTCGCCGAGACAGGGGCCACCGGCGAAGACCGGGCGGGGCTCGGCACAGGGCACGAGCGGTGCACCCCACGGCTCGGGTTCCAGAGAGAAGAAGCCGAGCGGCATGGTCGCGGTGGCACGACGTGATCCGTCGGCTTTGGGGTAGCCCTGGTCTCCTGGACGCGCGGGCACCTCGGGCAGCTCAGTCAGCGGTCCGGTGATGGCAGACCCGCAGGCCGAGCACACAAACACAGTCACTCTGTGTTCTTAGCACCCGGCCGATCGCTTACCAAACGGATTATCGAATGGGTGCGGTTCGATTCGAGGGACGGTGCTGGTCGGTTGACTGCACCAACGCGTCGATCGACTCGACTCGGTGGCGGCAGTTCTGGAGCATCCGGGCACGGTGCATCAGCGCAAAGTCGCCCTGGCTGGGTCGGCTCATCTGGAGTTCGTCTCCGGTGTGGTCCAGCTGCGCCCCGAGGACACGATGCTCGATGCGATGCCGGCGGGGCCAGCAGAGGGCACCGGGGCTTGAGGACGAAACGGTCGAGGACCGGGAACGGCTCATCCGCCGGCTCCACGATCCGCGACTCCCAGGGCATCGTCCGCCTGTTCAGCGAGTTCGTCATCGACAGCCGGTACGACTGGGTGCCCGCCTGCGAGGAAGCCTTCGGCGTCTTCCCCGTGGCGATCCGCTACGGGTTGAACACCATCCCGCACCTGCGGAATCACGAGAGCCACCAAGACTGACACCTCCCCAAACGACCTCAGCGCTGCTTGGCCTGGGCCTCCTTGGCGGACACCTCCAGCCGGTTCCAGTAATCCTGGTACCAGGCCTCGTCGCCACCATCCATGTTGCTGTTGTCCTCGCGCATACCGACCGTGCCGTCGATCAGCTCGCGGACGATGTCGGCCTGGCCGGCGTGCCGGTTCGTCTCGGCCGTCATGTGCAGCATGACCAGCTGAAGCGTCACGTCCCCGTTGTCTCCCCACCACGCGACGTGGCCCATCGCGTCGAGCGGCAGCGCCTCGATCGTCGCGTCCGCGTGCGCCCAGGCGCGGCGGTAGAGGCCGAGAACATCCTCGCGCGACTCGTCGGCGGGTGCCCACATGTCCGAGTTGGGCTCGGCGCCCTCGTCGTACCAGGGGAGGGGTTCGTCGTGCGGACAGCCGAAGGCCGGGCCGAAGTACCCGAGTTCGATGCTGGCGAGGTGTTTGACGAGGCCGAGGAGGTTGGTGCCGGTCGGCGTCAGGGGGCGACGGATGTCGTACTCGGACAGCCCGTCCAGCTTCCAGACAACGGCCTTGCGGGCTTCCTTGAGGTACCGGTGCAGGTTGTGCTTGGGATCATTGGACTTCATGGGACCGAGTCTCGCACCGTCTGCCGACAGTCATCGCGTGAGTTCGCCGGCCGCCCAGGATGCGTCAGTCGGCGACTGGGCCGTCTGCACCGCGGACCGACCGTCCAGGGAGTCTGGATGCGGCAGGCATTCGGCCGGTTCCAATACCCGACCCCACCATCAGCGGTCTTCGGCGACGACATGGTCCGGCACTACCAGGAGTTCCTCGACCGTCGCCGGGCCCAACGGCCCGAGAGCGAGTACCGCAGGCCGACCGAGACCGAGTGGAGCGAGTTCAACGAGCACTTCGACAAGCGGCGGGTCGAACTCGGCTCCTGCGGACGGCCCTACGGCACACCCCGCACTCACGCCGGCCTCTCCCTCGGCTCAGCGCGTCGTTCCGACAGGCGGCGGCAGGCGGACCCGAAAAGGTCTGCGCCCGTCGCAGGACGTCACTATCCTGCTGGGCATGGAATGCTTCGCCTCCCGGCGCACGCGCTGCTGAGGGCTCACTCGCCGCCCACCTTCGCCGCGAGCGAGCCCGTCGATGCCTGTTCCTCCGGTTGTCGGCTCCTCAGCGAGAGGCGCATTTCGTGATCATCCGCAGCTTCGAGCCGCGTGACCTTCCACGGCTGACCGAGCTCACCATCGAGACCTTCGGGCCGTTCTACGAGGACTCCTTCCGACCGCTGGTCGGCGAGGTCGTCTTCACCCGGCAGCACGGCCAGTGGCGCGAGGACTACCACACTCTCCTCACCACGCTGCACACCCCGGAGCACAACAAGCACGCCGCCGTCGCGGACCTCGACGGACAGATCGCGGGCTACGTGGGCTGGGAGATCGACCCCGCCCGCGAGCACGGAACCATCGGCATCCTCGCCGTCGACGCGCACCACCGTCGTGACCACCTGGCAACCGAGCTGTGCGAGCACGCCTTCGGCCACATGCGTGCCCACGGAGCTGTGTACGCCGAAATCGGGACCGGCGGCGACGAGTTCCACGCCCCGGCCAGAGCACTGTACGAAAGCCTCGGGTGCGTCAAGCTGCCCGTGGCCGTGTACTTCCGCGAACTGTAGCCCCGTGACCGGAACGCCGGCCGTGCCCTCAGGACATGGCCGGCGTTTCAGGGCACCCGCGGCGGGTCGAGGGCGAGGCCGGTCCCGGCGAGGAAACCGTCCAGGACGGCTGGTCGGTACTGTCGGCGCTTGAGCCGGTCGCGTACCAGGGCTTCGAGCCGGTCGAGGGCAACGGAGGCGGGCGGAGGTTCCACCGCCCTGCTCGCGCCGGGGGACGCGCGGCGCTGGGCGGACGTGAGGTTCGGGCGCTGCTCCGGGGTGTGTCGGCTGTGGATCTCCTGCGACGGTGCCCGGAGGGCACGCCCGAGGGTTCAGCCCTGGAGGGAGGCGAGCCAGGAGGTCAGGAGGCGGTTTACCTCCTCGGGACGCTCCTGCTGGATCCAGTGTCCGCAGCCGTCCAGGATGTTGCTGGAGGCCAGGCCGGGGAGGGTGGTTGGGTAGGCGTCGATCGCGTCGGCCATCCAGGTCGTGGAGGCGTCCAGGGCGCCGCCGATGAACAGGGACGGCTGCTTGATCGGGGCGCCGGCGTACGGGGCGAGATCCTCCCAGTCGCGGTCCATGTTGCGGTAGCGGTTGAGGGCTCCGGTCATGCCGGTGCGCTCGAACTCCGCGGCGTAGACGTCGAGGTCGTCCTCGGTCAGCCAGGCGGGCAGCTTGCCGCTGGGGAAGCGGTCGCGCAGCCGGCCGCCGGTGCGGGCCACGAAGTGGGGGTCGGGCTCGCTCCGGGCGGGCATGGTGTCGGCGGACATGGCCGCGTAGAAGCCCGCGAGCCAGCCCCGCAGGTCGGGCTCCATCTCGGCTTCGGCCCGGCCGGGCTCCTGGAAGTAGGAGACGTAGAGCTCCTGGTCGCCGCCCATCTGCGCGAAGACGTCGGTGGGGCGGGGGCCGCCGGGTGGCGCGTAGGGGACGCTCAGCAGTGCGACGGCACGGAAGACCTCGGGGTGCAGCAGGGCGGAGGCCGCGGCGATGCTGGAGCCCCAGTCGTGCCCGACGATCACCGCCCTCTCCTCGCCCAGGGCACGTACCAGGGCGACGTTGTCCGCCACCAGGTCGAGCATCCGGTAGGCGTCGGTCGCGGCCGGCTTGGAGGAGCGGCCGTAGCCGCGCACGTCGAGCGCAGCGGCCCGGTACCCCGCCGCCGCGAGGGCCGGGAGCTGGCGGCGCCATGAGTACCAGGACTCGGGGAAGCCGTGGACGAGCAGGACCAGCGGTCCGGTGCCCTGTTCGACGAGGTGCAGGCGCCCGGCGGGTGCCTCGATGGTGCGGTGGCGCAGGTCGGCGGACGGCATGGGCGGGTGCATGGCATCTCCTCGGTTCACGGGCGGCCGCGGTTACCCACTGATCTTGTGGCGGGACGGCATCCCGACGCGAGCACCGTTGCCATTCTGGCAAGCTGGCAGGACAGGGCGGTGGAGGCCGCGCGGCTGGAGAGAGCGGGGCGACGGTGACGGACGACGGCACAGCCGACACGCTGGCGGCCATGGGCCCCCGGCTGCGGACCGCGCGCGAGCAGCGCGGCGCCACGCTCACCGACGTCAGCCGCACGACCGGCATCTCGCCGAGCACGCTGTCGCGGATCGAGACCGGTCGGCGCAAGCCGACCCTGGAGGTGCTGCTGCAGCTCGCGAAGGCGTACGGCATCTCCCTGGACGAGCTGGCCGGCACCGCACCCGTCACCGCGCCCGGACCGCGCATCCGGACACCGCAGGGTCCCGGCGGCGACAAGGTGGTGCTGCCGTTGACCCGGTACGTGGGGGGCCTGCACGCCCACAAGCACGTCCTGCCCGCCGTCGACGCGCCGCCGGCGCGGCCGCGGCAGGTCTCCCACGACGGGTACGAATGGCTGTGCGTCCTGTACGGGCGGCTGTGGCTGGCGCTCGGCGAGCAGGACCTCGTCCTGAGCGCCGGGGAGACGGCTGAGTTCGACACCCGCACCGCCCACGGAGTCGCGAATGCCGAACCCGGCGGACCGGTCGAATACCTGATCATGTTCGGGCCGCAGGGAGAGCGCCTACGACCGCGCACCCGCGCATCCGGATCACGCCGCGGGCCCGGACCGCGCCGGTCCGGATAGAACCGATGATTGGCAGCACGACCTCCCAGTGCCGCTCGACCCGCTCCAGGCTGACCTTGGTCCCGAAACAGCACCCAGGTGTTCTCGAAACCCGGCGACATCGCTCTCCCGTGGCACGGGGTGCTCTCGCCGCTCAGCAACAGTGCTCTCACGACTCCCGTATGAAGCCAGCTCGAAGTAGGTCGTTGGCCGCCCCGGTCTGGGCGGGAATGGCGGCGCGGCCGGCCTCGCGCGGCTCCTGAAGGTCGGGAACGGGGAACGGCCCTTCTCCCGGCCTGTCCGCGAGCCGGTGCGGGCGCCCGCGAGGCGGGCAGCCCGCCGTCGGCCGGTGGACCGTTGCCTCCTCAGTTCGCGGGTCGGTGTCCGGAGGTGGCGACGACGGCGATGGGGAAGGAGAGGTGGCCGGGGTCATCGATCTCCTCCAGGCCGGCGTGCACGTCGGCCTCGCTGAGCAGTCCGGTGCTGACGAGTCGGGGGGCGACCGCCTGAATGG
Organism: Streptomyces sp. CBMA156; assembly: GCF_014596515.1. Lineage (GTDB taxonomy): Bacteria > Actinomycetota > Actinomycetes > Streptomycetales > Streptomycetaceae > Kitasatospora. The sequence goes on from NZ_MSJQ01000363.1 coordinate 10,965, forward strand.
TCAGCCGGGAGAACTCGGCGATCGGTGATCCGGCGTGGAAGGCGGGAAGGTCCGCTTCGGACCGTACCTTCTCGTAGCCGGTGTCGCGCATGGCGGCCGCCACCCGCACACCCCAGGTGTCGTCCATTCCGAAGGATGTGGCGAGGGAAGCCCACCAGGCATCGATGACCCGCCTGAGCGGGGAGGACGCGGGCAGTCCGTGACGAGGGAAGTGGACGAGGTCCTCCACCAGGAGCACCCCGCCCGGGGCCAGCCATGGCAGCATCCGCTGGATGATCCGCTCGCGTTGAGGCAGGTGCATGAGCACGGCGCGCGCGTGGATCAGCTGGAAGGCCCCCTCCGGGAAGGCGTCCTCCGTGACGTCGTGCACCAGCACCGTGAGGTTGGCCGGCACCGGTTCCCGGACCAGTGCCACGTCCAGGTCGGTCGCGGTGACACGCCCCCGGTGACAACGCGCGGCCATCCAGTGGGCGACGGTGCCGGCGCCGGCGCCGATCTCCAGACAGGACCAGTCGGGCGCGATCTCGGCGGCTTCCAGCCGTCGCCGGGTCTGCGGGTCGAAGGCGCGGCTCAGGGCGTCGAGGCGGGCCCTTTCCTCGGGGCGCCGGTGCGTCAGCACGTCGGTGTAGAGCTCGCGAGCTGCGCCGGGCCCGGCCGCGCCCGTGTCGGGAGTACGTGAATGGTTCGTCATGCGCGGTTCCACTTCGTTGTTCTTCGTCACCGGAGCGCACTTGCTCCGGGCATGGGCCGAATCGTAGGAACGGCGGATCGTGTCGCAACGCCTCCGCGGCCCCAATCCGCTGAAACGTGTTTGCAAGGCATTGCCAGGTTGACGGGGGCAACGGCGCACGCGTGCGGAGATCCGGGCGTGGGTGAAGGAGCATTCCGGCCGGAGTGTCGGCTGGGCACCCGGTGGCGTTCCGGCTGTCCTGCCTGATCAGGGCGTGGTGGGGCCGGTCGTCGCCCCCGTCCGGGCTCCTCCGTCCGCCACAGTGCCTGGCGACGGAGCGCCGTCACGTCATCTCATCCCACGAATTCGCTCGCATGGGTGACGTGACGTCACTTCGCCCGGTGGCCGGTCAGGTGACCACAAGAATGTGAGACCCGGCCGGGACGGTCCCGTTCCGGGTGACCCTTGAGGGAGACAGACCTTGCGAGACGAAGCCGTTCGACGTGCCGCGCTGATCTTCAAGCTGTTCGACGCCAACGGGAACGGAGTGCTCGATCCCCAGGACTTCGGCCTGGTCGCCGACCGGGTGCTGGTCGTCGCCACCGACTCGGCGCAGGAGGACAGGCAGACGTTCGCGGGCAGCATGCACCAGTGGTGGGACGTGCTGGCGGGGGCGTTGGACGCCGACAACGACGGCCTGATCAGCCCGCAGGAGTTCGAGGCGTTCGTGCTCGACCCCGAGCGCTTCGCGCCGACCGCGGATCTCTTCGCCAACGCGCTCGCCACGCTCGGCGACCCCGACAACGACGGTCTGATCGAGCGGACCCGCTTCCTCGACCTGATGATCGCATGGGGCTTCGACGCCCCCAACATCCACGCGCTGTTCGACGCGTTCGAACCGGATGCCGCCGACCGGATCACGGTGACCGCCTGGGCCGACGGCATCCGCGACTACTACACGCCCGGCCTGGCCGGCATCCCCGGCGACCGCCTGGTCTCACTGCCGGTCTGACCCGGCCACCGCACGGGAGGGCGGACCGGCGGACCGCACCGTCCGAAGCCGACTGCCGTCCGGCACGGCGGGACCATGCCGCCTCCCAGCCCGGCCCTGCCCAGGCCGCCGCCCTCAGCCCCGCGTCGTCGCCGAGACCCTTCTCGGCCTGACCCGGGCGCGCCCCTTAACGCCGGACCGGCCCCGCACAGCCTCACGCGGCAGGTGACCGACCTCGACCGGCTCAAGCACGCCGCCCGCCAGGGCACAGGCCGCACTGGTGCCCCCCCGGAACCAACGGCATGTCCTGGCGGGCCTTCCGCCAGGACATGCCCGGCCCCTGGCCAGGCTCCACGCCCGGCTCACCGACCACACCGGTCAGCCGCGCCCGGTCCGCGAGGTCACCTTCGACGCCTCGGCAGGCCCCGCCTCGCGCAACCGCCGCAGCACCGTGCGTGCCATGTCGGTCACCGGCTCCAGGGCAGATCCCGGACCGCATCCCCGACCCGGCCCGCCTTCACCGGCCCGGCCGCCCCGTCCACCGCCTCGACCAGGATCGAACCCCCGCCGTCCAACGGCACCCGCGCCAACTTCTGCCCCACGTCGCCCCTCCCTCGACGCCGCCCCGCGGCGAACACAGCCACACCGTACTGGTATCGGCACGCAGCGAAGCGACGAACTCCCCGACGGGCAAGGCAGATCAGGCTGTTCTCCGATCAACTGCCCGTACAGCGACGCGACTACCGCGCTGGGGGAGGCGCGAGGCCGCCCCCGGGAAACGCGGTAGCGTCACCGGATCCGGCGGAGCCGCCATCCGCTTCTCCGCCTGACCGCCAGACGTGCCTCAGCCTCCCGTGACCGTGCGGCGATCGTGTCGGCCGCCGGCGGCAGTGCGCAGTGGGGGCCGCCGGTCGAGGGTGCCTCACTCCGGGTGGTGGGTGCACTCGGGCGGAGGGTTACGGGTGTTGGCGATCACCGTGTCGAGTCGGTCGCGTGCCGCGGCGAGGTCGGTGATCCGTTCGCTGATCCGGGCGCGTTCGGCCTCCAAGTGGTCCAGGAGCCCCGGCGCCGCTGTGCCGGAGTCCACACAGGGCAGCACCTCGCGAACGGACCTGCTCGGCAGCCCCGCGGCGAACAGTTGCTGGATCAGCCTCACCCGGGCCACCGCCGAGTCCGGGTAATGGCGCTGCCCTCCGGCGCTCCGTTCGGCCGGCAGCAGATCCTGCTCTTCGTAGTACCGCAGAGCCCTGACACTCACCCCGGCCTGCCGGGCCACCTCACCGATACGCACGGGGCCTCCGATTCACTCGCCCGACTTGCACCTGACGCCGACGTCAGGTTTTAGCGTAACCGGCGTCAAGGCGTACCAGGCCATGGGGATGGAAGGCGGAACACAATGCGCGCAGCTCGCTACCACGAGTACGGCGGCACGGAGACCCTCACGGTCGAGGAGGCACCGGACCCGCAGCCCGGCGCCGGAGAGATCCGCATTCGCGTCGCGGCAGCCAGTGTCAACCCCGTCGACTGGAAGGTGCGCAGCGGAGAGGTCCGTGACGTGCTCCCCGTGGACCTGCCGGCTGTCCCCGGCCGTGACGCGGTCGGCCTGGTCGACAGGATCGGGGAGGGCGTGGAGGGGGTGGGCGTCGGCGACCGGGTCTTCGGGCTGGGCGGCGTCACGGGAGCGACGGCGGAGCTGGCCGTGCTCTCGGCCTGGGCCCCCGCGCCCGACGCGTGGAACGATGCCCAGGCGGGCGGGGCCGGCCTGGTGGCCGTGACGGCATTGGGAGGGCTCAGGGCGCTCGGCCCGCTGGCCGGGCGCACCGTGCTGGTCGAAGGCGCCGCCGGCGGTGTCGGCGGTGCGGCGGTCGAGATCGCGGTCGCCATGGGGGCCACCGTGATCGGGACGGCCAGTGAGCGCAGCCACGCGTTCCTCTCCTCCCTCGGAGCCCTTCCCACCACCTACGGCACGGGCCTTGCCGAACGCCTCGCCGACCTGGCCCCCGACGGGATCGATCTCGTGCTCGATGCGGCCGGCTCCGGCTCCCTCACGGACCTCGTCAGGATCGCCGGAAGCCCGGCCCGCGTCGTGACAGTCGCCGACTACCGGAATGCCGGTCGCCTGGGCGTCCACCTGGCCAACGCGGCGAACGACCCCGCGCTCCTCATCGAGGCTGCCTGCTTCGGCGCGCAAGGCCGTTACACGCCGCGCATCGAACAGACCTACCCCCTGGAAGAGATCGCGCAGGCCCACGCCCACTCCGAGCGTGGACGCGTCCGGGGAAAGATCGTGACCCTCATCCAGGGTCACCTTCGCTGACCGCAGGCTCCGTGCACCGGGTGAGCCCCGTTGACTTGGTCCACACGTACGGGCCCCCACCGTGCGGCCAGGGCTCGCCGGTGGGCCACAGCAGCGGCCCGCCGACGGAACTGTCGTGGGGTGACGGCGGTCCGGGGTGCGGATACAACCGGGTAGCCGTGCCTTCCAGGGGGCCAGTTGAGGGAACAGCGCGGTGACGTCGAGCGGCCGCGGTGGGGTGGCCTGCCCCGCCAACTGCCCGGGAACTGGAGCACAGAACGCCGTCGAGGTCGTTGCCGGTATTGATCGACCGGTTCCCACCGCTCTCGCATGCGGAGACCTTGTCCCAGGTGGCCGCGGAGGCCGCGGAAGCCTCGCCGGCATCGAGCACGCTCGTGGCGCAGGCGAGGAGTCCGGCGGTGATGCGCACTGTGAACACGGAGTTCTGCCCTCGTCGTCCCATGTCCTCTCGAGCACCGAGTCGGGGAGGTGTCCGCGGCGCCGGGCCGCCCGCCACGAGCGCGCGAGGCGCGCCTCCGGTGGGGTCCGCCCCGTTGCGGCCTACGGTTCACAGTGGCTTTCCCTGATGTGCCGCAGCTCGGCCAGGCTGCGTGTGGCCTCACGCAGCCTGGCCCGCCGCAGCTCGGTGGCGTCGGGAACCGCTGTGCCACGGAGCGTCTTGTTCTCGATGCCGGCGCCCAGTTGGCCCCACAGCTCGGCCACGATCGCCACCAGGACGTGAATCAGCTCCTCCGACTCCGCGACGCCTGCCTCGGCCAGCTGCTGGGCGTGCCTGGCCCGGTCGAGCGCCTGCTGCACCATCGACCGTTCCGCCGCCGGTGACGGGTACGCCGCAGCCGCCTGGACTGCCTGTTCGTGCAGGTGGCCGGCCTGGGTGAGCAGCTCCTTCCGGGCAGACGGGTCCTTCGTGAGGTCATGGACCAACTGCTGGAGCAGGTCCCAGGGAATGTCCTTCCCCGCGGAGCGGTACTCGCTCCACCTGGTCCTGCCCGCCGGATACCGCTGGGCGAGTTCACGGACGGTGAGTCCGGAGGTCAACTGGCGCACGAACTGGGCCAGCGCGTCGGCCTGCTCGGTCTCTCCCTTGAGTCGCCCCTGGGGGCGGCCGGTGCTTCCCACTCTTCGCTCCCGTCTGTCCGCGGCCAAGTCGGGTTGTCCGCAGTTCACTTGGGACTCAGCCGATTTTTGTAGACGGACAATTAAGCATGGGCAACTCTGGGATCTCCACCTGGTCTTCGGACAACTTGCCGGAGTTCTTCACGGAGAGCGCTGCACCCGCTGGCGAAGGGCCCGTCGAACCGCTCACAGGGGACCTCATCGCTGCGGTCGTCTCCACGCGTGCCCGCCTCGGTCCGGCGGGCACCTTCGCCATGGAATACGGCACCCGCCTGGGATACGAGCCCGGCTGCCGGGGATGGCCCGCGACCGACCGGAACGTCCCTCCCGTTCGGCCGTCCGTTGTCAAAGGAAGGGTGTCGTGTGTCGCTGATCGAAGTGGCGGGCCTGGTCAAGGAGTTCCGGAGGCCCAAGAGGATCGACGGGCCGTTCGGCGGCCTGCGGACCCTGCTCACCCGCCAGTACACGAGCAAGCTCGCCGTCGACGGCATCGACTTCTCAATCGGTGAAGGGGAGTTGGTCGGGTACCTGGGGCCCAATGGCGCCGGCAAGTCGACGACCGTCAAGATGCTCGCCGGGATTCTGCGGCCCACCGCGGGGCGCGTGGAGGTCGCCGGGGTCGTTCCCTGGCGCGAGCGCGAGCGGCACGCCCGCAACATCGGCGTCGTCTTCGGCCAGCGCAGCCAGCTGTGGTGGGACCTTCCGCTGCGGGACTCCCTGGAGACGGTGGGCAGGCTCTACGGAGTGGAGCGAACCCGCTACCGGCGGAACATCACCCACTTCACGGACATGCTGATGCTGGGACCGTTCCTGGACACGCCGGTGCGTCAGCTGTCCCTCGGGCAGCGCATGCGCGGAGACCTCGCCGCCGCGATGTTGCCCGAGCCGCGGATCCTCTTCCTCGACGAACCCACCATCGGGCTGGACATCATCGCCAGGGAGCGCATGCGCGAGTTCATCGCCACCCAGAACCGGGTGCACGGCACCAGCGTGGTCCTGACCACCCACGACCTCGGCGACGTCGAGCGGCTGTGCACCCGGATCATCCTCATCGACGGAGGCCGGGTGCTCTACGACGGCGCCGTCGACGAGCTCAAGACACAGTTCGCGCCGCACCGGGAACTGGTGTTCCACCTCGCCGAAGGCACCACGTGGCAGGGCGTCGACCTGCCCGGCGTCGAGTGCGTGCGGTCCGGTGCCGCCGAACCCGGGGTCGTCTCACTCCGCTTCGCTCCGAAGGAGACCCAGAGCCCGGAGATCATCGCCGCCGTACTGGCCCGGCACCGCGTCACGGACCTGTCGATCACCGAGTCGGCCCTCGAAGGTGTCATCCACCGGATCTACTCCGGAAGCGAGGACGGGTGATGAGGCCCTCGGCCCGGCTGGGACCGCGCCAGCGCCTGGCGGCGTACACCGCCCTGGCCCGTGTCCAGGCGCGCAGCCAGTACGCCTACCGGAGCGACGTCCTCTTCGGCCTGGCGGGCCTGCTGCTCCAGATCTACATGCTTCGCCTGGTGTGGACCGCCGTCTACCCCCGCTCGGGAAGCGCGGCTGTGGAGGGGGGACACGAGATCACCCTCGCCACCCAGATCACCTACGTCGTCCTGGCCTCGGTGCAGTCCTGGCTCACGGATTCCGGGGGACTGTCGACGCTCCAACTGCGGGTGCGGGAGGGCGTCGTGGCCCTCGATCTCGCCCGCCCCGTCCGCTTCACCTCCCAGATGATCGCCGCCCGGGCCGGCAGCACCCTCGCCATGGTCCCGTTCGTGGCCGTCGCGCTGGTCTTCTCCGTGCTGGCGGGCGGCGCGCAGGCCCCCGCCTCCGCCACGGCGATGCTCGCCTACGTCGTCAGCCTGGTTCCCGCCTACAGCAGCGCCCTCCTGCTGGGCGTGATCGTCAGCATGATCTCGTTCTGGACCCTGGAGCTGGACGGGGTCTACTCCGTCTACCTGATGACGGCGCGCTTCTTCTCCGGGGCCCTGGTGCCGTTGTGGTTCATGCCCGACTGGCTGGCCGACGTGACCCGCCTGCTGCCCTTCCAGACCATGGTCTACATCCCCACCGCCCTGTACCTCGGCCAGATGCACGGGACCCGCGACATCCTGCAGGCACTGGCCGTCCAGTGCGCCTGGGCCATCGCGCTGTGGCTGGTCCTGAGGCTGGTGTGGCTCAGGGCCCTGCGCCGCGTCGTCGTGCAGGGGGGATGACCATGACGCCCCCGGGAGACTCCGCGCCCTGTTCCGCCGCCCGTCCTGTCCCACGCCTGCTCGCGTTCCGGTTGCTGCTGCACGTGGCCCTGAAGGCCCAGCTCCAGTACCGCGGAAACCTCCTGGTCGGCTGCGTCGGCGGGGCCGCCTTCCAAGGAGTGGGTCTCGTCTTCATCTGGGTCGTCTCCACCCGTTTCGGGACGGTCGGCGGATGGTCCATGGCGGAGATCTGCCTGCTGTACGGCATGCGCCTGACATCGCACGGCCTCTGGGTGGTACCGGGCAACCAGCTCTTCTATCTCGACCTCACCATTCGCACCGGCGAGTTCGACCGCTATCTGGTCCGCCCCACCGGGGTCCTGCTGCAACTGCTCTGCCGACAGGCGCACCTGCCCGCGGTCGGTGACCTGCTGACCGGGGCCGCCATCCTCGCCGGCGCCGTCTGGAACCTCGACTCGCTGCACTCGGCGACGGCCCTCCTCTACCTCGTGCCGGCCCTGGTGGGTGGCGCGATGGTCGAGGGCGCCGTCCAGATCGGCATCAGCGCGCTGTCCTTCCGAACCCTTTCCAACCGCTCCCTGCGTTCGGTGGTCGACAACGTCATGAACACCTTCGGGGGCTACCCGCTCACGGTCTTCCCCGGGCCCACCCGCTTCGTACTCACCTTCCTCGTGCCTGTCGCCTTCGTGGCCTACCTGCCGGCGACCGCTTTGCTCGGCAGGGCCGGTGACCTCCATGTCCCGCTCTGGCTCGTCCTGGCCTCGCCGTGCGCCGGGCCGCTGCTGCTGTGGCTCGCGCTGGTGTTCTGGCGGTCGCAGGCCGCCTTGTACTCCAGTTCCGGGACATGAGGATCCTGCAAGTGCACGCCGCCCCGCGGGCGTTCCCGTCGGGGCGGACGAAACGCGCCGTCCTTCCGGTCGGGCGCGAATTCTCCGGAAACAGAAGAGAGGACCATCACGTGTCGATACCCCGGGTTTTCCACCAGGTCTGGATGGGCGGTCCGATGCCGGAGCGGTTCCGCGCCTACTCCCGCAGTTGGCAGCACCATCACCCCGACTGGGAGTACCGGCTGTGGACCGAGGACGACCTCGACCCCTCCCGTTCCGGCTTCCTCACCAATGGTGACGCGTTCCTCGCGCTGGACAGCTGGTCGGAGAAGTCCGACGTGGCACGGTACGAGATCCTGCTGCGCCACGGCGGCATCTACATCGACACCGACTTCGAGTGTCTGCGTCCCCTGGACCGTCTCCTCGGGGAACTGGATGTCTTCGCCGCCAGTGAGGACGGCGTACACGTGTCGACGGGCATCATGGGTGCGGTGCCCGACCACCCGTTCATGGCCGCCTGTGTGCAGGAACTGCCCCTCCGGGTAAAAGAGTTCGCCGATGCGAATGCGGCGTTGAAGACCGGTCCCGGACTGGCCACCACCGTCTACAAGCGGCTGTCGGAGGAGGCCGGCCGATCGGCGATCACGGTTTTCCCGAGCGAACTGTTCTATCCGTACGGATTCAACGAGAAACACCGGGCGGGCGAGGAGTTCCCCGACGCCTACGGCGTCCACCACTGGGCCGCCAGCTGGATGTAGCGAACCGGCGTGGCCCGAAGCCAGGGGACTGCGGAGGGCACCTCCGTGGGCATCTCCGCAGCCGGCGCCGCGCCATGGGAGACGTGGCCTCACCACGTGGCCGGATCACGTGGCCGGATCACGCGGCCAGGCCGCCGAGCCCGACGACGCCCAGGAGATCCGGGCGATCACCGAGCGAGGCACATCAGGTGCCGGCCGCCGCAGGGTACGCAGGACCGGCGGGGAGCGTCATTCCGACCATGTGATGCTCCCCCGCCGGAGCTTGCGGCGGTAGCCGCCTCACCCGGCTACGGTTCGAGGCCTTCGAGCCAGGCGACCACGGTCAGGGACCGTTGCAGGTGCGGGTCGAAGGCCTTCGGGTTCGCGTCGACCAGGGTGCGGTAGTGGCGGACGGCTTCCTCGATGGTGGTCAGGCCTTCGGCCCGCCGGCCTGCCTCGCCCAACCGGAGCGCCAGGTTGTTGAGGGCGCCGGCGAGGGCGGGCAGGTGTGCGCCGGGGTTGGCCCTGGTGAGGGTACGGCGGATGGCGACGGCTTCCTCGCTGGCGGCCAGGCCTTCGGCCGTCCGGCCCACTTCGCTGAGACCGCTGGAGAGGTTGTTGAGGGAACCGGCGAGGTCAGGCAGGTGGGCGTCGGGGTTCGCCTGGACGAGGGTGCGGTCGATGGTGACGGCTTCCTGAATGGTGGTCAGGCCCTCCGCCCGACGGCCCGCCTCGCCCAACCGGACCGCCAGGTTGTTGAGGGTGGCGGCGAGGTTGGGCAGGTGGGCGTGAGGGTCGGCATGGGTGAGGGTGCGGTAGTGGCCGGCGGCTTCCTGGGTGGCGGCCAGGCCCTCCGCCTGTCGGCCTGCCTCGCCCAACCGGTTGGCGAGGTTGTTGAGGGCCATCGCGAGGTCGGGCACATGGGCGTCCGGATTGGCTCGGGCGAGAGCGCGGTAGTGGCCGACGGCTTCCTGGATGGCGGTCAGGCCTTCGGTCCGCCGGCCTGCCTGGCCCAGCCGGATGGAGAGGTTGTTGAGGGCGCTGGCGAGGTCGGGCAGGTACGCGTCGGGGTTGGCCCTGCTGAGGGTGCGGCGGATGGCGACGGCTTCTTCGCTGGCGAGCAGGCCTTCGGCCCGCCGGCCCACTTCGCTGAGCCGGTTGGAGAGGTTGTTGAGGGCCGTGGCGAGGTCGGGCAGGTAGGCGTCGGGATTGGCTCGGGCGAGGGCGCGGTAGTGCCCGACGGCTTCCTGGATCACGGCGGGACCTTCCACCCACCGGCCCACTTCGCTGAGCAGGTTGGAAAGGTTGTTGAGGGAACTGGCGAGGTCGGGCAGGTAGGCGTCGGGGTTCGCGTCGGCCAGGGCACGGCGGATGGCGACGGCTTCCTGGATCACGGCCAGACCCTCCGCCCGCCGGCCCGCCTCGCTCAGCCAGTTGGCGAGGTTGTTGAGGGCCATCGCGAGGTCGGGCAGGTGGGCATCGGAGTCAGCCCTGGCGAGAACGCGGTAGTGGCCGACAGCTTCCTGGATGGCGGCCAGGCCTTCGGCCCGCCGACCCGCCTCACCCAGCCGGAGGGAGAAGTTGTTGAGGGCCCTGGCGAGGTCGGGCAGGTGGGCGTCCGGGTCGGCCCTGGCGAGAACGCGGTAGTGGCCGACAGCTTCCTGAATCGCAGCCAGACCCTCCGCCCACCGGCCCATCTCGCCCAGCCGGTGGGAGAGATTGTTGAGGGCCCTGGCGAGGTCGGGCAGGTGGGCATCGGAGTCAGCCCTGGCGAGAACGCGGTAGTGGCCGACAGCTTCCTGGATGGCGGCCAGGCCTTCGGCCCGCCGACCCGCCTCACCCAGCCGGACGGCGAGGTTGTTGAGGGCCCTGGCGAGGTCGGGCAGGTAGGCGTCCGGGTCGGCCCTGGCGAGGGCGCGGTAGTGGCCGGTGATGACGAGGGTGAGGCGGGCGGCGGTGGCGGCAAGACGATGGCTGGTCTGGGGGAAGAGGCCATTGAGGGCGTTGAGGGTGTGGAAGGGGACATCGGGGTGGGTGATGACGGTGTCGAGGGCGGCGATGAGGGGCCGGGGATGGTCGGTGCGGGTGGCGACGGCGATGGCGTGCGGGGCGATCTGCCGGTAGTGGCGGATGCAGAGGTCGGTGAGGTGGCGGTCGAGCCGGCGGAGGACGGGGTGGGCGGCTGCGCGGCTGTAGACCGTGAGGAGCTGATCGGTCTGGGTGTCGTCGGCGCCGTTGAGGAGGTGGTCGGCGAGGGTAGGGTCGGCTTCGAGGGCGCGTCCGATGTGGCGTTCGGCGAGACGGTCGGGCTGGAAGGCACCCCAGGGAGGTCCGCCGGAGGCGGGGACGGGGACGGGGACGGGGTAGAGCGAAGCGAGCCAGGCGGTGACCTGGTTGCGGCGGTCGCGGCTCTGGCCTTCGAGGACGGGCAGCCGTCGCCACAGCCGGTCGGCCTGTTCGCTGTCGGCGGCGCCCGCGAGATGGGCGGCGGCGAGCGCAGTCTCCAGGGTCGCGAGCCTGAGGGCGGGGGCGGTGGCGGTGGCGAGGACGGTCTGCCGCCAGTGGCGGCGTTCGTGGACGAGGAGGCGGTCCTCGACGAGGTCGGCCTCCTGGCCGACGGCACCTCGATCCGCGGGCCGGGCCTGTCCCGGACTGCGGGGCGAGGTGCCGTCGAGGAGGTCGGCGAGGGCGGTCATGTGGAGGGTGAGGGCGTTTCCGTAGGCGCTGTGGTCGAGCCGCGGCGGCTGCAGTGCGCGGGCGAGGGCGGGCCAGTCGTGGGCGGGCAGGCCGTCGACGTGCGAAAGGGCGTCGGCGAGGGCGCGGGTGGCGTCGTGGTAGCGGTGGTCGCGGTCGGCGGGGGTGTCGTCGAGGGGGGTGAGGAGGCGGGTGCGGGCAGTGGCGAGGAAATCCTCGGCGAGGCTGGTGGCGGTGGTGGCCTGTTGCCACCAGTCGCCGTCGGTGCGGGCGAGTAGCAGGAGTTTCAGCGGGGTGGTGGCGGGGTGGTCGGCGGCGGCTTCGACCAGGGCGGCGATCTGGTCGGTGCGGCTCTCGGCGTAGTCGAGGACGATCAGCAGCGGCCTGGCGGCGTGACGCAGTTCCCGTAGTTGTTCCGGGCCGGCGGTGGTGCGCGGCCACAGGACGGCCCAGCCGTCGGCGGCGAGCTGGTCGGCGAGGTGGTGGGCGAGGCGGGTCTTGCCCTGACCGCCCGGGCCGTGCAGGAGCCAGGCACCGAACCCGCCGAGCCGGCACCAGGCGGCCAGTTCGGCGAGGAGTTCGTGGCGGCCGTGGAAGGGGACGATCTGGTGGCGGGCCTGGAGGAGGGCCGCGGGTGAAGGCAGCAGCTGGGTGCGGTCGGGGTCCTGGGCCCGGTCGGCGAGGTCCTGGAACTCGGCGGCCCGCAGACCGCCACTCGGTCCGACATCCCACTCCGCGAGGGCGGCGCGGAACGCCGGGTCGTGGTGGAGGACGTAGGCGGGAACCGCGTTCAGGCGGGCGTGGCCGGAGTGCGCGCGGTCTGCGGCGACGACACCGGTCAGGAACCGGTCGCAGAACACCGCCGCCCCGGAGAGTCCGGCGAACGGCGAGGTGCCGTCGGCCCGCCACCCGGGCGGGGGCCGGTCGAGGTCGATGACGTGCTGGTTGCCGACGAAGCCGGTGCCGGGGTTGAGCCGGCCGCGCAGCTGCTCGGCCTCCACCGCCCGGCCCGTCCGCTGGGCGACCTCGGGGATGCCCCAGGTCTCGCACGGGATCGCGGGGCGTTCGGTGACGGCTCGGCCCCACCGCACCGGGGAGGTCGGCGGCTGCCAGTGCACGCTGTCATGGACGAGGACCAGTGCCGCGTCGTCGCGCCCGCCCGGAGTGCCGGACCACACCACCCGGCCCTGCGCGGTGCCGCTGCCGCCTGGGTGGAACACCTTCACCCGGGTGCCGACGGGGCCGGCGACGTGGGCGGAGGTGAGCACCAGGCGGCCGCCGACCGCGTACCCGGAGCCGCGTCCGCCCGGCCCGTTCACCCCGGCCAGCCGTGCCCGCTCCATCCAAGCCCCCTACCGCTCACCCCCGCATACCACCACCTGGCCGCGGCCGGATCCTGTGGCGCCGGCAGCGGGCCCGGCTCTCAGCCGTCGATGCGCCCGGTGCTGTCGCCGGGGCCCTCCGGAACCGGCACGGTGGAACTGACCAGGAGGTCACCACCGTCCGGACGCCTGGGGGTGAGGGTGAAGGACACCCGGTGGGTGCGGGCGCGGGAGACGCCGGCCTCGGTCTCGGCTCCGACGGCCCACAGCTTGAAGCCTGCCTTGGCCTTGGCGTCGGCGCGCAGCTCGACCTCGAACTCCATCTCCACCGGCCCCACCGTGAACACCACACCGGGATCGTTTCCGACCCGGGCCGCCGCTTCCAGCAGCTCGTCGCGCACCGCAGCCACCGCGTCCGCCAGCGGAACATCCATCAGGCCCCACCCCACAGTTCTGACGGTCCGTCATGTCATGCGAACACCGTAGAGCCGGGGCGGGAGCCCGCGCAGGCGAAAGGCGACTTCACCCACCTGGACGCCCACCACCCCGACCGCACCGTGGTCCACGGCACGCACCACTCGCATGGCGCGGCGGGCCGCCGGTCGGCCCGTGCCGGGCTGCGGGGTGGATCAGCTCGCGTCCGATGGCGTCGCGCTCACCGGGCCGCTCGCACCTGTTCCCGGGGCCCGGGAACAGGTGCGAGCGCGCGGGGGCGGGGTTGAAACTGCCTCCGGGCGCACCGGCCCGCCCCGTCGTGACCTCTGAGGTTTCGGGTGTGGCTCATTCCGCGGGGCAGGCGCGCTACCGGCGGCCGACGATCGCTTCGGCGGCCGTGTGGCGGGAGGACGGGTCGTCGGGGCCGCCCCGTGTGCCGGCCACGATCGAGTCGGGGGTGAAGTTCCACCCGGGGTTCCTCGTGCTGTCCAGGGGCGTGCGGGCGACGAGGTATCCGGATCCGTCCGGGGTGGCGGCGACCTCGCTCAGGGTGGCGTTCCCGTCCCGGTGGGAGACCCGCAGACCGTTGTACGTGCCGTGGATGGCGGCGCCGGCGTCGCGCAGCGGGCTGAGTGACGCACCGGGGGTCAGGTACGGGTCGCCGGGCGGGCCGAGGCTGGTGAAGACGATGCTCGCCGTCGGCTTCGTCGGGTCCGCCTTCCCGGCCGCGACGGCCAGGGCGCGCGCGGCGGCGGCGTCCGCGGGGAGGGTTCCCACCGCCGGGTTGGGCGGTACGTAGGCGGCGATGTGGGTGGCGGTGTCCGGGTTGCCATAGGCGAGGACGGCGCCCGGTGTGTGGGACACCTTGCGTGGGTCGTCCATGCTGAGCAAGAGCTGGGGCGGGGCGCCGGGGGTGTCGATCTGCTTCTGCAGGGCGTCGAGGCCGTCGAGGTTCGTCTGGGAGACGGTCTGCGAGCGGTAGGGGTCGGTGAGGTCCTGGGTCATCTGGGCGCGCAGCTGGGGCAGCCAGGCCCGGTTGGCCTGGTCCCGTGTCTCGACGGGCAGGCCGTCGAGGGCGCCGACCCGGTCGGGGTGGTCCTGGAGGAGTTGCTCGCGGGTGGTCTCGGGGAGCGAGTCCCACCACTTCCGGTTGCTGTCGGGGGTTGCGGCGGTGTCTCCCATGCTGCGGTTCACCGCCTGGTCGAGTTCGGCGGCGGACTTGGTGGCCTCGGCGACCTTCGCCGGGTCGTAGTCCCCGTCGCTCTTGGCGATGTAGTCGAAGCCGGCCAGGGCCTGGGCGAGGCGCTCGTCGATGCCACGGGCGTCGGTGCACAGGGCGTCGACGGCCGTCACGAGGCGGTCGCGGACGGCCTCCACTTCCTTGCGCCACTCGGGGTCGTTGCGGGAGCGCTGGTCCGGCGGCAGGACCCGCACCACCGGTGCGGTGTTCACGTCGGCGGCGACGATCTCCAGGCAGTTGCCGGTCGCGTACGTGACAAGCTCCTGCTGGCGTGCCCGCAGAAGGAGGATGCTGTCGACGCCGTCGGTCAGCATCCGGCGCAGGTCCTCGATGAACTGGTCGATCAGCAGCAGCTGGTTGGCGCGGTCCTGGAGTGCGGTGGTGGTCGCGTCCGAGGCCTGGCCGTGCCAGGAGGAGTCGGCCAGGTTGCGCTGCATCGTCTGCCAGGCGGTGATCCGCTGCTTGAACCTGCCCTCGAAGGTCCCCAGGACCTGGACGGCCGTCCTGAGCGTGCCGACGTCGGCTTCCTTGATCATGCCCCAGTAGTGCGGTGCCATCAGCCCTGCTCCCCTGCCCCGCTCCGCGTCCCCGCCCCGCCCACCGTCGAGGCGGCGCCGGCGTCCGCGCCCTCATAGGTCCTGGCCATGATCGACAGGTTGCCGGCCGCCTCCTCCAGCCTGTTGGTGGTGATACGGCCGATGTGCCGACCGAGGTCGTGCACGGCGGCCTTGGCCGGGCCTTCGAACATCCAGTTCGCCAGGCCCAGGACCGGCGGCACCTGACCGAACGCCTGCGCCCAGTCCTGACTGATGTCCTTCGCCACGGCGTAGCCGGCCGTCGACGCGTCCCGCAGGTCCTGCGGATTCACCCGGAAACCTGGCATTCCCTCAACCCCCTTGTCCCCCACGGCCACACGGGTCGCGTAACCGCACCGCTGCTCAGCGTAAACGACGAGCCCGAAGTCGCTGATGCGGGACCGGCGAATTTCTGCCTGTTCCAGTGCGACGCAGGTCGGCGGCGGGGCAGCACGCCCAGGAGGGTTGCGGTCAGGGCCGGCTTCGAGTATTCCTTCAGCTCCAAGTGGCAACGAGGTCAAGGGTCACCCCCGGCTGGTCGCCTCCAGCCCGCAGTCCTACGAGGCAGCCGTCCAGCAGCGGCTGTGGGCCGTCAGCGCCGGCAAGCGATGTGAGTGAGATCGGCCCAATTGCTCACACCGACCCACCCCCCGCCCCGGCACGACGTGCTGGTCCTCCGCGCAGCTGACCGGACCACACTCAAGAGGGACAGAAAGGGGCGGAACCCGCTTTCGCCTGCGCGGGCCGATCCAGGAGCCCTACGGTGTCCACAGCTGCATGACCACAGGTCAGGTACTCAAGGAGTGGGTGAGGCGGAACCGCACCGGTCCTGGCCGTCAGGCCGGTCGACCTGCCGCCCGCAGCGGGGCAAGCCTGCCCTCCACCGGCCGTTCACCGCGCACCTGGCGGCCACCGACTATGAGGAGAACCGACGACATGACCATCGACAAGCCTGCCCTCGGCAACGCGGTGAAGGCGGTCATCGCCGCCGCGCACGCCGACGACCCGGCGGCTCTGTACCAGGCGGTCATGCCGCCGGGAGGCACGGAAACGCCTCCGGCCGAGGCCACGACCTGGTTCGGGACGCTCCTCATCCGACTGGCGCTCGTCGCTGCGGCCTCTTCGGACCTGGATCGGGGCTGCCCCCGGGAGGCCGTCTCGGGGTGGGTCGGGGAGGTGCTGGGGCCGCCGCCCACCCCGGCGCTGCTGCGGGCTGCGGATCCCGGCCGCATCGACCACGTCGAAGCGGCGAATGCCGCGGCGGACTACTCCCGGAGCCGCGAGTACGCCGTCGACCTGATCCGGGTGGGCTTGACCGAGCCGGACCAGGAACCGGACGAACGAGGCGTCGAAGCCCACTGCGCGGTGACGAACGACAAGAACGTCCGGATCATCGTGATGGCGCTACTCGGCCGACTCGCCACCGCTCCGGACGGGCAGGGTTGACCCCGCAGCAACGGAGAGACCGGCACCACGGGCGGCGCCCTCCGTAAGATCGCGGCATGCCCGCCCACGAACGCGTGACCCGGTCCTCATTCTCCGACCGCATCCAGCCGGTGTCCGCCTCCCGGCCGATGCCGCTCCTGCCGCGCCGGATCTGGTCGGATGAGGACTGGCAGCGCATCCAGCTCGGCTACTGGTCCCGGGACATGGACGAGAAGTGGGACGTCTTCACCGAGGGCGATGTCGTCTTCCTGCACCGAAGCTGGACGGGCCACGGGATCTTCGAAGCGACCTTCGCGCCAGCCGATGGCGGTGGCCGGCAGATCACCGAGGCGGTGGTGGAACGCGACCCGGAACGCCGTCGCAGTAGCGACGACGAGTACGACTGCTTGTTGCTGGAACTTGTGCTCAGCACGATCGTGCTCGGTGAGCCCGCGCAGGAACTTCGGTCAGAATTCATGGAGTTGACTCGCAGGAGGTCGGGGAACGCGGACGTTCCCGCAGGACTCGTGCAGCACAGCGCCCTGGGCCTGCGCTCGGATTCGTAGGCCGCTGCCCGCCGGTCGGCCCGGCTGGACCCGTCCAGGTCAGCCCTGGTGGGTGGGCTCGCAGGGCTCGACGTCGAGGAGTTCGCCGAAACGGATCAGGCGCCGATGGCCCCCTTGTACCCGTCGGCCTGTGCCGGCGTGAGGAACTTGGACACGCGGATCAACACGGTGCCGCGGACATAGTCGTACTCCAGGGCCGCGGGGAGGGACTTGACGATGCCCTGGATGTACTGCGCGCGTGCCTTGGCGTCGGCCTCGGTGGCGAACACCTCCACCGCGCCACCACGGGCCACCGAGTCGGCGTCCTCGCCCTCGACGTCGGCTTCCTTGACGCGCGAGTCCGTGAACGTGGCCTTCGAGGTGTACTGGCCGGGCCTGCCCAGCAGGTGATTCGGGTCATCCTCCGCCGTCACGGACCGGCCGAACTTCACGGTCTGCACGGTCATGGCGACCACGGCAAGAGTCGCCGATGCGCTACCCGTCACCGCCCCCGGCCCCATGTTCGTCGCGACGGCGGGGGAGGTGGCAGGAGTGTCCGCGACGGCCGTGGCGCCGCCCGTCGCGGTGGGGGTGCTGACCGGCGGCTTCTCGCTACCGGACCCAGAGCTGGAGCAAGCGACTGCGGTGGCTGTCAGGCCGACGGCAAGCAGGACGAGGGCGGTGCGGCGCATGAGATTCCCTGAGAAGGTGGTGCGGGTGACAGGGATGACCGTAGCGATACGAACCGCCCGGCGCAGACGATGTGACGGTTCCGTGACCGGTCTGGGATCTTCCCCTGCCAGGCCTACAAGGACCACGTGACAAGGCCAGCGCTGATCTTGTGACGGCCCGGATGCCGACCTGGGCCGGCATCCGGTAGCTGAGCCGCGGCTCGTCGGCATGATGGGGAGTCAGGCGTAGTCGGCGATGGGTTGGGCAAGTCCGGGGCCGCCCGTGTGTGGGGTCCGGATGTAGTCCTCGGGAGGCTCGGGAAGGATCTTCAGGCAGGCTGCGGAGCAGGCGTTGACCAGGAGCGGCAAGACGTCGGTGGCAACGCGCAGCGAGATCCATGCCTGGTGGATCTCGGCTCCTTCCAGCGACCGGTCGCACACGCTGCACCTGCGGAGTGCCGTGGTCCCCCGTTCTCCGGGGTCGAGATCGTCGAGATTGAGGTCTGCGGTCTCCACGCCGCCAGGCTGAAGCGGGGGGAACGGTGGACGGAGCTTCTCGTTGCCGTACAGCGCGCGTGTGCTCACAGTGCTGCGTTCCAGGCTCGGGCACCTGGTCAGCTCATACGGGAACCAGTGGAGTCGGTAGGAGGTGTAAGGGGTGAATTCCTGCAGACTGCTCATGGCACCGATCTCCGGAGGGATCCGAACCAGGTTGCTGCCGTACAGGATGAACTGCTTGACGGCGGTGAGCTTCGCGATGCTGGACGGCAGGGTGACGATCTGGCGTCGCTCCCGGGGACTCATCTCCACCAGCGGCCGAAACACCTCCCGTCCGTCGGCGGCGGCTTCCTCGATCAGCGCCAGGAGATGCCGCCAGGCCGGCGAAGACGTGTCCTGACGCTCACTGTGGAAACGCACCCGTCGCCGGTTGCTCACCCGGCCCTGGTCGAAGCACGTACAGACGTCCCGGTGGGACTCGCTGCCGCCCGGGACCGGATCCGCCGTGCCGCCCCATCGATTGGTGTGCGGTGCCGGCTCTGCTTCATTCGCCATGGCACCAACGATACGAAGACGCGGGCGAGACGGATCAGTGGGGCTTGCGGCTTGGCCCGATCACAGGATCAGCGCCAGAACCGGAATGCCCGACCGTCGACACGGAGGGGATCGGCGTCAGGTCTACCCGTGCGCTCATGGCCTGGTGACGGTCGTCGACAGCGAGCATCACGGCGTTGTGGCCGGGCGGGAAGCCGTGTGTCGGGAGTCGCGCTCCAGGCCGCCGCTCGGATGGAGACAGAGCCCGGGATCGGCGCAGGACGGTTCTCTCCGCCGTTCCGGGACCATGCCCCGCCGAGAATTGGGCCGACCGAGTTCCCGGCGGCCCCGCACGGGTGTTGTCCGGGTGACAGCCGCTCATGGTGCGCCGGCAAAGTGGAAATGCTTGAAAAGCACAATCCGTGCACAATCCAGAACTTCGAGGAGTTCCCATGAAGTCGCGAGTCGGACTTGCCGCCGGTGTGGCGGCCCTGGCGGCCGGACTGCTGACGGCGCCGGCGTATGCCGCCCCGACGGTGCAGGCGGAAAACCGGGCCGCCGACACCTACCTCACATCCGGGCAGGGCAAGACCGCCTGCCCGTCGGGCCGGCTGTGCCTCTACAAGGACATCAACTACAACGGGGGAGGCAGCGCTGCGATCCTGGTCACCCGCGCCAAGGTGACCTCGCTGGGCAGCTACCAATTCAACGACGAAGCCAGTTCGTACTTCAACAACACCAGCCTGTCGGCGGTGCTCTACGAGAACGATGGCCTCAGGGGCGGGCAGCTGTCGATCCGGTCGCAGGGCTCCGGGAACCTCGGCAGCTCCTGGAACGACAAGGTGTCCTCCCTGCAGTTCCTCTCGTAGGCTCCCATCCCCTGCCGCACCGGCCTCACGGGGCCGGTGCGGCCGAAGTGCGCTGACGGGGCGGCGCCCGCACGCCGGCCGCGGGCTGTTCCGGCGCCGATCCGGAAGCGGGTCAGCCCCAGAACTCCCGCAGGGCGGCGTTGACGGCGGCGGGCTCCTGGGTGTGCGGGTAGTACCCGGGCACCCGCAGCAGGCGGCCCGCGAGGGAGTCGGTGAGGGACTCGGCCACGGCCATGAGGGGGAGCCCCACGTGCTCGCGGTACGCGGCCGGCGCGGGCTCCCAGGTTCCGCAGATCACCAGAACCGGCAGGGCGGCGCTCCGGATCACCTCCAGCGGGATTTCCGCCTCCCAGACGGGCCGCTCCCCCATGGAAGTGGCGACGGCACGGAGCCGGCGCGACGTGGGCTCGGGCATGTCCATCCCCAACCCCTCGGTGGACGCACGCAGATACTGCTCCGGCGTGACGCCGTCCAGGCTGCCCGGAACACCGTCGCGCACCCGGTCGAGGAGGCCGGCGACGACCGGATGGTGCGCGGCGGCGGTGAAGGCGGAGGGCTGGATGAGGGCAAGGGAACGGACGAGGTCGGGCCGGCGCGCGGCGGCGATGAGCGCGGCGACGGCGCCGTTCCCGTGCCCCACGAGATGGGCGCCGCCGGGCCCCGCGGCACGGGCCCCGTCGCCGAGGACCTCCACGACGTCCTCGGCGTCGACGTCGAAGTCGCTGCGCGCGGTGTCCGGGCTGTCGCCGTAGCCCCGGCGATCCATCAGGAGGAGCCGTCGGCTGTCCGCGAGGGGCCGCTGCCCGGCGAACCCGTACGTGGAGTCGCTGCCCCAGCTGAAGATGTTGTGGACGAAGAGGGCGGGGGCGGCAGGGGTCACCGGGGCCATCGAAGCTGTCGGGGTCCGGCCTTCTCCGGCCCGATCGCGGTCATCCCACACGGTCACGTGCACGGCCATGGGTCATCCTCCGAAGCCGAGGAACATCACCTCACGTGAGACTAACGGATCGTTGCGGAATGACGTGGTCCTGGACCGCCTCCGGGGCCCTGGCGGAGATCGGAGCGGTTCGCGAGCAGCACGCGAGCGGCACATGAGCGGCACACGAGCGGCACACGAGCGGTTCGCGGACAACCCGAGCCACTCGCGGCCGGCGGCCGTCCCCGGCCCGCGCCCGTACGAACCCGCCGACTTCCGCCCGAACGGTTCGGGCACCCCGCTTCGCCGGGCTCCCCGTCCGCCCGCCCGACGACCGGCCGCGGCACCCACCCCGGGCGGCAGCCGGGCCGCCACCGGCAGCAGCCACCCCGACCAGCGGCGGATACCTCGAACCGGCCTTCTCCGGCAGCGAGTTGCCGGCCGCCCACCGCACCCGCTCCGGCATCACGCCGGAGCGACGTCACCGTCGCCGGGCCGGGGAATCCCGGCGTCCGGATCATGGCCGGATCTCCGCCAGGGGGCAGACGGGACGGTCCCGGCTCCCTACGCTGCCCGCTCATGCGCACACCCCACTCCGCGACAAGACGCGTCGGCGTCGTCGCCGTACTCGCCCTCCTCGTCAGCCTGATGGGCTTCGCCCCGCAGGCGTCCGCCACGGCCACCGTCCAGCCGCCGTACTTCACCTTCAGCGTCGACCACCCCACCGTGACGCCCGGCCAGACCGGCACGCTGACCGTCACGTTCACCAACCGCCAGGCCGTCGACGTGACCTTCCTCTACATCTGGCTGCCCATGGTCGAGGCGGGTCCGCAACCCGCCCCCGGCACCCGGGCGGTGCTCACCGGGTGCGCCGGCCAGGTGAGCTGGTGCGACCTCGGGCGCTGGGAACCCTTCGGGCTCCGGGCCCTCATGAACCTGACGGCGCCCCTGGTGCCGATCGCGCCGGGCACCAGCCGGACCATCACGCTGACCTACCAGTACCCCGCCACCTCCGACTGCACCGTGCACCCCGTCGTCAGCTTCGCCGCGCACTACTTCCACTTCGAGTACGGCGACGGCACGCAGGCCTACGACGGCTCGGAGTTCCCCGACCCGCCCGTCACCAGCACCCTGGTGTGCCCGCCCGCGCCGTAGGGGCCACCGCTCCCCCGCCGACCACCGGGCCGCGGAGCCGTGCCGGAACGGCTCCCGGTGTACGAGTCCCGGCAGTGACCGGACCGGGACCGCTCCAGGGACGTGCTCGGCCTACCGAGCCAGGAATCGCGCGACATCTCGCCGCAACGACGGTGAGAGATCACCCAGTTCCGAGACGATCAGACGAAGCTCGCACCCGAGTTCGGGTGACTCGCTCCAGGCCGCCGGCCTCCTGGTGAGGACGGCGGCCAGCAGATCGCCCTCATACATGTCCCCCTCCGCCATCGGGTCGTCCTGGAGCACCTCCAGCGCTACCGGCAGGACATGGGTGAGGCCCACGTCCTGCCGGATCAGCAGGCGCAGTTCCTCGACGGTCAGCTCGCCGATCGGCTTTCGCCGGAGCGCGTGCGCGGTGGCCACAAGGCGGGTCACATCGCCTGAGGGGGCCGGCCAGCGCTCACGCTCAAGCTCCTCCAGGGAGCGGTCACGGTTCACGAGTCGATTCACCGAGGGATCGTCCCACGGGATGCTCAAACAATCTCTCGAAGGCGCCGCGGGCAGGTGACCGAACAGACGGGTTCGAGCAACCCTGACAGACGTCGACGCGTCGCCCGTAGCGGATACGGAGCCGCCGAGATGCTCTCACCCTCTCCTGTTGGTGAACTCAAGCCCATCGTGGAGTGGATCTGGAAGACTGCTGCACGGCGCGATCTGACGCCGAGTAGGGAAGTCAGAGAGGCAGGAGAGCCACCGTGGAACCGGTCCTCATCCTTCTGGTCATCCTTGTGGCGTTCGTCCTCATCGCCTTGACCAAAGCGATCCGGATCATTCCGGAGGGCAGCGTCGCCATCTTGGAGCGTTTCGGGCGCTACACCCGCACGCTCACCCCCGGTCTGAACATCGTCATCCCGTTCATCAGCACCGTCCGCTACCGCGTCGACCTGCGTGAACAGGTCCTGACGATCCCGCCGCAGCAGGTGATCACGCAGGAGAGGCTGGTCGTCGACATCGACACCGCCGTCTCCTACAAGGTGACCGATGCCAGGGCCGCCGTCTATGACGTCGTCAGCTACACCCAGGCGATCGAGCAGCTCACCGTCGCCACGTTGCGCAGCATCGTCGATGACATGGACCTGAGACGGATCCTCACCTCACGCGAGGAGATCATCGCGGGGCTGCGCGGTGTGCTCGACGACAACACTGCCCACTGGGGAGTTCGCATCCACCGAGTCGAGTGCAAGGTGGCGGCACCGCAGGCCTTCGTTCAGGGCCAGGTTGAGAAGCAGATGCACGCCGACCGGCAGATGCACGCCGACCCGCACAGGCCTGCCGCCGTCCCGGCCGGAGGGGCCGGAGGGGCCGGCGGGATGCGCGGCACACCGCAGCCGCTCGGCCGGGCCGGCCTCACCCCCGGGCACCGTCCACTGCGGCAGGACGATCCTGACAGCATCGGCAGCTACCGGCTCACGGCTGTGCTCGGTCAAGGAGGGATGGGCACGGTCTATCTCGGCCGGTCCCGCGGGGAGCGCCTGGTCGCGGTCAAAGTCATCCGGCCGGAGCTCGCCGCGGACCCGATCTTCCGGGCCCGGTTCATCCGCGAGATCGAGGCCGCAAGCCGCGTCGGCGGTTTCCACACGGCGTCGGTGGTCGATTCCGAGGCCCAGGGTGACCCGCCCTGGCTGGCCACCGAGTACATCCCCGGCCCGTCGCTGCACGATGTCCTCGAACGGCAGGGTGCTCTGCCCCTGAGGACTCTGCACACCCTCGCGGTCAGCGTTGCCGAGGCCCTTGAACACATCCATGCCTGCGGCATCATCCATCGTGACCTCAAACCCAGCAACATCATCATCTCCAGAGCAGGTCCTCGCATCATCGACTTCGGCATCGCCCGAGCCCTCGACAGCACCGCACTCACCCGTACCAACTACGTCATCGGCACGCAGGGGTTCCTCGCCCCGGAACAGCTCACTGGCGCACCGATCACGCATGCCGCGGACCTCTACGCCTTCGGCATGGTGCTGTGTCATGCCGCCGGAGCCATTCCGCTCGCTGCCGGCGAATCCCTGGAGTCCGCGCTCAGCCTGTTGCCCTTCCGGTTCGTCGGCGTCATCACCCGCTGCCTTGACCATGACCCGAGCGGTCGTCCGACACCCACCGAGGTACTCGAACTGCTTTCCCGGAAGGACTCGTCGATCGAGAACTGGTTGTCGCCTCCCGTGCGCGCCATGGTCGACCTCCACAATCCTCATACGGCTTGACGTGCTCTGCTGAACGGTTCCGGGGAGCCGCGGCCTGAGCGCGCCGCCCGGAGCCCTCAGGCTGTGAGCGGCAGGTCCGCCGGCCTGCTGCCGCCACCACGGCCCCGTGGCACGGCCCGCGGCCCCCTTCGCGGCATCAGCCGCTGAAGGGGGGCCGCAGATGCGCGCGAGGGCCTAGCCGGCGCTCAGCTCGCGGTGGACCGCCACCAGGCGGGCGATGTCGGCCGCGGTGATGCTGCTGGTGAAGGCCGGGATGCGGCTGACCGGGAGGCCGGCGCCCATGGACATCAGCGGGCTGTCCTCGGCGATGCCGACGGAGGCGGCCATCTCCTGCATGGCGGCGCCGATGATCTGCGCGCCCAGCGGGTCGGCCAGCCACTCGCCGAGGGTGGAGTCCGCGGTGAGCGGCCGGTGGAAGCCGTCGCCGGGGCAGGTCACCGCCGTCCGCAGCCGGACGTCGCGCGAGGAGGCGCCGATCCGCAGGTCGAAGTCCCCGGCGTCGACGCGCCAGCGGTGGTCGAGCACCGACCAGTGGGCGAAGGAGCGTTCGTCGAGGGTGATGGTGATCCGGGTGCTCTCGCCTGGCTCCAGGAAGACCTTGGCGAAGCCCTTGAGCTCGTGCTCGGGACGGCGCAGCCGGGGGGCCCGCTCGTGGACGTACAGCTGGGCGACCTCGGCGCCGGCCCGCGTGCCGGTGTTGGTGACGGTGAAGGAGACGTCGAAGCGGTTGTCCCCGGTGGCCGTCACCTCCGGGTCGCCGTACCCGAAGGTGGTGTAGCTCAGGCCGTGGCCGAACGGGTGGGCGACGGGCAGGCCGAGGCTGTCGTAGTGGCGGTAGCCGACGTACAGCCCCTCGCCGTACTCGACCTGGCCGTCCCCGCCGGGGAAGTGCAGGTGGCTCGGGTTGTCCTCCAGCCGCAGCGGGATCGTCTCGGCGAGCCGGCCCGAGGGGTTGTCCAGGCCGAAGAGCAGCCGGGCGAGTGCCGAGCCACCGGCCTGGCCGAGCAGCCAGCCCTCCAGGACCGCACCGACCCGGTCCTGCCAGGGGGTGAGCCGAACCGGCGCGCCGTTCGAAAGTACGACCGTGACGCGGGAGTTGACGGCGGCGACGGCGTCGAGCAGGGCGAGCTGGCCGGCGGGCAGGTCGAGGTCGGTGCGGTCGAAGCCCTCGGACTCGGCCGACTCCGGCAGGCCGAGGAAGAGCAGGACGTGCCCGGCCGCGCCGGCCGCCGCCACCGCCTCGGCGACCAGTTCCGGGTCGGGCACGCCGTCGAGGGTGAAGCCGGGCGCGAAGCCGATCCGTTCCGGGTCGTCGGCGAGGGCGCGCAGCGCGTCAAGGGCGCTGTCCAGCCGGGTGGGGACGACGTGCGAGCTGCCGCCGCCCTGGAACCGCGGGGTGCGGGCGAACTCGCCGATGACGGCGACGGTTTCGCCGCTCCCGGGGTCGAGCGGCAGCAGGCCTCCGTCGTTCTTGAGCAGGACGGCGCACTGGGCGGCGGCGGTACGGGCGAGGTCGTGGTGCTCGTCCTGATCGTAGCCGGCGCCCACGACCCGCGCGGCGGTGGTGCGTTCCAGGAGGGTCAGCACCCGCCGGGCGGCGGTGTCCAGGGCGGCGGGGTCGAGGGTGCCGTCCTCGACGGCCGCGACCACCTCCGCCTCCCGGCCGGACGGCGGCATCTCCAGGTCGAGGCCGGCCGCGAGGGCGGCGACCCGGTCGCCGACCGCTCCCCAGTCGCTGACCACCACGCCGTCGAAGCCCCACTCCCCGCGCAGCAGTTCGGTGAGCAGCCGGGAGTTCCGGGAGGCCGGGACGCCGTTGACGGCGTTGTAGGCGCACATCACGGTGGTGGGCCGGGCGGTGGTGACGATGTGCTCGAAGGCGGGCAGGTAGATCTCGCGCAGGGTGCGCTCGTCCACGTTGGCGCTCACCCGCAGCCGGTCGGTCTCCTGGCTGTTGACGGCGAAGTGCTTGAGCGAGGTGCCGACGCCGTGGGACTGCACCCCGTGCACCACGGCAGCGCCGATCCGCGCGGTGAGCAGCGGGTCCTCGGAGAAGTACTCGAAGTTGCGGCCGCCGAGCGGGGAGCGCTTGATGTTGACGCCGGGGCCGAGGACGACGGAGACGTTCTTGGCGACGGCCTCCGCGCCGATGGCCCGGCCGATCCGCTCGGCCAGCTGCGGGTCCCAGGAGGAGCCGAGGGCGCAGGCGGGCGGGTAGCAGGTGGACGGTTCGCTGGCGCCGATGCCGAGGGCGTCGCCGTCCTCGGGCTGCTTGCGCAGGCCGTGCGGTCCGTCGGTGAGCGTGACGGCCTCGATGCCCGCTTCGGGCAGGGCCTTGGTGTGCCAGAAGTCTCCGCCCGAGGTGAGGGCGGCCTGCTGCGCGATCGTCAGGTTCTCGGAGGTCATGTGGGAGCTCCTCGGTCCGGGAAGGGGGGGTCAGTTGGCGGCGGTGGGCAGGACGCGGCTGCGGCCGGCCGCGCCGAGCCAGGCGGCGGAGGGCTTGGGCGTACGGGCGAAGGTGTGGCGGTCGACCGCGATCAGGCCGAAGGTGGGGGCGAAGCTGCCCCACTCATAGTTGTCCAGGGCGCTCCAGTGGAAGTAGCCGCGCACGTCGGCGCCGTCGGCCATCGCGGCGGCCATTGCCTGGAGCGCTCCGGCGGTGTAGGCGACCCGGCGGCTGTCGTCTGCGGTGGCGATGCCGTTCTCGGTGACGATCAGCGGGACGCCGGGGGCGGTGGCGGCCGCGTGCCGCAGCGCGTCGCCGAGCGCGCCGGGGTAGAACTCCCACCCCTTCAGGGTGAGTTCGGCATCATCCGGCACCGGCAGCGGCCCGTCGGGGCCGATCAGGGTACGGGTGTAGGCCTGCACGCCGAGCCAGTCGTCGCCGCGGGCTGCCTCCAGGAAGACGTCCTCGCGCGGCCGGAGGTAGGCCTCGCGGGCCGCTTCGCCCCCGGGCAGCGCGTGGCTGACCTGGTTGGCGACGGACCAGCCCGTCCGGACGTGCGGCGCGCGGGACTTGACGGCCTCGACGGCCAACCGGTGGGCCCGGACCAGGGCCTCGGTGGCCTCCTCCCCCGGCAGCGGCAGACCGGCGGTCGGGAAGGCGTGGTCGCCGGGCTCGGTCTTGCCGAGCATCAGGTCGAGCAGCGGGACCATGATGGCGATCATGTTGGGCTCGTTGATGGTGCAGACGTGGTCGACGCCCTCGGCGTAGACCGGCGCGGCGGCCTCGACGTAGCGGGCGAAGGCCTCCCCGGAGCCGGCGGCGGCCCAGCCACCGCGCTCGGCGAACCAGCGGGGCGAGGTGAAGTGGTGCAGGGTCACCATCGGGCGCAGGCCGCGCTCGTGGGCGCCCTCCACCATGCGGCGGTAGTGGGCGATGGCGGCCTGCGAGAACTGTCCGGGGGCGGGCTCGATCCGGGCCCACTCGATGCTGAACCGGTAGTCGGTGAAGCCGAGTCCGGCCAGCAGGTCCATGTCCTCGCGCCAGCGGTGGTAGCTGTCGCAGGCGTCACCGCTGACCTCCTGGATGTGGCCGACGCCGGCGGCGGCGCCCTGCTCCATCGGCCACCAGTCGCTGTTGGTGTTGCCGCCCTCGGTCTGGTGGGCGGAGGTGGAGGCTCCCCAGAGGAAACCCTCGGGCAGGGGGGTGTGGTGCGAGCCGGTCACGGTCTCTCCTTGGGTACGGGCGGAACGGCGGAACTGCGGAACGGGGTGCGTCGGGGGGGGTGGAGGTGGGGGTGGGGGATCTGCCATGACGGCTCCACAGCCGCTTCGCACAGGGGGCTGGCCTCACCATAGGCACGAAAACATGACAACACAATGGTTTCGTCGGTGAAAACCTGACGCCGATAGGTGTTCGTGTCCGGGAGCGCTAGACTCCCCGCCATGAGCAAGCCACGGGGGCCCTACGCCAAGACCTCGGCCAAACGGCAGGAGATCATCGACGCCGCGCTGGCGGCCTACGCCGAGGCCGGCAGCCGAGGCGTCTCGCTGCGTGACATCGCGGCCAGGGTCGGCATGACGTACGCCGGCGTCGTGCACCACTTCGGCAGCAAGGAAGCGCTGCTCACGGCCGTTCTGGAAGCCCGTGACGCGGCAGCGGCGGAGATGTTCGACCCGTTCGGGGACGGCGCCGGCCTACCCCACTCCGCCGTCCTCACCCACAACGCCTCCACCCCCGGGCTGGTCAAGCTCTTCGTGGACCTCGCCGCCGCGGCCGCCGAACCCGAACACCCGGCCCACGACTTCTTCGAGAACCGCTACGAGCGGTTCCGCACCCGCATCGCCGACCGCATCACCCGCGGCGTCGACGACCCCACCGCCGTGGACCCGGAGTGGCTCGCCCGCATCCTCATCGCCGCCGCCGACGGCATCCAGCTCCAGTGGCTGCTCAATCCGGGCATCGACATGGCCGCCGACATGGACCGCCTCGCCGACGCCCTCCTCGGCCCCGCCCTCCGGTCCTCCCCGACGCCGTCGCCGTCGGACGCCCCGTAGGCACGGCCCCAGCCGCGCCGGCACCCCGGTGACCACCGGCCGGTGATCACGTCACGGACGGCCACACCCGGCCACCCGAGGCAGCGCGGGGTCCATGGCGGCCTCCCGGGATCGGATCGGAGCCGCCGGCGGGCGCTCAGCGCCCGAACATGTGCCGGATCCGGCCGCCCGGTCGCGCCGCCGTCTCCCGGCCGCCCTGTTCGGCGGCCCGCTCCTGCGGCGGCATCCGCAGCTCGTCGGAGCCGCCCACGGCGCGGTCCTCGGAGGCGGCCCGCCGCACCGGTCGCGCGGTGTGCGAGGACCGCGCGGTGCGCCCGGCCCGCCGGGACAGCCGGGAATGCCGGGACAGCCGCATCATCGCGAGACCGAGGCAGAACAGCAGCGCCAGCGCCACACCGGCGAGGAAGATGCTCAGGCTGTTCAGCGTCACCAGGTCGCTGCCCAGGATCGTCACCTGGTAGTCGGGCCCGCCGGAGAGGTTGTCCGAGACCAGCAGTCCGACGAACGCTCCGGACGCCGCCATCAGCAGAAGTCCCAGCAGCAGCATGGGATCGATTCCCTCGTGGTCTCGGTCATCCCCCTCGTCCGGTCGCGCCTACCCGGCCGGGGCCGCCCCTAACGGCCACGGTGGGCCCTCAGCGTCCGGCCGTGGCGACGAGGCGGCGCAGCGCGGCGTGGGCGGGCGGGCCCCAGGTGGGCTTGCCTCCGGGGCGGCCGTGGTCGCCGGCGTCCCCGATGAGGATGCAGGAGAGGGAGCGGAGCACCGCCCAGCCGCGGGCGCGTCGCAGGGTCGCGGCGTCCTGGCCCGGCCGGTAGGCCGCGTGGAAGCGGTCGACGGCGCCGTCCGGCAGCAGGACCCAGGGGGCGGCGAGGTCGCAGGCCGGATCGCCGGCGAAGAGGTCGCCGAAGTCGATCACGCCGCAGAAGGTGCCGTCCGCGGTGAGGACGTTGGCCGGGTGCAGGTCACCGTGGAGCCAGAGGTCCCGGCCCGCCCAGCCGGGCGCGGCGACGGCGTCCTCCCAGACGGCGCGGACGGCGTCCGGGTCGGGGAGCAGGCCGAGCCCGGTGGCCCTGGCGAGGTACGTGGCGAACCCCTCGGCGTAATCGGCCAGAGGGCCGCCGCGGCCTCGGCCGGCGGGTGCCCCGGCCGGGGCGGGGCGGTGCAGCGCCGTCAGGAAGGCGGCCAGCGCGTCGGCGGCTTCCTCGGCCCGGGTCGCCGGGGCCCGGTCGGCGGGCTCGCCCGGCACCCAGGTGGTGACGATCCAGGGCCGCGGGAACCGCTCGGAGGGCTCGCCGAGGCGCTGCGGGACGGGGACCGGCAGCGGCAGGTGCGGGGCGAGGGCGGGCATCCAGGTGTGTTCCTTGCGCAGCAGCGCGTCCGCGCCCTCCGTCGCCCAGGGCAGCCGGACGGCGAGGTCGTCGCCGAGCCGCCACAGCTGGTTGTCCCAGCCGCGCGCACCGAGCCGCAGGGGCAGGTCGGCCAGGTCGGGGTGCTGGTCGCGGAGCAGGTCCCGGACCAGGTCCGCGGTGACTTCGGTCGCATGGTGCGTCATGCGCGGCAACCCTAGCGTCGAGGACGGCGACGGCAGGATCGCCGGGCGGCGAGCGTCGCGTGCTCGGCGACGGCCGGCACAGCCCGCTCACGACGACGCCGACCGGTGGCCTGCACAGCGACATCGCCGGGTTGCTGCCTCCGCCGAGGAGGTCCCCCGCCGTGCCCGGCCTGGTCGGCCGGACACGGCGGGGCTCGGATGTCCTGCTCGCCGACCGGGTCCACCGCCACGGCTGGTGCCGGCGTCTGCCGTGAAGGCGGTGGACGGCTGATGGCTGCTCTCCGGTGGTGGGTCCCTCGGATCAGCCGCTCGCTCCCGTCTCCGCTCCTCCGGTCAGCTCCAGGTGCCGCCGTTGCCGAAGTCGAAGACGGTGTCGGCCTGCCCGACGGAGGCTCCGCTGAGCGCGAAGGTCCCGGTCGAGGGGCGGTAGATGCCGTAGGTGGTACGGCCGGTGGCGTTCCAGTCCCCCGTCACGGGCAGGTCACCGCTCTGGCCGTAGACCACGGTACTCACCGAACCGTCATCGTGACGCAGCGCGAAGGTACTGGTGGAAGGACGGTAGATGCCCATCTGGGCGTGACCGACACCGTCCCAGTCACCCACCACAGGAACGTCCCCGGCCTGACCCAGGACCACCGACGAAACTGAACCGTCGTCATGACGGACCGTGAACGTGTTCGTGGAAGGACGGTAAATTGCCATCTGCGCATGCCCGTTGGCATCCCAGTTCCACGGAACGGGCACATCACCCGCCTGACCGAACACCAACGACGTCGCACTCCCGTCATCATGACGCACCGCAAAGGTGCTGCTCGACGGCCGGTACACACCCAACTGCGTGTGCCCCACACCATCCCAGTCACCGACAATCGGCACGTCCCCCGCCTGACCGAACGCCACCGACCCGTCCGCAGGACCCGTGGAGTTGGAGTTCCGCAACGCCCACGTCCCGTCCCGGAACACCCCCACCGTCGTCGACACCGACCCCGGCCAACGACCCGCCACCGGCACGTCACCGCTGTACACCGGAGTGGTGGGGACCACCGGGTCGTCGGTGATCTTGTTGTAGCGCAGCGCCTGGTAGTTGCGCACCGAGTGGCTGTCCACGGAGTTCGCCGGGTCGCTGAGGTCGCCGGTGCCGAGGGAGGTCGGCCGGCTGCGGCTGTGCTCCGCGTAGAACTGGAAGGTGCCGGCGGACTTGTTGATCCAGCCGGCGAACAGCACCACGTGGCCTTCGATCTTGTTGTTCAGCGCATCGCCGGGGCGCAGCTGGCTGAAGCTGATCGGGGTGGCGACGCCGGGCAGGGAGTCGGTGGTCAGGCTCGTGTTCAACTGCCAGGCCATCGAGATCAGGCCCGAGCAGTCCTGCCGGTAGCGGCCGCCGGTGGCGGCGTCCGCCCACCAGCCGTACGGGGAGGCGACGCCGTTCGGACTGTAGGGCACCGCCTTGTCGGCCCAGTCCTTGGCCCGGGCTACGGCCTGACTGCGGGTCACCGGCCCGTTCGGAGCGGCGTAGTTGCCGAGCGAGCCGGTGGAGGTGACGGAGGCGTAGTCGGCCACCACGGTGTCCGCACGTGCGGACGGGGCCGCCAGGGTCACGGCGGCGAGTCCCGTGGCGAGCAGAGCGGTGAGGCCGCGCAGTGCATGGCGCTTCGTGGGCATGCGGGATCTCCTCTGGAGGACGGTCGGAAGGGGTTCGGCGGTCGTCCGTGGCCATGCCGGGGCATTCTCGGAGCGCGCCGTCCGTCCGCCGGGTCCGGCTGTGCCGTGGGGCGGGGTGGACGAGTGCGGTCGGCCGAGCACCAGGACAGCGGTGGAACAGCGGTGGGACCACCGTGGGGCACGACGAGAAGCGCAGCGGACGCGTCGTCGGACGGCGTCAGCGGTCGGATGCGGACCTGTGACAGCGGCACCCGGACCCGCGGGAACCTCCACGGACCTCGGCGTCGCCACAGGGGGGAAGGCCGTACACCGAGCTGCCCGGCACCTGTGGGTGGCGGTATCCGCGCGGTGACGGAATCGATGGCCGCGGTTCTCCGGCGGCGGGTTCACTCACCGGGCGAACCGGCCACACGGGCCGAGCGGTTACGGAAGAGGGGTCAGCAGTCAGCCCGGGACGTGCCCGGCCGGCCGGAGGAAGCCGGCCCGGCGCAAGCACCTCCGGCGACACGGCGTCGTGCGGTGCACCCCCGATCTCCTGATCCACTGCGAAGAGCACGGGCCGTTGTGTCTCCAGCCATGGCGAGTTCCCCGTCCTGTGTGCTGCAGATCGCGACTGCAGGTGTACCGAGACCGGGCCCCGCCCCGCACCACCGATGACGGATTCGGGCGGGGCCCCCGGGCAAGGTCCACGCTAGGGAGAAAGCCGGCCGGAAAATCAGCACTGCGTCGCCAGTTCTATGCTTTGCGTCTCCTCGCCCGCGGGACTGCTCGAGTCCCGTTGCCGCGACGCCCAGACCCGGCGACGGCGGCTACTCGGTCTGAACGGCGATCAGGCAGGTGTCGTCGTCGGTGTCGGCGGGGCTGAGTTCGAGCAGCCGGTCCAGGTACAGCTCCAGGTCGGGACCGGGGGCACCCGCCGCGCGGAGCAGCTGCTCCACCGACTCCTCCACCGGGCGGTCCCTGCGCTCGACCAGCCCGTCGGTGTAGAGCAGCAGGACGTCGCCCGGGTCGAGCCTGGCCGTGTGCTCCTCGTACGCGGCGTCGTCCAGTGCGCCGAGCAGGACGCCGTGCGGCAGCGGCAGCACCTCGGCGCCGTCCGCGCCGAGCCGGATCGGCGGCAGGTGGCCGGCCCGGGCCCAGCGCAGCTCTCCGCTGGCCGGGTCCAGCAGCACGCAGACGGCGGTGGCGGTGATCTGGCCCGGTTCGCGCAGGGCGACGGTGTTGGCCCACGCCAGCAGTCGGCCGGGGCCGGCCCCGG
>NZ_MSJQ01000364.1 GCF_014596515.1 Streptomyces sp. CBMA156
GCGCTGGCCGCCGCCCTCGCCGACGCCGCCGCCCGCCGCGGCGCCCTCCCCTCCGGCTGGCGCAACCTGCCCTCCCAGCCGCAGCTCAGGCGCTACCGGGCCGCGGACGGCACCGAGACGGCCGTCCGCTACCGGCTCACCCGCACCGGCCTGGCGGCCGAGGACCACCCGGACACCGAACTCGTCGAGTCCGCGCCGGACCGGGTGGTGCTGTCCGAGGGCGGCCTGCGGCGCACCTACCGCGTCGCCCGGTACGGCGACCGGGTGTACGTCGACACCCCGGCCGGCGGCACCGCGCTCACCGCCCTGCCGCGCTTCCCCGACCCCGTCGTCCGCACCGACCCCGGCGCGCTGCTCGCCCCGATGCCCGGCACCGTCGTCCGGGTCACCGCCGCCGTCGGGGACGCCGTCACCGCCGGCCGGCCGCTGCTGGTGCTGGAGGCGATGAAGATGGAGCACCGCGTCGCCGCCCCCGCCGACGGCACCCTCGTCGAACTGCGCGTCACCCCTGGCCGGCAGGTCGAAACCGGCACCCTGCTGGCCGTCGTCCGGCCCACCGAAGCCTGAGGAAGGACCCGCCATGTCCACCATCGGCAGTCAGCTCCTGGAGACCCCCGAACGCCAGGCCCTGCGCCGGGCCGTCGGCGACCTCGGCCGCCGCTACGGCTCCGCCTACTACCTCGCCAAGGCCAGGGCCGGCGAGCCCGCCGACGAACTGTGGGCGGACGCCGGCCGGGCCGGCTACCTCGGCGTCAACCTGCCGGCCGAGTACGGCGGCGGGGGCGGCGGCATCACCGACCTCGCCATCGTCCTGGAGGAACTCGGCACCGCCGGCTGCCCACTGCTGCTGCTCATCGTCTCCCCGGCGATCTGCGGCACCGTGATCGCCCGCTACGGCACCGGGGAGCAGAAGCGCCACTGGCTGCCCGGCCTGGCCGACGGCAGCCGCAGGATGGCCTTCGGCATCACCGAACCGGACGCCGGGTCCAACTCCCACCGGATATCCACCGTCGCCCGCAGGGACGGCGAGGACTGGCTGCTGACCGGCCGCAAGGTCTTCGTCTCCGGCATCGACCACTGCGACGCGGTGCTGTTCGTGGCCCGTACGGAGGACGCCCGCACCGGCAAGCTGAAGCCCTGCCTGTTCGTCGTCCCGCGCGACACCCCCGGCTTCGAGTACCGGGCGATCCCGATGGAACTCGTCGCCCCCGAGAAGCAGTTCCAGGTGTTCCTGGACGACGTGCGGCTGCCCGCCGACGCCCTGGTCGGCGACGAGAACGCGGGCCTGCTCCAGCTGTTCGCCGGCCTCAACCCCGAGCGCGTCCTCACCGCCGCGTTCTCGCTCGGCCTCGCCCGCCAGGCCCTCGGCAAGGCCGTCGAGTACGCGAAGACCCGCACCGTCTGGTCCACCCCGATCGGCGCCCACCAGGGCCTGGCCCACCCGCTGGCCCAGTGCGCGGTGGAGATCGAGCTGGCCCGGCTGATGACCCAGAAGGCCGGGCTGCTCTACGACGCGGGCGAGGACCTGGCCGCCGGGGAGGCCGCCAACATGGCCAAGTACGCCGCCGGGGAGGCCGCCGCCCGTACCGTCGACCAGGCGGTGCAGACCCTCGGCGGCAACGGCCTGACCCAGGAGTACGGGCTCGGCGCGCTGCTGGCCGCCACCCGGGTCGGCCGGGTCGCCCCGGTCAGCCGGGAGATGGTGCTGAACTACGTCGCCCAGCACACCCTCGGGCTGCCGAAGTCGTACTGAACCGCCGTCCGGCGGACGGGTGAGCGGGCAGCACGGTGCCGTCCTCGTGGCCGGTGTGGCGGTCGGAGCGCCGCCGGGGACCGGCGCGTCCGGGAGGGCCCGCTCCGGGAACACCCGGACGGAGTCCCCGGCGGCCCGCCGCACCGGTGCCGTGGCGGACCGGCGCTGTGGTGGACTGGTGCCGTGGTGGACGGTGAGCGAGCCTGCCGGTACCGGTATGCCCGGGGGCGGGGCCCGGGGCAGCGCCGGGGAGGAGGCGGAGGGAGCGGCCGCACGGTGGGGGTGATCCAGGGGCCGGGCCGCTCCAGGGGGCGGGCGGCCGTGGTGCGCGCCCTCCGATCGGGCGCCCCCCGGGAGCAACCGCGCCACCCGTGGCCCGCCCCCGGTTCCCCACAATGGCCGAGCCAGACCCCTGACTGTCCGTATGCTCCTGAACGCGCCCCGCACCGAAACGCGCACCGGTTTTGTTGCCACGTCAACTTCCTTACTGGAGGCTCACCTTGGTGTTCCGAAGCGAGTTCCCCGACGTCCCCGTGGTCGACCTGCCCATCCACGAGGCGGTGCTCGGCGCCGCATCCCGGTACGGAGACCGGCCGGCCCTGATCGACGGCGTCACCGGAGCGCAGGTCAGCCACGCCCAACTCGCCGCCGCCGTCGAACGGGTGGCCGCCGGGCTGGCCGAGACAGGCGTGCGCCGCGGTGACGTCGTCGCCCTCTTCAGCCCCAACTCGACCGCCTATCCGATGGCCTACTACGGCGCGACCAGGGCCGGCGCCACCATCACCACCGTCTCCTCCTTCGCCACTCCCACCGACCTGGCCGGGCAACTGCGCGACAGCGGCGCCCGCTGGCTGGTCACCGTCGCCCGTTTCCTCTCGACCGCCCGTGCGGCCGCCGAACTGCTCGCCGAACAGGGCCGCCCGCTGGCCGAGATCATCCTTCTGGACGGCGCCGAGGGCCACCGCTCGCTCACCGACCTGCTCGCCGCCACCGGCCCCGCCCCCGAGGTCGCCATCGACCCGGCGCAGGACATCGCCGTCCTGCCGTACTCCAGCGGCACCACCGGCCTGCCCAAGGGCGTGATGCTCACCCACCGCTCGATCGCCACCAACCTCGCCCAGTGCGACGCCCTCTACCACCCCGCCGAGGGCGAACGGGTGCTCGCCGTCCTGCCGTTCTTCCACATCTACGGCCTGGCCGCGCTGCTCAACCAGCCGCTGCGCTGCGGCGCCACCGTGGTCGTGCTGCCCCGCTTCGACCTGGAGCAGTTCTGCCGCACGATCCAGGACCACCGGGTCCAGGCCCTGGTGGTGGCCCCGCCGATCGCCCTCGCGCTGGCCAGGCACCCGATCGTGGACGAGTACGACCTCTCCTCGGTCGAGTACCTGCTGTGCGCCGCCGCCCCTCTGGACCGCGAACTCGCCGACGCCTGCGCCCGGCGCCTCGGCCTGCCGCACCTGCTCCAGGGCTACGGCATGACCGAACTCTCCCCGGTCAGCCACATCGTCTCCCCGCAGGAGAGCGACCCCTCGCCCGGCTCGGTCGGCCGGATGGTCCCCTCCACCGAGCTGCGGGTCACCGCCCTGGACGGCACCGACGGCGACCTCGGGCCCGGCGAGCGCGGCGAGCTGCTGATCCGCGGCCCCCAGGTGATGAAGGGCTACTTCGGCCGCCCCTCCGAGACCGCCGCGGTGGTCGACGCCGAGGGCTGGCTGCACACCGGCGACGTCGGCTTCGTGGACGAGCGCGGCTACCTGCACATCGTCGACCGGGTCAAGGAGCTGATCAAGTACAAGGGCTACCAGGTCGCCCCCGCCGAACTGGAGGCCGTGCTGCTCGGCCACCCGCAGATCACCGACGCCGCCGTGATCGGCGTCCCGGACGCCGAGGGCACCGAGTGCCCCAAGGCCTTCGTGGTCCGCGCCCCGGGCAGCGCGCTGACCGAGGAGGAGGTCGCCGGGTACGTCGCCGGACAGGTCGCCCCCTACAAGAAGGTCCGCGCGGTGGAGTTCGTGGACGCCGTCCCCAAGTCCGCGGCCGGCAAGATCCTCCGCCGCGAACTGCGCGCCCGCGAGGCCGGGCGCGCCGCCGTCCGCTGACCGGCCGGGGCCGCCCCGGCGGTCGAAGACCGGCGCGCGTCTGTGAGGATCTTCCCGCCGCGGCGGATGCTCCCGCCGCGCGCCGACCGGAACCCGCCGCGCCCCGACCGGAACAGGAACCGCCCGCCGCCATGACCAGCCACCCCGCCACCCGCACCCCCCAGCAGGACCGCAGCCGAGCGACCAGGGCCCGGCTGCTCGCGGCGGCCGTGGACTGCCTGGCCGAACTCGGCTGGCACGGCTCCACCGTCACCGTGGTCGCCGAGCGGGCCGGGGTCTCCCGGGGCGCGGCCCAGCACCACTTCCCGACCCGCGAGGGCCTCTTCACCGCGGCCGTCGAGCACGTCACCGCCGAGCGGCTGGCCGCCGTCCGCGCCCACGCGGACGCGCTGCCGGCCGCCGGGCCCGACCGCACCGGGGCCGTCGTCGACATGATCGTGCGCCTCTACACCGGACCGCTGTTCCGGGCCGCCCTGCACCTGTGGACCGCCGCGGCCACCGAGGAGGCGCTGCGCGAGCGGATCGTCGCCCTGGAAGGACACGTCGGGAGGGAGGCCCACCGGGCCGCCGTCGAGTTCCTGGACGCCGACGAGAGCCGCCCCGGAGTGCGCGAATCGGTGCAGGCCACGCTGGACCTCGCCCGCGGTCTCGGCCTCGCCAACCTGCTCACCGACGACAGCCACCGACGTTCCGGGGTGATCCGGCAGTGGGCGGGCGTTCTGGAGAGTACGCTGCGGCCGGTACGCCCATGACGCCCGTACACCCGGAGCGGCCGGACGCCCCCTGACCAAGGGGTCGCCGGGCGGCCGATGTCCGTGCAGTCTGGAGAAGAACCCCGGCCGGCACCGACCGCGAGGCCCACCCCGGCCGGGCACGAGCCGAACCGGGGTGCTGCCTGATCATGCACGGACACGAGTGGGACGCGACCGACGCCGCCGGCCCGGCACCGGGCGACGACCCCGCACGCCCCGGGGGCGAACGTCCCGAAGGCCACCGCCTCGTCCCGCTCGCGACGGCCCTGCTCCAGGACGACGGACTGATCCTGCACTGGAGCGAGGACGCCGAGGCCCTGCTCGGCTACCCCGCCGAGGAGGCCGTCGGCAGCCACGCCGCCCAGCTGCTCACCGACGAGTCCGACCGCACCGAGGTGCTCGGCCTGTTCCAGCGGATCATGGGCGGCCCCGGGTGGTCCGGCGTCTTCCCGGTGCGCCACCGCGACGGCCACCAGGTCGACCTGGAGTTCCGCACCTACCCCATCGCCGGCCCGGCCGGCACCCTGCTGCTGCTCGCCACCGCCTCCGACACCCGCGCCCTGCACGCCGTCGAGGCCGACCTCGCGGTGCTGGACGGCGTCTTCGACCGCTCACCGATCGGCATGGCCGTCTACGACACCGGGCTGCGCTACGTCCGGATCAACGAGTCGCTGGCCCTGATGAACGGCGTGCCGGTGGCCGCCCACCTCGGCCGCCGGATATCGGCGGTGCTCCCCGGCATCAACAGCAGCGAGATCGAACAGATCATGCGCCAGGTGCTGAAGACCGGCAGACCCGTGGTGGACGCCCGCTCGCACGGCCGGGTCCCCGGCGACCCCACGCGGGACCGCGCCTGGTCCGCCTCCTACTTCCGGCTGGAGGACTCCACCGGCCGGATCTTCGGGGTCTGCTCCTCGATCATCGACGTCACCGAGCGCTTCCAGGCCGAGGCCCGCGCCGCCAAGGCCCAGGAGCGGCTCGCCACCATCGCCGAGGCGACCGCCAGGATCGGCACCACCCTCGACCTCCAGCGCACCGCCGAGGAACTGATCGAGGCCGTCGTCCCGAAGTTCGCCGACTTCGCCACCGTCGACCTGCTGGAGCCGGTGCTGCGCGGCGCCGAGCCCACCGCGGTCCCCTCCGACAAGACCATCACGCTGCGCGCCGTCGCCGTCGGGGAGTCCTACGAGACCGGCCTCGCGAGCGCCGTGGACATCGTCGGCGAAACCTCCGAGTACTCACCCGACCGCAGCTACGTCCAGTGCCTGCGCAGTGGGAAGCCGCTGCTGCGCGCCCACGTGGACGAGGAGGCGCTGCGCGGACTGGTGGCCAGCGAGGACCGGGTGGCGCCCGGGATGGCGGCGGGCATCCACTCGTACCTGATGGTGCCGATCACCGCCAGGGGCATGGTGCTCGGCGGCTCCGAGTTCATCAGGATGCGCAACCCCGAGCCGTTCACCGCCGCCGACGTCGCCCTCGCCGAGGAACTCGTCGCCCGCACCGCGCTGGCGCTCGACAACGCCCGGCTCTACCGGCGCGAGCGGGAGACCGCGCTCACCCTCCAGCGCAGCCTGCTGCCGCAGGAGGTGCACCGCACCCTCGGCCTGGAGATCGCCTACCGCTACCTGCCCAGCAGCGTGGTCAGCGAGGTCGGCGGCGACTGGTTCGACGTGGTGCCGCTGTCCTGCGGGCGGGTCGCCCTGGTGGTCGGCGACGTGATGGGCCACGGCATCAGGGCCGCCGCCACGATGGGCCAGCTGCGCACCGTCGCCAGGACCCTGGCCACCCTCGACATGCCGCCCGAGCAGGTCCTCACCCGGCTGGACGAGACCGCCTCGGGAATCGGCGAGGGCCAGTTCGCCACCTGCATCTGCGCGGTGTACGACCCGCTGGAGCACACCGTCCAGGTCGCCTCGGCCGGGCACCTGCCGCCGGTGCGGGTCGCCCCCGACGGCACCGCCTCCGTCGTGGACGTGCCGCCGGGGGTGCCGCTGGGCGTCGGCGGGGTGGCCTTCGAGTCGATCGAGTTCACCATCCCCGAGGGCGGCATGGTGGCGCTCTACACCGACGGCCTGGTCGAGCGGCGCGGCCAGGACCTGGACGCCGGGATCGACCGGCTCGCCCGCACCCTGGCCGGGCCGGGCCGGACCCTGGAGGAGAGCTGCGACGCCGTGCTCGGGGCGCTGGTCACCGACGGCACCGAGGACGACATCGCGATGATCATGGCCCGGGTGCTGCCGCTGCCCGCCGACCGGATCGCCACCCTGCCGCTCAGCGGCGGCGGCCGGCTGCCCGGCACGGCCCGCCGCTTCACCCGCGCCACCCTGGACGCCTGGGGCCTGGCCGCGCTCACCGACTACGCCGAACTGCTGGTCAGCGAACTGGTCACGAACGCCCTGCTGCACGCCGACGCCCCGCGCCGGCTGCGGCTGTTCCGCGACCGGGTGCTCACCGTGGAGGTCGCCGACGCCGGCGGGCAGGCCCCGCAGCTGCGCCCCTTCGCCGAGCAGGACGAGGGCGGGCGCGGGATGTTCCTGGTCAGCGAGCTGGCCCAGCGCTGGGGCAGTCGGCTCACCCGGGACGGCAAGGTG
Organism: Streptomyces sp. CBMA156; assembly: GCF_014596515.1. GTDB lineage: Bacteria > Actinomycetota > Actinomycetes > Streptomycetales > Streptomycetaceae > Kitasatospora. Next base: position 7,196 of record NZ_MSJQ01000364.1, read on the forward strand.
GTCTGGGCCGAGCTGGAACTCCCCTTCGGGGCCTCGTAGAGAACGAACGCTCCGTGGACGAGAACGGCCGTTCCCTCCGGGGGAACGGCCGTTCTCAGGGTTTCCGGGCTTCCGGGCCTTCTCGGGTCCGGGCTACGCGTCGGCCTTCTCCGGTGCGGCGACCTCGACCGGCTCCGCCGCCGTCGGGGCGGACAGGCCGCGCAGCAGGCGCCAGGCCAGGACGGCCGCGCCGACCAGCAGGGCCCCGGCGAGCAGCCCGGCGCTGTTCATGCCGTGCACGAAGGCGTCCCTCGCGCTCGCCAGCAGCGGCTGCGCCAGGTCGGCCGGCAGCCCGTTCGCCGTCTCCACGGCGGCCCCGAGGGACTCGCCGGCCCGGGCCGCGGTCTCCGCGGAGGCCCCGGCGGGGACGACCAGCCCGCCGGCGTAGATCGTGCCGACCACCGAGCCGACCAGCGCGATGCCGAGCGCGGTGCCCAGCTCGTACGCGGTCTCGGAGACCGCCGAGGCGGCGCCGGCCTTGTCGGCGGGCGCGGTGCCCAGCACCAGGTCGGCGCCGAGCGTGTAGACCACGCCCTCGGCCGTTCCGACCACCAGGAAGGACACGGCCAGCAGCAGGTAGGTGGTGTCCTGCTGGAGCCAGCCGAGTACGCCGACGCCCAGCCCCATGGCGAGCAGACAGGCGGTCAGCGCCCTGCGGGCGCCGAAGCGCCGGGCGATCCGGGCGGTCAGCAGGCCACCGGCCACCGAGCCGGCGAAGGCCGGCAGCTCGGCCAGGCCCGCCTGGAGCGGCTGGTAGCCGCGCACCAGCTGGAGGTACTGGGAGACCACGAAGATCACGCCGGAGAGCCCGACCAGGGAGATCAGCGAGGCCGAGACGGCCGCGGTGAACCGCCGGTCGCGGAAGAGCCTGACGTCGAGCAGCGGGGTCTCCAGCCGCAGCTGGCGGCGGACGAAGACGAACAGCGCGGCGGCGCCCAGCACGAAGGTGACCGGTACGTCCCAGCGGTCCACGCCGTGTGCGGCGGCCTCCTTGATCGCGTAGACCACGCCGATCACACCGGCCAGCGACAGCAGCACGCTCAGCACGTCCCAGCGGCCGGGCTTCGGGTCCCTGGACTCCGGCAGCAGCCAGGCGCCGAACACCAGCAGCAGGATCAGCACCGGGATGTTCAGCAGGAACACCGAACCCCACCAGAAGTGCTCCAGCAGCACCCCGCCGACCACGGGCCCGAGCGCGGCGCCGGCGGTGGCGGCCGCGCCCCAGATGCCGATCGCGGTGGCCCGCTCCCGGTCGTCGGGGAAGAGGCTGCGGATCAGCGAGAGCGTGGAGGGCATGATCGTCGCCCCGGCGACGCCGAGCAGTGCGCGGGCCAGGATCAGCCAGCCCGGGCTCGGCGCGTAGGCGGCCAGCAGCGAGGCGACGCCGAAGGCGGCGGACCCGGCCAGCAGCAGCTTCTTGCGGCCGATCCGGTCGCTCAGGGCGCCCATGCTGACCAGCAGTCCGGCCAGTACGAAGGAGTAGGAGTCGCCGATCCAGAGCAGCTGGGTGCCGCTGGGGCGCAGCGTCTCGCTGATCGACGGGATGGCGAGGGAGAGCACGGTCGCGTCCAGGGCGACCACGGTCACGGCCAGGACGAGGACGGCGAGGCCGGTCCAGCGCTGGCGGGCGGTCAGGGTGTTCATGGTTTATCGGTGTCCGGCCTGTGGTCGGCGGTGCTGTGGGTGGAGGTGCTGTGGGCTGCGGTGCTGGGGTCGGTGGTGCCGGGGGCGGATGGAACGGGGGTGGCGGTGCGGGCGTCCGGTCTGCGCAGCGCGCCGCCGAGGAACAGCTCGGCGAGCGAGAAGGCGGCGTCGCGCGGGGCGAGCCGGCCGTCCTGGATGGACCAGCCGACGCCGGCCACCAGATCGAAGAAGGCCTCGCTCAGCCAGGCGGCGCTCAGCTCGATGCGGAACACGCCCTGCTGCTGACCGCGCAGGAAGAGCGTGTGCAGCCGGGCGATCTGACCCTCCCAGAGGTCGTTGATGTCGTCGTGCTCGTAGAGCTGGTTCTCGCCGGCCAGGAAGGCGCAGAGCATGGCGTCCGGGACGGCGGCGTCCACCAGGCGGCGCAGGGCCGCCTCGGCGTCGCCCTCCTCGACCTCGGCGGTGTCCAGGGCGGCGGCGAACCGGCGCAGCCCGAGCAGGCCGACCTCGCGGATCAGCGCGTCGCGACCGGGGAAGAGCCGGTGCAGCGTGGCGCGGCTGATGCCGGCGGCGCGCGCGATCTCGTCCAGGTGGGCGGTCGGGCGGCGGGAGAGCACACCGACGGCGGCTTCCAGGACGGTGTCGCGATCGGTGGCCATGCGCCGATTCTAGTTCATGTGAGACATCCATGTCTCATTCATATGTCCGGGATCTCAGGTGACGCGTGGAGCCGCGGCGGGAGGGCAGCAAAAAACCGGAGACGGTGGGTGTACCGTCCCCGGTTCCGGGGGTTGCCGCTGTCGGCCGCGGGGCGGCGGCGGCTCAGCTCTGGTTGTAGAAGCCGGTGTCGTCCATCGGGCGGTCGATCACCATGACCTCGACGTCGGCCGGGGTGAGCAGGAAGACCCTCTTGGCGATCCGCTCGATGCCGCCCTGGGTGCCGAAGATCAGTCCGGAGGCGAAGTCGACCATGCGCTTGGCCTCGGCCTCCGCCATCTCGGTGAGGTCCATGACCACCGGGGTGCTCGCCCGGATGTGCTCACCGACCGTCCGGGCCGCCTCGAACCCCGTCGGCCGCAGGGAGACGATCTTGGTGGGCGCGGGGGCGGCCGGAACCGTCTCCTGGTCGACCCACTCGTCGTCGTACACCGCGGCCGGGTAGTGTCCCGAGGGCATCAGCCACCCGTTGTGGTGCTCGTCGCGAAGTGCTCCCATGCCGCGCCTCCCTGCCTCGTCCCGTCCTGGTCCCCCGGGGGTGGGTGCCGTTCTTGACACGTCATCCACTCGTCGGAACTGTCCGAGTATCGCACTGTTCACCGGTCCCGTGCCCGCTCGCGACCCCCGTACGAGTCGTGCCGCGCCGGAAACCCGGGCGAACCCGGGCACTCCTCATTGACGCGGCGCCGTACCGTACGGTTGCGCGCGTTGACCTTATCGGTCGCGGTCACCGGGTAATTGACCTTCTGTCAACAATGCGGAAACGATTTCACCCGTCGGTTCACTCGCCGGTCGAGCCGTCGACCAACTCGCGCAGAAGATCCGCGTGGCCGTTGTGTCGCGCGTACTCCTCGACCATGTGGGCGAGGATCCAGCGCAGCGTCACCGGCTGCCCGCGGCGCGGGCTCTTGCCGACGGTGTCCAGCGGCAGGCCTTCGACCGCGCGGCGGGCGGCCTCGATCTCGGCCTGCCAGACGGCGAAGTCGGCCGCGGCGTCGGCGGTGTCGACGTCGTCGAAGTCGCCGTCCTCGTTCTCCTGGGTGCAGAAGCGGTCGGTGATCTCCTGGCCGAGCAGGACGCACTGGAACCAGTACTGCTCCACCTCCGCCATGTGCCGGACCAGGCCCAGCAGCGAGAGGTTGGACGGCGGGACGGAGCGCAGCCGCAGCTGGTCGTCGGTCAGGCCCGCGCACTTGAGCGCGAGCGTGCCGCGGTGGTAGTCGAGGAAGGCGGTCAGGGTGGCGGCCTCGTCGGCCGTCATCGGCGGGTCCACCCGCGGGTCGAGTTCGGTCATGCGCGCCATCCTGGCCTCCCGTGACCGGGGGCGCGAACGATTTTGCGGCGCCGGGCCGGTGGGGTGGTTCAGCCCGCCGCGGTCCGGCCGCGGGCCCGGGCCGTCCGCCAGAGCCCCACCACGCTGCCCAGCACCAGCAGCGCGATCACCCCCGCCGACAGCAGGAACGCCGCCGAGCCGGGCCGGCCCGCGCTGGCCGCCGCCGTGACGTACACCGCCGTGGTCGGCACCACACCGACCGCGGTGGCGACCACGAAGGGCAGGAAACGGACCCCGGAGAACGCCGCGCCGTAGTTGGCCGCCTGGAACGGCATGCCGGGCAGCAGCCGCAGCACCAGCACGCTGCGGAAGCCCTGTTCGGTGAACCGACGGTCCAGCGAGCCGAGCACCTTCCCGCGCAGGTACGGGCGGAGCGCGTCGCGGCCGAGGCCCCGGCCGAGCGCGAAGGCGAGGGCGGCGCCGAGCGTGGTGCCGAGCACCGCCAGCGCCACGCCCTGCTGGATGCCGAGCAGCAGCCCGGCCGCCGCGTTCAGCGCCGGCCGGGGCACGAAGGCGAGCGTCCCCACCGCGTAGACCAGCGCGAACAGCGGGCCGGACCAGTACACCGGCATCCGGTCCGCCAGTCCGTCGGACAGCAGTTGCGTCGGGCTCCACAGCAGCAGCGACCCGGCCGTCGCCGCGAGCACCGCCACCAGCAGCGCGAACCGCCACCACGGTGAACGCGGCGCGCCGGCGGGCGGCCGGGTCGCGGCGGGAGGTGCGGGGGCGGCATCGGGCTCGGACACCGGCGAAGCGTAACCGGTGCCCGCGCGCGCCCCCGCCCCGGCCCGGGCGGCGGCTCAGCTGTACGGGTCCTTCGCCGGGTTGTAGTGCCAGAACTGGTTGGCGCCGGCCTGGTACTCCCACTGGATCACCGGGGTGCCGTCGGCGATCCGGCCGCCGGCGACGTCGAGCACCAGGCCGCTGTGGCCGTTCACGATCCGGCGCGGGGTGCCGGGGTGGCTCGCGGGCGGGTCGCTCCACTTCTGGTTGTCGCCGCCGTTGCAGGTCCACTGGTCGGCCTGGGTGCCCCAGGTGGTGCTGAAGGCCGGAATCTCCAGGCACTTGCCGCTGTGCCGGTTGATCCAGCCCCGGTCGGTCTGGGTCCACTTCTGGTTGTCGCCGCCGGTACAGGTCCAGATCCGGACCGGGGCGCCGTCGTCGGTGCGCCAGTCGGCGACCTCCAGACAGAGGTCGGCCGGCCCCGGGTAGCCCCCGGTGCGGATCTCGGCGGGGCCGAAGTCGGCCGCGGCGGCGGGCGGGGCGGTGAGGGCCACCGCGGCGGTGGCGAGGACGGCGGCGGTGAGTGCGGTGGTGGCGGAGAGGCGGGTTCGACGGGACATCGGGTCGACCTCCGTGAAAGGGGGATTGAGTGCGGTCTGGGGCGGGTCAGTGCGGCCGGGCGAGGAAGCGCAGCAGACGTTGCCACGAGTCCAGGGCCGCCCCGGCGTGTTCGACCGCGGCGTGCTCGAAGAAGTTGTGCGGTGCACCCGGATAGCTGACGAACTCGTGCGGGCAGCCGGCCGCGGTGAGCGCCGCGTCGAAGGCCGCGACGGCGGCGGCCGGGATGTGCTCGTCGGCGCCGCCCCAGAACGCGAGGACGGGGGCGGTCAGCTCCCCGGCCAGCTGGGTGGGCCCCGGGGCGCCGGCGAGGGTGTCCGGGTAGCCGTAGTAGCCGACCACGCCGGCCAGGCCGAAGCGCGGGGCGGCGGCGCGGAAGGCCTGCCGGCCGCCGAAGCAGAAGCCGAGCGCGACCACCTCGGCCGGCCCGACGGCGCGCAGCCGCTCCAGCGCGGCGGTGAGGTCGGCGTCCAGGCCCCCGGGGGTGAGCGCGAGCAGGTGGGGGAGCAGGCCGGGCAGTTCGCCGAATTCCGCCGGGCGCTTTTCCGGGAAGGCTCCGGCGGTGCGTCCGTAATAGTCGAGGACGAGGGCCGGGTGGCCCTGTTCGGCGAGCCGGGCGGCGGTGTGCCGGTAGAACGGGGAGAGGCCCCGGTTGTCCGGCAGGACGAGTACGCCCGGTCCGGTGGCGACCTCGGGGCGGGCCAGGAAGGCGCCGAATTCGGTGCCGTCGGCCGAGGTCAGGGTGAGTGGGGCGGCCTCGGCCAGGGGCCACAGGGCGGGGCTGAAGGCGGGCGGGGCGGCGTCCGGGTCGTAGCACACGGGGAATCCCTCTCGCGGGGGCACGGAGTCGGGGCACGAAAAAACCGCCGGGCGCGGCTGCGCCCGGCGGTTCGAGACCTTAGCGGGGAATTCCCTCGGGAATTCACGATCATATCGAAGAGAGATCTTTTCCGGAAGGCTTTTCCGGTGACATTGCGGTCACGTTCTCCCCGGTGGAATTCCGTTCGGCCAGCCGCAGCGCCCCGGCGCTCAGCAGCAGGGCGCAGGTGAGGGCGGTGACCAGGCCGAAGGAGACGGTCAGCGAGGTGGCCTGGGCGAGCGCGCCGATGATCGCGGGGGCGACCAGGCCCGAGGTGTAGGTGACGGTGGCGACGCCCGCGATGGCCTGGCTCGGGTTGGTGCCGATCCGGCCGGCCGCGGCGAAGGCGAGCGGGACGATCACCGCGATGCCGACGCCGATCAGGGCGAACCCGGGGATGGCCAGCGCCGGGCTGTCGGCGGCGACCACCAGCAGGCCGCCGACGGTGGCGACGGCGCCGCCGATGCGGGTGGCGCGGACGGCGCCGAGGCGGCGGATCGCCGCGTCCCCGGCGAGCCGGCTGACGGCCATGGTGAGGGAGAACGCGGTGTACGAGGCGGCGGCGACGGTCGCCGAGGCGCCGGTGACGTCCCGCAGGTAGACGCCGCTCCAGTCCATCGAGGCGCCCTCGGCGAACACCGCGCAGAAGCCGACCAGCCCGATCACCAGCGAGCTGCGCGGCGGCAGCGCGAACCGGGGCGGCTCCTCCGCGCCCTCGTGTGCCCGGATGTCGGGCAGGCCGCGGCAGACGGGCTGGGCGAGGGCGAGCAGCACCAGCGCGGTGACGGCCAGCTGGATCCTGGCGTCCAGGTCCAGGTGGGCGGCGAGGATGCCGAAACCGGAGGCCAGCAGGCCGCCCGCGCTCCACATCCCGTGCAGGCCGGACATGATCGAGCGGCCGAGCCGCTCCTCGACCTCCACGCCCTGCGCGTTCATCGCGACGTCCGCCATCCCGGCGGTGGCGCCGTACACCAGGAGCACCGCGCACAGCACCGGCAGCGAGGGGGCGAGGGCGGGCAGGGCGAGGGCGAGGCACCAGAGCGAGATCAGTCCGCGCACCGCGGCCCGGCCGCCGTAGCGGTGCACGAAGCGGCCGGCCAGCGGCATGGCGAGGGAGGAGCCGATGGCGGGCATGACCAGGGCCAGGCCGAGCTGGCCGGTGGAGAGGTCGAGGCGGTCCTGGATCCACGGGATGCGGGTGACGAAGCTGCCGCTGACGGCCCCGTGGACGCAGAAGACCAGGGCGATGCTCGCCCGGGCCCGGCGTGGTGCGGTCAGCGGCTCCGGCGGTGGTGGTGCGGTGGTCCCGCTCATTCGGTGTTCCCTCCCGGTCGCGTGGTGGGGGCGCGACAGTGCCCTGTGATGGCGATAAATTATCAGGAAGGGACCCTGATAGAAACGCTCTGGAAGGATGAACCTCCATGACCACCGCGCGTACGGCAACGCCGAGCACCGCCCGGGCGATCAACGACCGGCTGGCGCTCAACCTCCTGCTCGAACAGGGCCCCCTGACCGCGACCGAGCTGCGCGACCTCACCGGCCTGTCCCGGCCGACCGTCGCCGACCTGCTCGAACGCCTCCAGCGCACCGGCCTGGTGGCCGTCGTCGGGGAGCGCGGGGAGCAGCGGCGCGGCCCCAACGCCAGGCTCTACGCGCTGGTCGCCTCCCGGGCCCACATCGCCGCCTTCGACGTCCGCTCCGGCGGCGTCAGCCTGGTCGTCGCCGACCTGGCCGGGCGCAGCCTCGCCACCGCCGAGGTCCCGGTCGAGGACGGCGGCGGGCCGGACACCGCGGGCACGATCGTCGCCACCCTGCTGGAGACCGCGCGCGGCGTCGGCGTCGACCGGCTGCACACCGTCGCGGTCGGCGCCCCCGGCCTGGTCGACCCGGCCACCGGGCGGCTGCAGAACACCGGCAAGCTCCCCGGCTGGCACACCGGACTGCTCGGCGCGCTGCGCGAGCTGCCCGGCACCGAGGTGATCCTGGAGAACGAGGTCAACCTGGCCGGGCGGGCCGAGTACCGGGTCGGTGCCGCGCGCGACCGCGACACCTTCGTCCTGCTCTGGCTCGGCCACAGCGTCGGCGCCGCCGTCATCCTGGACGGGCGGCTGCGCCGGGGCTTCTCCGGCGGCACCGGCGAGATCTGCTTCCTGCCCGTCCCCGGGACCGTCGGCCTGCCCAGCGCCGACAGCTGCGAGGGCGGCTTCCACGACCTGGCCGGCAGCGCCGCGATCTGCGCGCTGGCCCGCGCCCACGGGCTGCCCGTCGGCCGGGCCGGGGACGCGCCCGCCGCCGAGGCC
>NZ_MSJQ01000365.1 GCF_014596515.1 Streptomyces sp. CBMA156
GGTCGCCGCGGCGGCGCCCCAGCCGAAGCCCGCCGCGTGCCGGGCCGCCGCCTCGCCGCGCCTGGCCACCAGCTCCCGGTCGATGACGTACGGCTCCAGCGCGAGCGCCCACTCCAGCGGTTCGTGGCCGTTCACCAGGCTGCCGGTCTCGCCGTCCCGCACCGCGACCGGCAGGCCGCCGACCGCGGCCGCCACCACCGGGGTGCCGCAGGCCTGCGCCTCGAGCGCGACCAGCCCGAAGGATTCGCTGTACGAGGGCATCACCAGCGCCGTCGCCGCCCGGTACCAGTCCGCGAGCTGCGGCTGGCCGACCGGCGGGTGGAACCGCACCACGTCGGAGATGCCCAGCTGGGCGGCGAGCTTGTGCAGGCTCTCCGGCCGGGCCAGCCCGGTGCCGGACGGTCCGCCGACCACCGGCACCACCAGGCGCTCGCGCAGCTCGGGGCGGCGGCCCAGCAGCGCGGCGACCGCCCGCAGCAGCACGTCCGGGGCCTTCAGCGGCTGGATCCGGCCGGCGAACAGCAGCACCGCGGCCTCCTGCGGCAGGCCCAGCCGGGCCCGCGCGGCGGCGGACGCGTCGGGGCTGCCGGGGCGGAAGACGTCGAGGTTGACCCCGGGGTGGACGACGGCCAGCTGGTCCGGCCTGGCGGCGTAGTGCAGCGCCAGTTCGGCGGCCTCCTCCGTGGTGTTGGCGATCAGCCGGTCGGCCGCCTCCACCACCTGGGTCTCGCCGATCACCCGGGCCGCGGGCTCGGGCGTGTCGCCCTCGGCCAGCGCGGCGTTCTTGACCTTCGCCATGGTGTGCATGGTGTGCACCAGCGGCACCCCCCAGCGCTGCGCGGCCAGCCAGCCGACCTGCCCGGAGAGCCAGTAGTGCGAGTGCACCAGGTCGTAGTGGCCGGGCCGGTGGCCGGCCTCCGTCCGCAGCACCCCGTGGGTGAAGGCGCACAGCTGGGCCGGCAGGTCCTCCTTGACCAGGCCCTCGTACGGCCCGGCGGTGACGTGGCGGACCAGCACGCCCGGGGCCAGCTCGACGGTCGGCGCGTCGTCGGAGCAGATCGAGCGGGTGAACACCTCGACCTCGATGTTCAGCTCGGCCAGGCGCTTGGCCAGCTCGACGATGTAGACGTTCATCCCGCCGGCGTCCCCGGTGCCCGGCTGGTGCAGCGGCGAGGTGTGGACGCTCAGCATCGCTATCCGGCGCGGGCGGCGGCGGCCGGGGACGAGCGACTGGAGCCTGCCGCGCGCGGGGGCGGCGGGCTGGGCACGGCGTACCGAACGGACGGGGTGCTGGATCACCTGGCTGAAGCCTCCTCTGTGCGGCCCGTCTAGGCGGTCCGCGCCGGACCGCCCGTTGTCCGGTGTGCGCTGCCCCGTCCGGGCACACATCACCAACAGGGTGCCAACCACACGGACCGGGTCCGGCATTCCCGCCCCGGCCCACCGGCCGGGACGGCCGGCATCGTCCCAGGTCAGCACGGTGCGGTCGGCGGCCCGACTACCCTTCTGGGCATGGCTGCCTCCTTCGACCCCGCGACCGCCGCGCCTGCCGCGCCCGCCCGCGGACGGACCGGGCGCCCGGTGGGGACGGTCACCCGGGGCACCACCAACACCAACCGGCTGCGCCGGATGGACCGCTGGATCGCCCACGCCCTCGGCCGCTCGCTGCGCGCCGCCGAGCGCCCGCCGGTCGCGGTGGACCTGGGCTACGGCGCCGCGCCGTGGACGGCCGTCGAGCTGGCCGGGCGGCTGCGCACGGTGCGTCCTGACGTCCGGGTGGTCGGGATCGAGATCGAGCCGGAGCGGGTCGCCGCCGCGCTGCCGTACGCCGAGCCGCCGCTGCTCACCTTCCGGCGCGGCGGCTTCGAGGTGCCGCTGGACGGCGGCGCGCCGGCCCTGCTGATCCGGGCGGCCAACGTGCTGCGGCAGTACGACGAGTCGGCGGTGGCCGGGGTTTGGGAGCGGCTGTGCGCCCGGCTCGCCCCGGACGGGCTGCTGGTGGAGGGCACCTGCGACGAGATCGGGCGGCGGCACGTCTGGGTCGCGCTCGGCCCCGAGGGGCCGCGGACGGTGACCTTCGCGGCCCGGCTGGGCGGCCTGGGCCGGCCCTCCGACCTGGCCGAGCGGCTGCCGAAGGCGCTGATCCACCACAACGTGCCGGGGCGTCCCGTGCACGCCTTCCTGGCCGACTTCGACCGGGCCTGGGCGGCGGCCGCGCCGTACGGGGCGTTCGGGGCGCGGCAGCGCTGGGTGGCGGCCTGCACGGCGCTGGCGGGCAGCTGGCCGCTGGTGGACGCGCGCGGCCGGTGGCGGCAGGGCGAGGTCACGGTGCCCTGGTCGGCGCTCTCTCCGTAGGCGCTCTCCCCGCAGGCGCCGTACGGGGCGTCGGCCTGGTGCCGGCGGTTACGGGCGGTGCCGACAGTTACGGACGGTGCCGGGCGGTGCGCGCGGGAGCTGGTGAGCGACCCGATGCATTCACTCGAACGAGTTATCGAATATCTCTGGCGTGTTGACGCCTCGACACGCCACCATGGACCCGGCCGAGCGACGGCACCACACGCCGCCCGGCGCGTGCCGTGCCCAGTCCCTCGTCAGCCCTTCCGCCCGGGCAGTTCCCGGCGGGCCCGTTCGAACACCTCGTACATCTCCGACCCGAACAGCACGAACCGCACCTCCGCCAGCCCCGCGCCCGCCTCCGCCTCACCGCCGTCCAGCACCTCCGCGACGGTGCCGAGCGCGATCCGGGCCGCGTCCGCCGGCGGCCAGCCGTAGATCCCGGCCGACACGGCGGGGAAGGCCACCGTGCGCGCGCCGAGCCCCGCCGCGGTGCGCAGCGACTCGCGATAGCAGGAGGCCAGCAGCTCCGCCCGCTCCCCGTACTCCTCCGCCCGGTACACCGGCCCGACGGTGTGCACCACCCACCGGGCGGGCAGCCGTCCGGCCGTCGTCGCCACCGCGCGCCCGGTGGGCAGCCCCTTGCCCCAGTGCGAGGCGCGCAGCCGGCGGCACTCCTCCAGGATCTGCGGCCCGCCCCCGCGGTGGATCGCGCCGTCCACCCCGCCACCGCCCAGCAGGGACGAGTTGGCGGCGTTCACCACCACGTCCACCGCCTGCTCCGTGATGTCACCCTCCAGCAGGATGATCCGCTCCACCGCCACCACTCCCCTTCCCCGGTCCGCCCGGCAGCCGCCGGGACGGGAAACCGGGCCGTCGTCCGAGTCCAGTCACCACACCGCCACCGGCGTGGCAAGAGCCACAACGGCGCCGGTCGGCCAGAGAAATCCCCGGAGACCACGTTATGGTCGCGAGAAGTTCCCCGACGCGCGGTGCCAGGCGGGCACTGCGGACGGACGCCGACCGTTACGCAGTCGGGGAAAGGGAGGAACCACCGATGCCCGCAACGGGAGACGGGCGGGCACCTGCTGCCGCGGACCTGCCGGGCGCCCATGACGGCGCCCCCGTCGGTCGTGCCCGCAACCGCGCCGCGACCGGTCCGGGCCTGGCGGCTCCCCCGATACCCCACCCCCGCGCGCGGGCCGTGCACGCCTCCCACCCGTCCCGCCTCTCCGATCCCGGCGGCCCCGCGGCGGCGGAGGGTCCCGCCGACGACGCACCGCTGCGGCTGCTGGTCATCGAGGACGACGCCTCCGACGCCCAGCTGATCAAGGCAGCGGTGGCCGACAGCGGCACCTCGATCGAGATCCACTGGGCCCGCGGCCTCGACCAGGCCACCGAACTGCTCGCCCCGCCCGCGCCCTGGGCCCGGCGCGGGCGCTCCCGCACCCCCGAGTTCGGCTGCGTGCTGCTCGACCTCGCCGCGCCCGCCGACCTGCCGCACCCGTCCGACGCCTCCGACGGACTGGAGGGCCTGCACGAACTGCTCCGCCGGGCCCCGCACACCCCGGTCGTGGTGCTCACCGACGCCGCCGGGGCCGAACTCGGAGCGGCCGCCGTCGCGGCCGGCGCCCAGGACTTCCTGCTCAAGCACGAGACGGACGGCCCGCTGCTCGCCCGCGCCCTGCGCTACGCCGTCGAGCGCAAGCGCGCCGACGAGTCCCAGCGCCGCCTGGTCGAGGCCGAGTTGCGCGGCCAGGAGAACGCCCGCCTCCAGCGCCACCTGCTGCCCACCCCGCTGCTCGACGGCGCCGGGCTCTCCTTCACCCGGCGTTACCGCCCCGGTCGCCGCCGCGCACTGCTCGGCGGCGACTTCTACGACGCCGTGCGCACCGACGACGGCGCCGTCCACGTCGTGATCGGCGACGTCTGCGGCCATGGCCCCGACGAGGCCGCGCTCGGCGTCGCGCTCCGGATAGCGTGGCGCACCCTGGTCTTCGCCGGCCTCACCGGCGAGGCCCTGCTCACCACCCTCCAGCACGTGCTGGAGCACGAGCGGCGCAGCGACGAGATCTTCGCGACGCTCTGCATGCTCGTCATCGAGCCCGGCGGCACCGGCAACGGCCTCGACTCGCTCGGTGCCGGCGAACGGGCCAGGCTCTACCTCGCCGGGCACCCGGCGCCGCTGCTGCTCGGCCGCGACCACGAGCCGGTCACCCTGCCCGCCGACCTCGCCGGGCCCGCGCTCGGCCTGCTGCCGTGCCACGACGGGCAGGCCGCCTGGCCCGCCCACGAGATCGAACTCCGGGCCGGCTGGCGGCTGTTGCTCTACACCGACGGGCTGATCGAGGGCCGGGTCGGGGCCGGGTCGCGGCGGCTGGGCCAGGACGGGCTCGCCGGCCTGGTCGGCGACCACCAAGCCGCCGGGCTGACCAGGGGGCGGCTGGTCGACAGCGCCATCGCCGAGGTCGAGGAGCTGAACGGCGGCGCGCTGACCGACGACGTCGCGGTGCTGCTGCTGGAGCGCAACCCGGTCCAGCTGATCCTCGGCTGACGGCCCGCGGGACGGGCGGCCGGCCCGCAGCGCACGAACGAAGGCCCGGACGGGGGCTCCCAGGTTTCAGAGCCCCCGCCCGGGCCTTCGCTTCGTCGTCGTCCGGCCTACCAGGGCCCGTACGGGCCGGTGTTGCTGCGGCCGCCACGGCCGCCACCGCCTCCGGTCAGCGCCCGGATCGCCGGGCGGACGTCCACCACGTAGACGATCGAGGCGACCAGGCCGGCCAGGGTGCCGATGCCGGTGAAGAAGTTCACCCCGAACAGGAAGTCCCAGCCGAAGGAGACCGCCAGGATCGCCACCCAGAAGCCCTTGGTCTTCTTGTCGGCCGCCCGGTAGGCGTCCTCCCGGCGGGTGACCGCGTCGGCCAGGGCGAACAACTTGTAGGCGAGCATGGCAACGATCGCCCACCAGATCGGATTCAGGTAGGAAAAGGCCAGAATCTGCAACATTCCGACCATTCTCGATCTCCTCTGTTCTCGGCTCCGATGCTGCGACCACCGCCCATCCTGGCACGACGACCGTCCGCAACGGGGTCAACGTCCCGCGGTCACCCGATGTGCCCTTCGGCACCCGGGCTCACTCCGCGGCGGTGTCGGCGGCGGCCGCGGGGTCGGCGGCGGTGTCTGCGGCGGCGCCCTTGCGGGCCCGGGCGGGCTTCCTCGGGGCGGGCCCGGCAGCCTCCTCCGCCACCGGCCCGGCCCCGGCCGGCTCGACGGTCAGCGCGGGCTGCCCGGGCTCCTCGGCATCGGCCGGCGCGCCCGGGAGGGCCTTGTCCACCACGACCTTGCCGCGCTCGGCCAGCTCGTCGTACGTCTCCTTGGCCTTCACCGCGAGCTCGACCGCGCGGGCCACCTGCTGAAGGGCGAAGCCCTGGGCCCGCTCCTGGATGGCCTTGAGGTCGGTCGGCAGCGTGGTGACGGTCTCGGCGACCCTGGCCTGCGCCCCGGTCAGCAGCGACTGCGCCTCCTGGAGCCTGGCGGTGGCCTTCTCCTCGGTGCCCTTGCGGTCGGCCGCCAGCGCCTCGACCCGGCCCGGCACCTCGCGCAGCTTCTCGTACGCGAGGTCCCCGGCGCCGGCCAGGGCGTACAGCGGGGTCGGGTCGCCGAGGGTCTTCTTGATCTCGTCGGTGATGGGCATGGTTACCGGTCCTCCCGGTGGGTGTTCTGGGGGGCTGAGCCGTCGGCCGTCGCACCGGTGGCCGAAGCGGCGTTCTCCTTGAGGAAGGCGTCGTAGACCGCGAGCAGCGCCTGCTTCTGCTGCTCGTTGATCATCGGATCGGCCAGGATCGAGGCCCGCAACTCCAGGCCCTCGCCCCGCCGCTCCTCCAGGATCCCGGCCTGGACGTACAGCGTCTCCGCCGAGATCCGCAGCGCCTTGGCGATCTGCTGGAGGATCTCCGCGCTCGGCTTGCGCAGCCCCCGCTCGATCTGGCTGAGGTACGGGTTGGACACGCCGGCGGCCTCCGCCAGCTGCCGCAGCGAGTACTGGGCGTTGCGGCGCTGCTCGCGGATGTACTCGCCGAGCGAGCCGACGTTCAGTGAGGCCATGGGGACAGCCTGCAACACCCTGCTTGCAAATGCAAGCAGGGTGCTAGCGGCAGCAAACGCGCCAGGCCGGACGGGTCAGGGCGGGCCGGGGCGGTCAGGCCAGGTGGGCGAGGAGGAGCTCGGTGAGCCGTTCGGGGGTGCGCAGCGGGAGGTAGTGGTCGGCGCCCGGGACGAGGTGGCCGCGGGCACCGGGGATGCCGGCGGCGAGCCGCTCCGCGATCGCCGCGATCTCCGGGTGGTCCCGGTCGCCGTGGACGACCAGGGTCGGCGCGGTGACCGTGCCGAGGACGGACTCCGCCGCCCTGGCCGGGGCGCCCGCGAGGTGGTGCTCGCTGACGATGCGGCGGGCCGCGTTCTCCTCGACCATCGCCGCGATCAGCTCACCGCCAGGCGCGGTACGGCCCATCGCGGCCCAGACCGAGAGCTCCAGCTCGGCCAGGGCCGCCGCGTCGCCCCGCCGCCTGGCCTCGGTGTAGGCGGTGGTCTCCGGGGACGGCGGCCAGTCGTGGCCGCTGACCGAGGCGCCGACCAGGCCGAGCGCGGCGACCCGCCCCGGGTGGGCGAGGGCGAAATCCAGCGCGGTCTCGCCGCCCATGCTCAGGCCGACCAGCGCGGCGCTGCGCAGACCGAAGTGGTCCAGCACGGCGCCCAGGTCCTCGACGTCGTCGAAGGCCCGCTCCGGCGCGCCGGACCGGCCGAGGCCGCGGGCGTCGTAGCGGATCACCTCGTGGTGCCGGGAGAGCTCGGGGACGACGGCGTCCCACAGCCGGGAGTCCATGCCGGAGCCGTGCAGCAGCACCACCGGGCTGCCGCTGCCCCGGCGCTCCGCCCACAGCCGGCCGCCGCCGGGGGCGGGGACGTGGACCTCGGCGGCGGGGTGATCGGCGTGCGGGCTCATGGGGCGATCCTTCCAGAGGCCCCCGCCGGGCGGGCCGGTCAGGCGGACTCGGGGAGGCGGACCGGCATCAGGACGGAGAAGGTGCCCGCTTGGCCGGGGTTGCGGACGGCCAGCGGGGCGATCGGGCCGCCGAGTTCGAGGAGCAGCTGCCCGGACTGTCCGGACTCTCGGGGCTCTCCGGGCTGTCCGGCGTCGAGGGCGTCGAGCAGGAAGTCCCGGTTGACGGCCAGCCGGTAGCCCTCGGGCGCCGGGTCGTCGGCCACCGCCAGCCGGCCGTCCCCGGTCAGGGTCAGCACGGTGACCGCGCAGTCGGCACCGCCCGGCCCCGAGGGCAGGGTGCGGGTGGCTCCGGCCGCCACGGCGGCGCGCAGTTCGGCGGCGGACAGGGCGATCCGGTGCTCGGGTTCGAGCCGGGTGACGGCCCGGTGGTCGGGGTAGTCGAAGTCCAGGGCGGCGCCCTCGATCCGGTGCGCCCCGGCCTCGGCGCGGACCAGCCCGGCTCCGAGGGTGAGCGCCACCTCGGGCGCCCCCGCGCCGAGCAGCGCGCGCAGTGCGTCCACCAGCGCGGTCGGGACGACCGTGCCGGCCACCGGGTGCCCGGCCGGGTCCTGGGAGGCGGCGGGCACCTCGGCGAGGGCCATCCGGTAGCGGTCGGTGGCGACCAGGCGCAGCACCGGCCCGTCCGGCTCGAAGAGCACCCCGGCGAGGGAGGGCAGCCCGGGGTCGCCGCAGACCGCGAAGCGGACCGCGTCCAGGGCGGCCGCGAGGCCCTCGGCCGGGACGGTGAGCCGGAGTTCGGCGGGGGCTGTGGTCATCGGTTGCTCCCTCTGCTCGATCATCGTGTGGATCAGGGAGAGCTCGCGGCGGGCGTCGGCCAGGCCGTCCTCCAGCCGGCGCAGGTGCGCGTCGAGCACCCGCCGGGCCTCGCCGCTGCCGGGGGCGGCGGCGAGTACCGCGCGGACGGCCGCCAGCGGCAGGCCGACCCGGCGCAGCCTGGCCAGCAGCCGGGCGTCGGCGAGCTGGCCGGGCCGGTACCAGCGGTAGCCGGTCTGCGGGTCGACCCAGGCGGGGGTGAGCACCTCGGCGCCGTCGTAGTAGCGCAGGGTGCCGACGCCCAGGCCGCTGGCGCGGGCCAGTTCGCCGATGCTGTGCAGCTCGCTCTCCATGCCGGTGACTCTGCGGGCTCGACCTGGTCGAGGGTCAAGCCCGGTCGGCGCCGTCGCCGGGAAGACGGCCCGGATCGGTGAGGGGGCGCGGATCGGTGAGGGGGCCCGTGCTGGTGAGGGGCCCAGGGCCGGTGAGGTGGGCCAGCTTCCGCGGGTTGCGGACGACACGGATCTCGGAGATCCGCACGGTGCCGTCCGGCTGCTCGGCGAACTCGAACACCGCGACGGAGTCGACCGCGCCGTCCACGGTGACCAGCAGGCCGGGCTCGCCGTTGACCAGGACCGGTCTGGCCCCGGCGCCCTCGCCGAGCCGGCGGAACACCCCGAGGACGAAGCGGGCGACGTTCTCGGCGCCGCCGAGCGGCCGCAGCGCGGCGCGGATCACGCCGCCGCCGTCGGTCCAGCCGGTGACGTCGGGGGCGAGCAGTTCCAGCATCCGGTTGAGGTCGCCGCCGACGCTGGCCGCCATGAACTCGTCGGTGGCACGGCGGCGCAGCTCGGGCGGGGCGTCGTAGCGCGGCCGGCGGGCGCGCACGTGCGCCCTGGCCCGGCTGCCGACCTGGCGGCAGGCGGCCTCGGTACGGTCCAGGGCCTCGGCGATCTCCTGGTAGGAGAAGCCGAAGGCCTCCTTGAGCACGAACACCGCCCGCTCCAGCGGGGACAGGCTCTCCAGCACCACCAGCAGCGCGACCGAGACGCTCTCCGCCCGCTCCACGCCGTCGGTCGCGTCCGGCTCGGTGACCAGCGGCTCGGGCAGCCACGGACCGACGTAGGACTCGCGGCGGACGGCGGCCGAGTCCAGCTTGTTGAGCGCGAGGTTGGTGACTGTACGGGCCAGGAAGGCGCCGGGGCCGGCGACCGGACCGGTGACCCCGCTCCAGCGCAGCCAGGTGTCCTGGACCAGGTCCTCGGCGTCGGCGACGCTGCCGAGCATCCGGTAGGCGATGCCGAAGACCATCCGCCGGTACCGCTCGAAGTCGGCGAGACGGGTGTCGGCCGGCCTGGCGTCGCTCTGCCGGGCGTCGTCCTGCCGGGTGTCGTCCTGCCCGTGGTCGTGGGTGTCGGTCACCCGCGCGACGCTACCGCACGGTAGCCGCGGCGCTCAGCCCCGGAAGGCCTCGTAGGCGGGGGCGAGCAGGACGGCGAGGTCGCGGCCGTGCACGGTGATGCCGGAGCGGCCGAGGCGGCGCAGCGAGGGTTCGTCCGGGCCGTCCTCCTCCGGCGGGGCGGGGCGCAGGGTGAAGTCGCCGCGCCAGTAGGCGGCGACGTTGACGGCGGGCGGTCTCGGTTCGTCGGTCACGCGTCCTCCTCGGCCACGGCGTCCTCCCGGGTGAGGGCGACCAGTTCGCGCAGCGCCTCGGCCGGCAGGTCGGTGAGCCAGCGCTCCCCCTCCCCCACCACCGCATCGGCCAACGAGCGCTTGGCGGCGAGGAGTTCGTCGATCCGCTCCTCGACGGTGCCGACGCAGACCAGCCGGCGGACCTGGACGTCCCGGCGCTGGCCGATCCGGAAGGCGCGGTCGGTGGCCTGCTCCTCGACCGCCGGGTTCCACCAGCGGTCCAGGTGGATCACCTGGTTGGCGGCGGTCAGGTTGAGGCCGGTCCCGCCGGCCCGCAGCGAGAGTAGGAACACCCGTGGCCCGTCCGGAGACTGGAAGCGGTCCACCAGCTCCTCGCGGCGCGCCCTGGACAGGCCGCCGTGCAGGTACAGCACCTCCTCGCCGAGCCGGCGCTCCAGGTACGGGCGGAGCATCGCCCCGAACTCGGCGTACTGGGTGAAGACCAGCGTCCGGTCGCCCTCGGCCAGCGCCTCCTCCAGCAGTTCGGCCAGCCGGGCGACCTTGCCCGAGCGTCCGCCCACCACCGAGCCGTCGTGCAGCAGTTGGGCCGGGTGGTTGCAGACCTGCTTGAGCTTGCCGATCGCGGCCAGCACCGTGCCGCGCCGCTCCACGCCCCGGATGCCCTCGACCCGCCGCAGCAGGTCGGCGACCACCGCCTGGTACAGGCCGGCCTGCTCGGCGGTGAGGTTGCACCAGACGGTCATCTCCTGCTTGGCGGGCAGCTCGGCCGCCACCGCCGGGTCGGACTTGACCCGGCGGAGTACGAACGGGGCGGTGCGGCGCAGGAGTTCGGCGGTGCGCTCGGGGCTGCGGTGCAGCTCGACCGGGATCGCGTAGCGCTCCTTGAAGCGCTCGGCCGGGCCGAGCAGGCCGGGGTTGGCGAAGTCCAGGACGGCGTGCAGCTCGGCGAGCCGGTTCTCCACCGGGGTGCCGGTGAGCGCGATCCGGTGCCGGGTGACGGGCAGCGCGCGGATCGCCCTGGACTGCGCGGTGCCGGTGTTCTTGATGTGCTGGGCCTCGTCCGCGACCACCCGGCGCCAGCGGATCGCCCGCAGGGCGGCGAGGTCGCGCTGGACCAGCCCGTAGGTGGTGATGACCAGGTCCACGCCCCGTACGGCTGCGGCGAGTTGCTCCGCCCCGAGGCGGCCGGCGCCGTGGTGGACGTACCGCCGCAGGCCGGGGGCGAAGCGCTCGGTCTCCCGCTGCCAGTTGCCGACCAGGGACATCGGGCAGACCAGCAGGGTGGGGCCGGTGGCACCGGCGGCTCCCTCGGTGGCCAGCAGGGCGAGGGTCTGGACGGTCTTGCCGAGGCCCATGTCGTCGGCCAGCACGGCGCCGAGGCCGAGCTCCGACATGGTCCGCAGCCAGGCCAGTCCGCGCTCCTGGTACGGGCGCAGCACGGCCCGGAAGTCCGGCGGCAGCTCCGGCGGCGGAGCGGCACCGGCCTGCCCGGCGAGCAGGTCGCCGAGCGGGCCGTCCACGCTGACGCCGGTGACCGGCAGCCCGGCGACCGTCGGCTCCGGATCGAGGGCGAGGCGCAGCAGGTCGGCGGCGGCGAGCACGCCGTCGCGCCGGTCGGCGAGGAAGGCGAGCGCGGCGGCGATCTGGTCCGGGTCGGCCTCCAGCCAGGTGCCCCGCACCCGGACCAACCCCTGTTTGGCGGCGGCGAGTTCGGCCAGTTCCTGCTCGGTGAGCGGGCTGCCCTCCGGGCCGAGCGCGGCCTGCCAGCGGAAGTCGACCACGGCGTCCCGGTCCACCTGACTCGTGACCGCGAGCGAGCCGGGCGCGGGCGGGGTGGTGGCGCGCAGCGCGAGCCCGAGCCGGGGGCGGCGGCGCCACCAGGCGGGCAGCAGCAC
>NZ_MSJQ01000366.1 GCF_014596515.1 Streptomyces sp. CBMA156
GACCCGGGCCGGCGCCGCTCTCGGCCGGGTCCCCGGGGCCTGAGGGGCCCCGGGCGCCGCCCGCACCCGCCGTTCCGTCCCGGGCGCGGGCGGCGCACCGCGCCCGGGACGCGGGAATCCCGGGCGGCCGGGCGTGGTTCGTGTGCTTCACGGGGTTCACGGGGTTCGGCGCCGGTCACGGTGACAGGCGCCCAGGGGAGGAGCACGGCGTTGAGGATCGGCGACATCGAGGTACTGGCGATCACGGACGGGGCGGGCAGCGAGAGGGCCGCCGAGATCCTCACCCGTCCCGGCGTGGACGACCCGTGGGCCTGCCACCCGCACGAGCGGGAACCGGACGGCAGCCTGACCCTGCCACTGGGCGGCTTCCTGGTACGCAGCGCGGGGCGCACCGTCCTGGTCGACGCCGGGGTCGGACCGTACGACGACGGCCGCTACCGCGGGGGAGCGCTCCTCGACTCGCTCGCCGCGCACGGCATCACCCCCGGGGACGTGACCGACGTGGTCTTCACCCACCTGCACTTCGACCACGTCGGCTGGGCCTCCGTCGACGGCCGGCCGGTCTTCCCGCGCGCCACCTACCGCGCCCACCGCGCCGACTGGGAGCACTTCGTCACCGGCCCGGCCACCACCCCCGGGGCCGTCGCCAAACTCACCCCGGTCGAGGGCCGACTGGAGCCGTTCGACGCCGACTTCACCCTCGCGCCGGGCATCGACGCGCTCCACCTGCCCGGCCACACCCCCGGCACGACCGTGTACGTGCTCTCCTCCGGCGGGCGCCGCGCGCTGCTGCTGGGCGACGTGGTCCACTCGGTGGTCCAGTTCGGCGAACGCGACTGGCAGGTGGTCTGGGACATCGACCCGGCGGCCGCCTCCGCGGTGCGCAACCGCATCGCCGACGAGGCCGCAGGCACCGACGACCTGCTGGTCGCCGCGCACTTGCCCGGCATGCGCTTCGGCCGCATCCTCACCGACGGCGGCGAGCGGCGCTTCGCCGCCGTCTGACCATCCCGCAGCCGGGCCGGTCCGCACCCGGGCCGGCCCGGCCGTGCCGTCCTCACTCCCGGCGGCCGACGCGCTCCGCCGCCCACGCGAGCAGCAGCCCCGCCGCGCCGAGCACGGCGGCGATCCCCAGCGGCGCGGTGAACCCGGCCCCGGCGGACAGCGCCGCGCCCGCCAGCAGCGGCCCGCCCGCGTTGCCGATGTTGAAGGCGGAGATGTTCGCCGCCGAGGCGAGGTCGTCCGCGCCCCGCGCCCGCGCCATCACCCGGGCCTGGAGCGGCGGGATGACGGCCCCGCCGGCCGCGCCGAACAGCAGGAAGACGGCGAGCACGGCGGCCTTGCCGTGCACGGCGGCGAGCAGCAGCAGCGGCACCGCCGTGACGGCGGCCAGCGCCGCGTACAGCGCGGCGGCCGGTGCCCGGTCCGCCAGCCGTCCCGCCACCGGGGTACCGATCACCATGCCCACGCCGACCACCATCAGCACCAGCGGCACCGCGCCGGTCCCGAAGCCGGTGACCTCGGTCAGCAGTGGCGAGACGTAGGTGAGCACGGTCAGGAACGGCGCCCAGCCGAAGGCCGTCGCGGCCAGGGCGAGCCACACGCCAGCCCGCCGGAACACCCGCA
Organism: Streptomyces sp. CBMA156; assembly: GCF_014596515.1. GTDB lineage: Bacteria > Actinomycetota > Actinomycetes > Streptomycetales > Streptomycetaceae > Kitasatospora. Next base: position 1,627 of record NZ_MSJQ01000366.1, read on the forward strand.
GCTGCGCCCGCAGCCCCGCCTGCCGGGGTGCCGGCCCGTGCGGCAGGAAGACGGCCAGGGCCGCCAGCAGCACCACGCCCAGGGCGCTCACCGCCCAGAACGTGGCCCGCCAGCCCCACGCCTGCCCCAGCGCCGTGCCCGCGGGCACGCCGACGACGTTGGCCAGGCTGAGTCCCATGAACACCGTGGCGATCGCCCGGGCCCTGCGCCCGGCGGGCACCAGCGAGGCCGCCACCGCGGAGGCGATCCCCACGTACGCCCCGCCGGCCAGCGCGGACAGCACCCGCCCCGCCAGCAGCACGCCGAACCCGGGCGCCAGCGCCGTGACCAGCCCCGCCACGACGAACAGGCCGGCCAGGTACAGCAGCATCCGCCGGCGCGCGATCCGCGCCCCGAGCACGGTCAGCAGGGGAGCCCCGACGACCATGCCCGCCGCGTAGCCCGACACCAGCATCCCGGCCGCCGGCAGGGACACCCCGGTGTCCTCGGCGATCCGGGGCAGCAGCCCGGCCACCACCACCTCGGCGGAGCCCACCGCGAAGGCGCCCAGGGAGAGCGCGAACAGGGCGCCGCCGGCCGGCCGCGCACGGCCGGGCGCAGCCGTGGAGGGGGCCGGGGCGGGG
>NZ_MSJQ01000367.1 GCF_014596515.1 Streptomyces sp. CBMA156
AGGGGGCCGGGGCGGGGTCGCAGGAGGGGCCGGGGCCGGCGCGGCGCGCCGAAAGGTCGCTGGTCATGGCACCAGCCTGGCCGCCGCGGCCCCGGAGATCAGCCCCCGATCACGCAACGACCGGTAAGCCCCGCTTACCGATCGGCGGGCTCCGTCCGCGATCCCACCTCGGACTTCATCCGGGCCCCCGCCCGGGCCCCCGCCCGGGGCCCCGTCCACTCCCGGACCCACTCCCGGGCCCGCTCCTGCGCCACCGCCGCGAACGCCTCCACCCGCGCACTGTGCCCGTCCGCCCGCCACACCAGCCCGTACTCCAGCGGCCCGGCATCCACGAACGGCACGAACACCACCCCGGGCGGCGCCGAATGCGCGGCCACGTCCGCGCCCACCGGCGAGATGCCCTGCCCCGCCCCGACCATCGCCAGCGTCTCCGCCAGCGTCGCCGCCGACCGCCCCCGCACCACCTGCGCCCCCGCGGGCGTGCGGGACGGCGCCAGATGCTCCTGCCAGTACCCGGGAACATGCCCCGCGCACGCGAACACCCGGTCCCGCGCCAGATCCTCCGCCCCGACCGACTCCCGCCCGGCCAGCACGTGGTTGGCCGGCACCGCCAGCATCCGCGGCACCCGCAGCAGCACCGGGCCCCGCACCAGATCCGGCTCCTCCACCGGGAACTGGGTGACCAGCACCTGCGCCTCACCACCGCGCAGCGCATCGAACATGGACGCCACCTGCGTCTCCCGGATGCGCACCTCGATACCCGGGTAGCGGCGCCCGAACACGCCGATCACCGCCATCACGAACTCACCCGCCGCACCGCCGAGGTAGCCGACCGTGAGTTCGCCCTCCACCCCCCGCGCCGCGGCCCGCGCCTTCGCCAGCCCCTCCTCGATGCGCCGGTACGCCGGCCCCACGTCCTCCAGCAGCCGCCGCCCGGGCTCCGTCAGCCGCACCCGCCGGCTGGTCCGCTCGAACAGCGGCGCACCCACCCGCCGCTCCAGCCGCTGCACCGTCTGGCTCACCCGCGCCCTGGAGACCCCCAGCCGCTCGGCCGTCCGGCCGAAGTGCAGCTCCTCGGCCAGCACCACGAAACCCTCGATCTCCAGTCGCTCCCACACCCGCCCGATGCTACGCCCGCCCCCCCGCCCGCCCCCGGCCCGTGCTGCTCCGGCCGTACACCGACGACCCGCCCTGATGCAGCTGACGTACCGCCAGTTCGTGCCACAGGGCGACGAAGGGCCCCCGGCCGCGCTGAAAGGCTCGACCCGCCCGGGGTCGACCCCCCCGACGCCCGACCCACTGCCGTCTGGAGATCGCATGACCGCCGCCCGCACCGCCCTACGACGGGCCTCGGCCCTCACCCTCGCCCTCACCGCCTGCCTCGCCACCGCACCCACCGCCGCCGCCTCCGCACCCGCCTCCGCCTCCGGCGGGCTCGACCGCTACCACCACCAGCGCCTCGACTGGCACGGCTGCGCCCAGGGCCCCGACGACGCGGACGGCCGCGCCCTGGACGCCGCGGGCGCGCGCTGCGCGGACGCGCGCGTGCCGCTCGACTACACCGACCCCGCAGGCCGGAGCATCACCGTCGCGATATCCCGTCTGAAGGCCACCGACACCCGCCACCGGATCGGCTCCCTGCTGATCAACCCCGGAGGGCCGGGCAACAGCGGCCTCGCCACGGGCCTGCTGGTCCGCCCCGCGATGGGGGAGACCGGCGCCCGCTACGACCTGATCGGCCTGGACCCGCGCTTCACGGGCCGCAGCACCCCGCTGGACTGCGGCCTCTCCCACGGCCCCGGCCTCCCCTCGGCCGGCCCCACCCGCGCCGGCTTCGAACGCCAGAGGGCCGAGGCCAAGGCCACCGCGGACGCCTGCCGCGCCACCAACGCGGCACTCCTGCCGCACGTCACCACCCGCAACACCGCCCGCGACATCGACGTCGTGCGCGCCGCGCTCGGCGAACGCCGGATCTCCTACCTCGGCTACTCCTACGGCACCTACCTGGGCACGGTCTACACCCAGCTGTTCCCCGGCCGCCAGGACCGCGTGGTCCTCGACAGCGCCCTGGACCCCCGCCGCTACAACCCGCGCCTGATGCGCGGCACCGAGGACGCCAACGAGCGCGCCCTGGATGGCTGGGCCGACTGGACGGCCGCCCGCCACGACACCTACGCCCTGGGCCGCACCCGCGCCCAGGTCCTCGCCACCGTCGGGGACGTCCTCGCCGCCTCCGCCCGCACCCCGCTCACCCTCGGCACCGGCCCCGACACCTTCCGCCTCGACGACAGCCAGGTCCCCGCCCTGATCTTCACCGCACTCGGCAGCGACACCGACGGGGCGCACGCCGCCCTGGCCGAGCAGGTGTCCCTGCTCGCCCGGGCCGCCGAAGGCCACCCCACCGCGCTGCCGCCCGCCGTCGCCGCCGTCCTGCGCACCGGCTTCACCCCGGCCGGCTCGCCCGGCGCCAGCGCGCAGACCGCGATCCTGTGCGGCGACGCCCCCGCCCCGCGCGACCCCGAGCAGTACTGGCGCGACATCGAAGCCGACCGCGCCGCCCACCCCCTGTTCGGCCCGATGACCGAGAACATCACCCCCTGCGCCTTCTGGGACCGCCCCCGCGAGGAACCCACCGAGGTCCGCCGCGACGCCCCGGCCCTGATCGTCGCCGCCACCGGCGACCCCCGCACCCCCTACACCGGCGCCGCCGCCCTGCACACCCTGCTGCCGAGCTCCCGGCTGCTCACCCTGGCCGGCGCGGCCCAGCACGCCGACTACGCCGTGTACGGCAACGCGTGCGTCGACACCGCCGTCAACGCCTACCTGGCCACCGGCCGGCTGCCGGCCCGCGACCTCACCTGCGCCAAGTAGCCCGCGCGCCCCGGGCCGCCGCCCTGTCGGCGGCGGCCCGGGGCGGACGGGTGCGAGCGGTCAGGGCCGCCAGACGGCGGCCACGTGGTGCGGGTAGAGGTCGCCCGCACCCCGGAGCAGCCACAGGCCGACGACCAGGCCGCTGTTGTTCACCAGGCGGGCGCTGTTGGTGGCACCGGTCGGGTCGAGGTTCTCGGCGGCGCCGCCGCCGCGGGCCCAGATCCGGCCCGACTGGTACTGCCGGGAGGGTATGCCGTCCCAGGCGTAGCCGACCGCGGTGCCGGAGTCGTTGATGTCCGTGGCGATCGTCCGCCCGCCCGGCGGGGCCGGGTCGAGCGCGGTCAGGACGCCCTGCGGGCTCCACCGCGCGGCGTGGTTGCGCGGGACCTGCGGGTCCGGCTGGTAGTCGCCCACGGCCTCACCCGAGCTGTTGAGCGCATCGGGGTAGGTGTACGGGCCCAGGTCGTGCAGGACGCCGCCGGCCGAGCGCAGCAGACCGTGCCGCAGGGTCCCCAGGCCCGGTTCCGGCAGGTCGGCCCAGCCGACCACCGCGCCGGCGTCGTTGATCCTGCGTGCCCAGCTGCGGACGGCGCCCGGGTCGGTGACGAACGCGGTCGCGGTGCCGTCGGGGCTCCAGACGACGGCGTGCGGCTCCCCGGCGCCGCCCGTGCCGGAGACGCCGACCGCGAAGCCGGCGCTGTTGACGTCGAAGGCCTCGCTCCGGGTGTCGCCGGGCAGCGGGGCCAGGGCGACGGCGGTGCCGTCCGGGCGCCAGGCGACGGCGTGGTCCTCGCCGCCGTGGGAGGAGACGCCGGCCACGATCCCGCTCGCGCTGATCGCGACGGGCCTGCTGTAGGTGTCGCCGGGCAGCGGCGCCAGGGCGGTGGGCGTGCCGCCGGCGGACCAGCGCACGGCCGTCGCCTCCGCCCAGCTCCGGGGGAGGGACCAGGAGGTGCCGATGACCGTCCCGGCGTCGTTCACCCCCAGGGCCTGCGCGTTGTCCTCGCCGGGCAGCGGGGGCAGGACGGCGGGCGAGCGGTCCGCGTTCCAGCGGATCGCGCTCGACGTGCTGCCCTGCCCGGACGCCCAGGCGTAGCCGACGACGACGCCGGCGTTGTTGAGCCCGGTCGGATCGCTGTACGGCTTGTCGGGCAGACCGGTCGACAGCGCGGTCATGGGCAGCGTGGCGCCGGCCGCGGGCACGGCGGGCACAGCGGGCAGGACGGGGGCGGATGGTGTGGCGGCGGCGGGGGCTGCCAGCAGCGCCCCGGCGGTGAGTGCGGCCGCGACGGCGGCGACGGCCGTTCGGCGGCGGACGGTACGGACAGTGCGGACGGTGCGGACGGTCATGACACGGGCTTCCTCGTCTGATCGGCGACATGGCGGCCCGCCGCGGCGCCGGCCGTACCGGTGGAGCAGCCGAACGCGCCGGGCGGGACCGGTGGTGCGGTGGTACAGGCGGGCCGTGTGCTGCCGCCGCCGGTGCGCGAACGCCCCCGGCGGCGGGCTGTCATGGCCGCGACTCTAGCTTCCGGCTCTGCCGCGCGCGGGTGAACCGGACACTCCGGCCGTCCGCGGCACGAGCGAACTCCCGTTGCCCGTAACGGATTTGTTGCTTGCCCCGGCGGCCCGGCATCCCCACACTGGGCTGACGCGTCACAGGTCGCGGGGGGAGGGGGCGTCATGGGGGTACTGCTGGTCCTCCTGCTGGGGACGGCCGCGGGCCTGGCCTGGGCCCGGCACCGCTGCCACGCACTGCTGGCGGACCTGTACCGGGCCGAACGGCTCGCGGAGAAACGGGACTTCGACCTCGACCTCACCGAACTCGCCTGCCTGGCCGGGACCCTGGCTGACCTGACGTTCGCGCGGATGCACGAGCGCGGCCTGCTGGTCGCCTCCCGCTCGGGCGACGTCACCGCCACCACCGGCCGGTCCACCGGGGACGGCTTCGAGACGGCGGTCCTCGAACTGCTCGGACTCCTGTCCACCCGCACCCGCGACCTCGGGGACCTGGCCGCGGAGTTCGACCGCTCCCCGGAGGCGAGGGGACTGCGCGGCCGGCTGGCGGCCCTGGGACTCGTCGACGACGAGAAACTACTGCGCCGGGTACGGGAGTTCGCGGTGTGGATGCCGCTGGTGGCCGCCGCGGTGGCCGTGACGGGCGTGGTCGCGATGGTGTGGGCACTCCTGTGGGGCGGGCCCTGGGGCATCGCGCCGCCGGCCTTCACCGCCCTGACCGCGGCCGCCCTGGTGATCAACCGCAAGGCGCGGCCCGCCGAGCGCCGCAGCACCGCCCCCGGCGCCCGGGTGCTGGCCGCCGCCCGCGCGGACGACCGCCCCGGGTACGGGATCGAGGCCGTGGCCACCGGCGGGCTGAGCGCCCTGCCGGCCCTCCACGACCTGCGGATCTGCCGGGAGGCCTCCCACGCCCGCAAGACCGCCCGCACCGCCGCCGCCCGCTCCCACACCGGCTCGGGCAGCGACGGCGTCGGCCTGGGCGGCGCCTGCGGCGGATCGGGCTGCGGCGGCTGCGGGGGCTGCGGCGGCGGACTCTAGGACGCCGGGCCCGGTACGGCCGCCCCACCGAACGGAACTGACGAAACATCAGCTTCCAGGTTCGCGCCGCCGCACCCCGGGGAAGAGAACACCACCGTGACCTCCGACCCGCCCCACCCACGCCCCCCGAACGGGCCCGTCGTACTGCTCGCCGGGACCAGACCCGAGGCACTCAAACTGATCCCCCTGCTGCGGGCACTGCCACGACTCGGCCTGGAGACGGCCCTCCTCGACAGCGGCCAGCACCCCGGCATGGTGACCGCCGCACTCGCACCCTTCGGCCTCGCCCCCACCGAAGTCCTCACCCCCTCCCGCGGCTCCGGCTCACTGGCCGCCACCGTACGAGGCCTGCGCGAAGCCGCACACGAGGCGATCCGCCGCCTGGCACCCCGACTGCTGGTCGTCCACGGCGACACCTCCACCACCTACGCCGGGGCACTCGCCGCACACGCCGCCGCCGTGCCGCTCACCCACGTCGAGGCGGGACTGCGCACCGCCCACCCGCTACGCCCCTTCCCGGAGGAACTGTTCCGCCGCCGCGTCGCCGCCCTGGCCGACCTGCACTTCGCCCCCACCGCCGAGGCCACCGCCAACCTCCGCAGGGAAGGCATCACCGGCATGAGCGTCGAGACCGTCGGCAACACCATCATCGACGTCCTGCGCGAGACACTCGCCCGCCCCGCCCCCCACGCCCTGCGCGAACTCCTGCCACCCCGCGCCCCCCTGGTCGTGATGACCATCCACCGCCGCGAGAACGCCGGACGACGCCTCGACCCGCTCTGCCACGCCGTCCTCGAACTCCTGCGCTCCCGCACGGACCTGCACGTCCTGTGCCCCCAGCACCCCAACCCCGCCGTCCGGGCGCGCCTGCAACGCCGGTTCGCCGGCCACCCGCGCATCACCCTCACCGACCCACTGCCCTACCCGGTGTTCGTCCACGCGCTGGCCCGCGCCGCCCTGGTGGTCACCGACTCGGGCGGCATCCAGGAGGAGGCACCGTACCTGGGCGTCCCCGTCCTCGTGGCCCGCGAGAACACCGAACGCCCCGAAGCCCTCGGCACCGGCACCACCCGCCTGGTCCCGGCCCACCCGCAGGCGGTCCTCGACGCCGCACACGAACTCCTCGCCGCACCGAGACCCCGCCCCCAGGCATTCGACCGCACCGCCCCCTTCGGGGACGGCCGGGCCGGAGAACGGATCGCCCGGCGGCTCGCCCACGTCATCCGCAGCCGGCCCAGGACCCCCGGCCCCCGACAACCCGATCCCGCCCGGGAGACCACCCCATGACCGACGCCGCCGGCGCCCTGCGCGAATGGCTCCTCGACGGACCCGCCCAGCAACGCCACGGCCGCGAACACGGAGCGGTCGCCGGCACACTCGCACCCGACGGCCGCGCCGCCTACGTCTACGGCGAGATCACCGGCTACTACCTGCACTGGCTCGCCTCCCCCCACCTGCCGCCCGACCCGCGCCGCCGACCCGCGGCCCACGCCGCCGCCGCATGGGTCGAACGCCGCTACACCACCGGCCCGCTGCCACCGACCCGCATCCACCTCCACGACGACGCCGCCCGGGACTGGCGCAACGACGCCCAGTTCTTCTTCGACCTCGCCATGCTCGTCGGCGGCCTCACCGCGGCCACCCGCGCCGCACTCCTGGACCCACCCGAACGAACCCTGCACGCCCTGCTGACCGCCCTCGCCGGCTTCGTCGACCACGACGGAACACTGCGCCCGCTGCGCACCGAGCCCGGAGCAACCCCGCCCCCACCCCGCTGGTCCACCCGCAGCGGACCCTTCCTCACCAAGGCCGCCGCCCGCATCCTCGACGCCGCGGCCCTCGTCCCGCTGCCACCACCCCTCGCCCTGGCCTGCGCCCGCCACCTGACCCGCCACCGCCCCGACCCCGCCCGGGCCTTCGACCACCCGCTGCACCCCACCCTGTACTTCCTGGAAGGCCACCTCGCCTCACCCGGCGCCGACCGGGCCGCGGCCACCGCCGTCCTGACACGGCTCCTCGCCCAAGCCGACCCGGCCGGCACCCTGCCCGAATCACTCGACACGGCCACCGTCCGCCGCAGCGACGTCATGGCCCAGGCCCTGCGCCTCGGCCTGCTCCTGCACCGCCACGAACCCGGCCTCGACCGGACGGCCGCCGCACTCGCCGCCAGGGTCCGCGCCGACGGCGCCATCCCCTTCGACCCGGCCGCCCGGCCACGTCAACTCAACGTCTGGAGCGCCATGTTCGCCGAACAGGCACTCTCCTGGCACCAGGCGCACACCCGGCACCGGGCCCACGACGCCGGACCGCCGCCGCACACCACACCGGGCGACCTCGTCTGACCCCTCCCAGCAGGAAGCGACACCGCCGTGAACGCCCAGCCGCACCCCTGGTCCTACGACCTGATCGCCGACATCTACGCCGAGGACATGGGCCGCAGCATGCCCCACGACGACATCGGCTGGTACCGGGACCTGTGCCGACGCCGCGGCGGCCCCACCCTCGAACTCGGCTGCGGCACCGGGCGCATCCTGCTCCCGCTCCTCCGGGACGGCGCGGACGCCGTCGGCATCGACCTGTCCATGCCGATGCTGCGCCGCCTGCGCCGCGACGCGGCCGCGCTGGGCCTGACGGCCCGGGTCGCCCGGATGAGCCTCCAACGCCTCGCCCTGCGCGGGCCCTTCAGCACCGTCCTGGCGCCGTACTCGCTCGTCACCTACCTCACGACGCCGGGTGAACTGCGCGGCTTCCTGGACAGCGCCCGCGGCCTGCTCGCGCCCGACGGCGTCCTCGTCCTCGACGGCTTCGTCCCCCGGCCCGTCCGGCACCACGAGGAGTTCCGTCCGGACTACCGGCGCCCGTACGCCCACGGGCTCCTCGCCCGGGACAAGAGGATCACGGTGCTCGACGACGGGTGCCACCGGATCGAGCGCCGCTACCGCCTGCACGACGACCGCGGGCGCCTGCGCGAGGAGTTCACCACGCGCGACCGGATCCGCCCGCGCCGCGAGCCCGAGCTCCTCGCCCACGCCGAAGCAGCCGGCCTCACCGCCTTGTCGGCCGGCTACGACTACGGCGCGACCACGGACCCCGCCGGGGCGCAGTTCTACACGCTCACCCTCCACCGCGGCTGACCGGGCGCCGGAGCCGGTCCCGCCGGCGGCCCGGCACGTCCCCCGGCCCGGCGCGGTGCGGCGCCGAAACGCCGGGCGGTTCCGTCGGTCAGGAGGCCTTGGGCAGCCGGATCACCGCGGAGCCGCGCACCAGGTCCACCCCGGTGCGGTTCGGCGGGGCGCCGTCCTCCTCGTCGTCGCGCAGCATCAGCGCCGACTGCCGCTCCTTGAGCTCGTGCTGCTTGCCCGCGGAGAAGCTGGCGTGCAGCTGCTCGAAGCCGGTCGCGGAGACCTGCCCCTGCCGGGCGCCGGTGCGCCAGGGCAGCAGTCCGGCGCGGCCGGCCCGCAGCAGCACCTGGTCGACCACCGCCAGCGCGGTGAGCAGCAGTACCAGGCCGGGCAGCGTCAGGAAGATGAGGAACCCCATGCGGCCCAGTATCGCCGCCCGCCGGGCAGTCGCACAGGGGTTCTGGGGTCTTTCCTCCGGGCCGGGGGGGGTGGTGTGGACCGCCGGGGCGGGGGAGTGATCCACTGCCCGGATGAGTCTGCTGGTCGATGTGTTCGTCACCGACGAGAGCGGCGGGTGCCGCCTCCTGGACGTCCCCGAGGGCTCGTCGGACCTCGCGGGATTCGAGCGCTGGCGCTCCGCGCTCTGGGGGTCGCCGGCGGTCCGCTCGCTGGGCGCACGCTTCCTGCCCCGGCTGGCCGAGGGCGACCTGGACGTCGCCCCGGCCGAGGTGGCCGAGTTCACCGAGGAGGTCCTGCTGCTGCTGGGCAGCGCCGAGTCCCTCGCCGCCCGCATGGACCCGCCCGGGCGGGCCGGGCAGATCACCGCCCGGCTGGACAACATCCTCGACGCCGCCCGCCGGGCCGCGCGCGTCGGCGGCGGCGTGCGGATCTGGTGACCGCCGCGCCCCGCCCCCGGCCGGGGGTGTTCAGGGCGCCGGGGGGAGGCCGTCGAGGAAGGCGCCGACGTGGCGGGCGAGGGCGCCGGGCGCGTCGGTGGGGATCCAGTGCCCGCAGTCAGGGACCTCCACCAGGCGGGTGTTCGCCCGCTCGGAGGCCATCCGCCGTGCGGTGGCGGGGCTGAGGAGGAAGCTGCGGGCGGCGCGCAGGAGCAGCGCCGGCTGGGCGGAGGCGTTCCACACCTCCGTGAAGTCCCCGGTCAGGTTCTCCTGGGAGGCCGCCATGTCGCCGGTGTCGAAGAGGAACCCCCAGCCGTCCTCGAACTCGGCCGCGCTGTCCAGGAAGTAGCCGGCCGGGACGCCGCGTTCCTCCAGCGCCTCCCGCAGCGCGACGGCACGCGGCGGGGCGTTGCGCCGGACTCAGCAGGTCGTTGCGGCTCCGCTGGTGTCCTCATTTCCGCCGTCATCGCCACTGCTCATTCCGGCAGAGACCGAGGAGACCCCAAGCATTGTCCGCTCAGCTTGCGGCCGAAACCGCCCAGCCGTCCTCACGCAGGGCGCAGGCCCCGACGTCCGACCGGCCTGCGGGCGGCCGTCGGGCGCTGGTTCACACCCGAGCGGCCGCCGCGGGGGAGCAGCCGACCGGGCGCCCGTGCCCGGTGCCGGGGCCGGGTTGTCGGCCCCGGGTGCCAGGATGCCGTCCGGGACCATGCGGACACGACAGGAGGGGGAGAGGCATGTCGCCGACGGCGCTGGACGGGCTGCGGGAGCGGCTCGGCGAGCCGCAGTGGTGGGGGCAGGCGCGGCCGGAGCTGTGGTCGGCGTCGCAGGCCTGCCTGGGGCTGGTCCTTCCCACCGACTACAAGGCGTTCCTGGACCTCTTCGGGCCCGGCGCCGTGGACGGGTACCTGTGGCTGGACAGGCCGGTGGACGGCACCCGCGAGGAGGCGGAGGAGCTCTGGCCCCTGGAGGAGAAGCGACGGGACGACCTCGAAGTCCACCCGTGGCCGTTCCACCCCGAGGAGGGCGGCCTGATCAACTGGGGGCACGACGAACAGGCCAACTGGTACTACTTCCTGACACTGGAACCCGACCCCGACGACTGGCGCATCATCGTCCGCAGCGAGATCGGGGAGTGGTTCGAGACCGCCGGCACCTTCACCGAGTTCCTGCTGCGGTGCTTCGAGCGGGTGGACCGGCCGCCGTTCCTCGACTACACGTGGCCGGGGAAGAACGCCCGTTACCACGTCTCCGAGCCGTCGGCCGACGGACCGGGTGCCTGCCGTACCGACGGTTGGTGAGGGCGGGGCCCCGGGGACGCCAGGGGATGATCCCGGCCGGGCACCTACTGGCCAGGGGGGCCGATGACGGCCCATCATCACTTGCGGCAGGCATCACATGTCACGAGAGAGGACCGAGATGTCCCCGAGGATCGGCAAGCCCCGTCTCACGGCCGGGATCGTCGCCGCCGTCACGACCGCGGCGGCACTGGTCGCCGCCGCGCCCGGTGCCCAGGCGGCGGGAAACTGCACCCACTACGGGCAGGCCGGGTACGGGCAGGTGTTCACCGACGACAACTACTCGGGCGACTGCTGGGAGTTCCGGATCGGGACCTGGACGGTCTTCCCCGTCCTGGTCAACCACAAGGTCTCCTCGCTCCGAAGCTGGGCCTCCTCCGCCGGACAGCAGGTGCACCTGTCCGGCGACGGCCTGACCTTCACCGCCGGCGCGGGCGAATCGTGGGCGAACCTGCCCGACTGGTTCAACGACCGGGCCAACGCCGCCTACTGACGCACCGAGGGTCCCCTCCGCCCCCGGCGGCGCGCGGGGGAGATCAGCCGGCGCCGGACCGGGCCGGGGTGCCACAGTGCCCCGGTCAGGCCCGGTGGCCCGCCGGCCCGGATCCGGCCCCCTGCGGGACGCGCGCCGGTGCCAGGAACTTCTCGTGCCCGTCACGGCAACCACCGGCAGAGCACCCCCCCGGGCGCCACGGCCGCGCCCCCCGGCCGAGCGGCGGAGTGGGAAGTCGGACGGGCCGACTTCCCGCTCCGGGCCGGGACCGGCACCGGTGCCGACACCCCGGGACCAGCCCCGCCCAGGCCCCCGCCCCGCCCATCCCGCCCCGCCCTCCGCCACGGCCGACGCACCGCCTGACCGAAACCACCCCTCGACGGATACCTCTCACTGAGAGCTAAAATGACCGTATGACCGCGACAGAGCTCCCACCGCTCGACGTCGCGCTGGCCGACGACTTCTCCACCACCCTCGTCGGCATCCAGCGCCTGGTCCGCCGCCGCCTGCGACAGAGCATGGACGAACCCCGCCTGCGCGGCGCCCAGATCGAACTGCTGCGCCTGGTGACGGACACCCCCGGCCTGCGCGTCTCGGAAGCCGCCGAGGAACTGTGCCTGGCCGGCAACTCCGTCTCCACCCTCGTCAACCAGCTCGTCGCCAAGAACCTGCTGCGCCGCGAGACCGACCCCGCCGACCGCAGGGCCGCCCGCCTGCACGCCACCGGGCAGGCCGTCGAACGGATCGAGGCCTGGCGCCGGCGCCGCCGCGCGCTGATGGAGGACGTCGTCGCCGGCCTGCCACCTGCCGAGCGCGAGGCCCTGGCCGCCGCCCTGCCCGCCCTGCACCTGGTCACCGAGGGCCTGCGCGCCCTGCCCGGGGAGGAACGATGAACGAGGACGCGGTGGTCTGCCACGGCCTGGAGTACGTCTTCGGCCACGGCCGAGGCAAGACCGTCCGGGCCGTCGACGGCATCGACCTGACCGTCCGCACCGGCGAGGTGTTCGGCCTGCTCGGCCCCAACGGCGCCGGCAAGACCACCACCATCCGCGCGATCACCACCCTGCTGCCCGTCGGCGCCGGCATGGTGAGCGTCTTCGGCCACGACGCCACCCGCCACCCCATGCAGGTACGCCGCCTGCTCGGCTACGTCCCCCAGCAGCTGTCCGCCGACTCCGGGCTGACCGGACGCGAGAACGTCGCCCTGTTCGCCCGCGTCTTCGACGTCCCGCGCGCCGAACGCGCCGAACGCGTCGCCCAGGCCCTGGCCGCCGTCGACCTCACCGACGCCGCCGAACGGATGGCCGCCACCTACTCCGGCGGCATGGTGCGCCGCCTCGAACTCGCCCAGGCCCTGGTCAGCGCCCCGCGCCTGCTCGTCCTGGACGAACCCACCATCGGCCTGGACCCGATCGCCCGCACCGGCGTGTGGGAACGCGTGGACGCCGTACGCCGCGCCACCGGCATGACCGTCCTGGTCACCACCCACTACATGGACGAGGCCGACCGCCACTGCGACCGCATCGCCCTCATGGACCGCGGCCGCATCCGCGCCCTCGGCACCCCCGCCCAGCTCAAGGACCAGGTACACCGCAGCGACCCGGCCCAGGGCGACCCCAGCCTCGACGACGTCTTCCGCCACTTCGCCGGCCGGCAGCTGGCCGACGCCACCGAAGGAGACTTCAGCGATGTCCGCCGAACCCGCCGCACCGCAGGCCGCGTCGGCTGAACCCCCGCCGAACGACCCCGCCGCCGACCCCGCCGCCGGCCCCGACCTGTCCCTGCTGCTGGTGCCCCCGCGCGCCCGCACCGGCTGGCGCCTGGTACCCGCCCGCATCGGCGCGATGTGCGCCGTCGAACTCCAGAAGCTGCGCCACGACCGCACCGAGCTGTACACCCGGGCGATCCAGCCGGCGCTGTGGCTGCTGATCTTCGGCGAGACGTTCACCCGCCTCAAGGCCATCCCCACCGGCGGCATCCCGTACCTGGACTACCTGGCGCCCGGCATCATCGCCCAGTCCGCGATGTTCATCGCGATCTTCTACGGCATCATGATCATCTGGGAGCGGGACTCCGGGGTCCTCACCAAGCTGCTGGTCACCCCGACCCCGCGCGCGGCCCTGGTCACCGGCAAGGCCTTCGCCGCCGGGGTGAAGGCCGTCCTCCAGGCCGTCGTGGTGGTGGTGATCGCCGCCCTCCTCGGCGTCGCGATGACGTGGAACCCGCTGCGGCTGCTCGGCGTGGTGGTCGCGGTGCTGCTCGGCTCGGCGTTCTTCTCCTGCCTGTCGATGGCCATCGCCGGCATCGTGCTCACCCGCGACCGCCTGATGGGCATCGGCCAGGCCATCACCATGCCGCTGTTCTTCGGCTCCAACGCCCTCTACCCCGTCGACCTGATGCCGGGCTGGCTCCAGGTCGTCAGCCGGGCCAACCCGCTCAGCTACCAGGTCGACGCGCTGCGCGGCCTGCTCATCGGCACACCCTCCCACCTGCCCCTGGACTTCGCCGTCCTCGCCTTCGCCACCCTCCTGGGCATCGGCGCCGCCTCCGCACTGCTGGGACGCCTGGCCCGCTAGGCCCGTCAGCCGCGCGTCCTGCGGGTCCTGCGGGTCCTCGCCGGGTGCGCGGCGCCGGGGCACGCGCCCCGACGCCGCGCTACCGGTGGTGCAGCGCGTCGACGGCGATGCGGGCGGCCGTGCCGATGACGGCGTCGGCCGCCGGGAGGACGGCCGCGGTGTGGGCGGTGCGGGTGAAGACGGCGACGGCGTAGCGGCCGCCGTCGGGGTACTCCACGACCCCGACCTCGTTGCGCAGCGTCGGCAGCGAGCCGGTCTTCCCCGCGACGTGCACGTCGTCGAACGGGAAGCCGGAGGCCAGCCGGTGCGGCCACACCTGAAGGCCCATCACCCGCCGGATGGCGGCGCCGTGCTCGGGCGTGCACGCCTCGTCGCGCCACACGGCGCGCAGCAGCCGGGTCATGTCCCGCGGGGTGCTGCGGTTGGAGCGGGCCGGGTCCAGGGCGCGCAGCCGGGCGATGACGTGCGGGTCGGCCAGCGCCCGGGCGCCGGCCGGGCCCGCGTCCTGGCGGACGCCCGCGAGCATGGCGCCGAAGGACTCCACGGCGCGCGTCGCGTCCAGGCCGAGGCGGGCCGTGGTGCGGTTGACGGTCTCCAGGCCGACCCGGTCCAGGAGCAGGTCCGCCGCGGCGTTGTCGCTGACGGTCATCATCAGGTACGCGAGGTCGCGCAGCGACAGCCGGGCGGTGTCCAGCATCGCGGCGAGCCCGGTGGGCCCCGGGGTACGGCCGTCGGGCGGGCAGTCGACCGCCTCGGTGAGGTCGAGGTGGCCGGCCGCGGCCCGCTCGTGCAGCGCGACCAGCAGGCACAGCTTGTGGACGCTCGCCGTGCAGACCGGCTGGTCGGCGCCGACGTCGAGCTGGGCGCCGGAGTCCAGGTCGAGGGCGTGCAGCCAGCCGGTCACTCCGGCGTCGGCGAAGGCCGCGCGGATGCGGTCGGTGGCGTCGGGTACGTTCACGGTACGGGTCACAGGGTCACAGCCAGTACTCCGCCGCCGGGCGCAGGCGCATCGGGCGGGCGGGGGTGTCGGGGCGGGCGTCGGTGGTGGTGCGCAGGGCATGGGTGGCCGCGTCGGCGAAGGCCCGTACGGCGGTGTCGCCGTGCCCGCGCGGCCAGGCGACGGAGTGCCGCCAGGCCAGCGGGGCGCCCGCGAGGGGGCGCCAGACCAGGCCGGTGT
>NZ_MSJQ01000368.1 GCF_014596515.1 Streptomyces sp. CBMA156
CGCGGGCCGGCTGGGCACCGGAGGACCTGGAAGGCCCGGTGCCCGCCGAGGGCGAGTGGTGGCTGTGCGACGCGACCGACGGCGCGGTGCAGTACCTGCTCGGGCAGCCGCACTGGGCGGTGACCGCGACGCTGGTGCGGGACGGCGCCGCGGTGCTGGCCGTGGTGCACGCCCCGGAGCAGGACGGCCGCACCTACCGGGCGGTGCTCGGCGGCGGGGCCGAGCTGGACGGGCGGCCGATCGCGCCGCTGGAGCGGGAGTTGGCGGCCACCGTCGCCGCCACCAGCCAGCCTCCCCGGGTGGCCGCCGACCCGGTGGCACTGCGCCGGGCCGGCGAGTCGCTGTCCGCGATGGCGGGCGCCGTCCTGGCCGTGCGCAACCTCGGCCCGACCGCGCTCCAGGTGGCCCAGGTCGGCTCCGGGCACCTGGCGCTGTTCTGGGAGTACGGCCCGGACGCGGGCAACCTGCTCCCCGGCGCGCTGATCGCGAGCGAGGCGGGCGCGGCGGTGACGGACACCGCCGGATCGGCCTGGACGGCCGGTTCCGACGGCTTCCTCGCCGCCGCGCCCGGGCTGCACGCCCGGGCGCTGGAGGTGCTGCGGACGGTCGGCTGACCGCGGCCGGCCGGCGACTGACAGCTGACGGCTGACGGCTCGCAGCCCGGGGCCGACGGCCGACGACGGCCGCCCTGGTCAGCCGGCCGCCCCGGCGGGCAGTCCGAAGAGGGCGGCCGCGTTGTCGTGGCACACCGCCCGCAGCCACTCCTCCCCCAGCCCCAGCCCGGCCAGCGCCTCCAGCTGGTGGACGTACCGGTAGGGGATGTTGGGGAAGTCGCTGCCGAGCAGGACGCGGTCCCCGAGCCCGCGCAGGCGCGGCAGTTCCTCGCGCGGGAACGGGGTGTCGGCCTCCGCGAAGTCGGTGAACGCGATGGTGGTGTCCAGCCGGACGGCCGGGTGGCGCTCGGCCAGGTCGAGGAAGTCGCGGTACTCGGGCATCCCGAGGTGGGCGACCACCAGGACCAGGCCCGGGTGCCGCTCCAGCACCGCGCCGATCGGGCCGGGGCCGGTGAACTTGCCCGGTACCGGCCCCGACCCGCAGTGGGCGACCACCGGGGTGCCGGTGTCGGCGAGCAGCCCCCAGACCTCGTCCAGCAGCGGGTCCGCCGGGTCGTAACCGCCGACCTGGAGGTGCGCCTTGAACACCCGGGCGCCGTCCTCGATCGCGCGGGCCACGTAGCCGGGCGCCTCGGGCTCGGGGAAGAAGGTCCCGGTGTGCAGGCACTCCGGGGTGCGGGCGGCGAAGTCGGCGGCCCAGCCGTTCAGCCAGCCGGCCATGCCGGGCTTGTGCGGGTAGAGCATGGACGTGAACGCCAGGACGCCGAAGTCCCGCAGCCGCCGGACGCGCTGCTCCTCGGCCTCGCGGTAGGTGATCGGCCAGGGGCGGTTCACCAGCGGGCCGGCCGCGTCGAAGTAGGCCCACACCTTGTCGAGGACGTTCTTCGGCATGAAGTGGGTGTGCACGTCGATCAGCCCCGGCAGGCCGAGGTCCTGCCAGAACTTCCGTACGCCGTCCGCCTCCTGATCGCTCATGCGGTCACCGGGCGGGCCCGGTCGATGATCGCCGCGGTGTCGGCGCCGGCCGGCAGGGTGCCGAAGGCCGCGCCGCGGTCGGCGCCCAGCCTGCTCGCGCAGAACGCGTCGGCCACCGCCGGGCTGCCGTACCGGACCAGCAGCGAGCCCTGGAAGGCCAGCGCCATCGACTCGACCAGCCGGCGGGTGCGGTACTCCAGGTCGCCCTGGTCGGCCAGTTCCTTGCGCAGCGCGGCGACGGCCGTGTCCAGCCGGCGGTCCGCGCCCGCCGCGGCGTCGAGTTCGCCGAAGAAGGCCTCGACGCTCTCCGGGCTCCTGGCCATGGCGCGCAGCGCGTCCAGCGCGGCGACGTTGCCGGAGCCCTCCCAGATCGACACCAGCGGTGCCTCGCGGTAGAGCCGGGGCATTCCCGACTCCTCCACGTAGCCGTTGCCGCCCAGGCACTCCAGCGCCTCGGCGGAGTGCGCGGGACCGCGCTTGCACACCCAGTACTTGGCCACCGCCAGGCCCAGCCGCCGCACCAGCGCCTCGTTCCCGTCCCCGGCCAGGGTCAGGTCGGTGGCCCGGGCGAGCCGCATGGCCACGATCGTGGCGGCCTCGGACTCCACCACCAGGTCGGCGAGCACGTTGCGCATCAGCGGCTGGTCGACCAGCGCCCTGCCGAACGCCCGCCGGTACAGGGCGTGGTGGACCGCGCGGGTGGCGCCGTACCGCATGCCGGAGGCGGCGCCGATGGTGCAGTCCAGGCGGGTCATGTTGACCATCTCGATGATGGTCGCGACGCCCCGGCCCTCCTCGCCGACCAGCCGGCCGACCGCGCCGTCGTACTCCAGCTCGGCGGAGGCGTTGGACTTGTTGCCGAGCTTGTCCTTGAGCCGCATCAGGTGCAGGCGGTTGCGCTCGCCGTCCGGCAGGACGCGCGGCAGCACGAAGCAGCTGAGACCGCCGGGGGCCTGGGCGAGCGTCAGGAAGAGGTCGGACATCGGCGCCGAGGTGAACCACTTGTGGCCGGTGAGCCGGTAGGTGCCGTCCGGCTGCGGGGTCGCGGTGGTGGTGTTGGTGCGGACGTCCGAGCCGCCCTGCTTCTCGGTCATCGACATGCCGGCGATCAGCCCGCGCTTGGTGCCCGGCTCGCGCAGCCCGTAGTCGTACTCCCGCGCGGCCAGCAGCGGCTCCAGCTCGGCGGCCAGGGCGGGGTCGGCGCGCAGCGCGGGGACGGCGGCGTAGGTCATCGAGACCGGGCAGGTGTGGCCGGCCTCGACCTGGCCCCAGACGAAGAAGCCGGCGGCGCGGGCGGAGTGGGCGCCGGGCCGTTCGTCGCGCCAGGGCGCGGCGTGCAGGCCGTACGAGACGGCGGTGCGCATCAGCTCGTGCCAGGACGGGTGGAACTCGACCTCGTCGATCCGGTGGCCGAAGCGGTCGTGGCTGCGGAGCACCGGCGGGTTCTCGTTGGCCAGCCGCCCCCACTCGGCGGCCTGCTCGGAGCCGGCCAGCCGGCCCAGCTCGCGCAGCTCGGTCTCGGCCCAGCCGGCGCCGGCCCGCCGCAGGGCGTCGAGCAGGGTGGGGTCGGCGGCGGTGTCGTGTCCGTACGGCAGGGGCACCTGGTTGGTGACCTCATGCGTCGCTGTCATCGCGTCCTCCCAGGGCACGCAGGGTGAAGGAGACCAGGGCGGGGACCACCTCGACGGTGGCCTCCCGGGGGTCGGTGACCCCAAGGCTTTCGGGTATGGCGGCGAGCGGCCCCGCCAGCGCCTCGCCGACCGCGCCGACCAGGGCGGCCGCGGTCAGCACCGGGTCCTGGCCCGGCAGTTCGCCGCTCGCCACGGCCGCGGCGATCTCGGTGGCGATCACGTCCCGGAACGCCCGCCGGAAGACCAGGCGCTCGCCGTCCACGACCGTGTCGGCCGGCTCGACCAGCAGCGCGTACGCCAGCCGGGGCGCGCGCAGGGCGCGGGCGGCGAAGGTCTCGACCACGGCGGCGATCCGCTGCCGCGGGGTGTCCCGGAGGGCGACGGCGGCGTTGACCGCCTCGATCTCACCGGTGACCACCCGGCGGAACAGCTGCACCGACAGCTCGGCCTTGTTCGCGAAGTGCTGGTAGAGGCTGCCGGTGGCGATCCCGGCGCGGTCCGCCACGGCGGCCATCGTGCAGCCGCCGTAGCCGCGCTCGGCGAGCAGGCCGACCGCCGCCTGGAGCACCGCTTCGCGCTGGGCGTCGAGGCGGGCTTGTACGGCGGGGGTGCGTCGGTAGGCCATGGAAGCATTGAAGCACTGATTCACTGCTTCGGGGAGGGGGTGGCGGCGGCCGGTCCTGCCGTGCGGAACGCGCGAGGAGGCCGCCCCGGAACGCGGGACGGCCTCCTCGGCCTGCTCGTGGTGCCTGTGGTGCCTGTAGTGCTCGTAGTGCCTGTGGTGCCTGTGGTGCCTGTGGTGCTCGTGGTGCGGAGCGGCTACTACAGCGGGCGGCGCTCCTGCTCCAGCCGGCGGCCCTCGACGTCCAGCGGGCCGAACTCCGGGATCGACCGCGGCGACGCGGCGAGCGAGCGGGCGGCGTCCGGCTGGCCCAGACCGGCCCACTCCTGCACCTTGGCGGTGGCCTCCGCCGACTGCGCGGCGGGCAGCTGCCCGATGTTGGAGCCGTGGTTGCCGCCGGGCACGGTGTAGACGTAGCTGTCCTCGCTGCCCCGGCCGAGGTGGAACGGCTTGGCGCCCCACGGGTCGTTGCCGCCGTAGACGTACATGATCCGCTCGCCCTCGCGCTTCACCCAGCGGTCGATGTCGGGCATCGCGTTGCGGTTGAAGGTGGTCGGGATCTCCTTCGGCACGAAGCTGCGGACCGCGTAGGTCTCCTTGTAGTCGTAGTGCAGCACACCGTTCAGGTGCGAGACGTCGAAGAACGGCGCGCCCAGCTCGGTGGCGGCCTGGTAGTAGTACGCGGTGTACTTCGCCAGCGACTGGTCACTGTTGCCGGTGATGCCGGCCTGCGCGTCGAACCAGGCGTACAGCTCGTCGTCGGTCGCGGTGGCGGCCACCGGGACCTTGGCGCAGTCGGACGCCAGGCTGTACTGCCAGAACCCCCAGATGACGTCCAGCACGCCGGCCTCGTACGCGCGGTCCGGGGTGCCGAGGGTGTTGAAGGTGGAGCCGGCCGCCTGGTTGTCGGCGACGTAGCGGGCCTCCAGCCGGTCGCGGCGCACCAGCAGCTCGCGCTGGGCGGCGTTCAGCCGGGCCCGGCACTCGGGGGTGCCGACGGTGCGGAAGAACTCGCTGTAGGCCGCGTAGTCGTTGACGTCCGTGTTGTTCGGCGCGACGTAGGCGATCGTGCCGGCCACGTCGTCCGGGTAGAAGCGGCGGTAGTAGGTGGAGGACATGCCGCCCTTGCTGGCGCCGGTGGACAGCCACTCCTGCTGGTAGATCCGCTTGAGCGCGGTCACCAGCCGGTGCGAGTCCGCGGCACCCTGGCGGATGCCGGCCTTGGACCAGTCCGCCGGGGCCGGGCGGGAGGGGGTGAAGAACCGGTACTCGATGGACACCTGGTTGCCGTCCACCAGCCGGGTCGGCTCGGTGCGGGACGGGTTGGTGCCCACGTTGTAGCCGCTGGTGTAGAAGACGGTCGGGTGGTCGTAGCCGCGGTGCAGCAGGGTGAAGCGCTGCTGGAAGGTGCCCAGCCAGGGGCGGTTGTGGTCGACCGGCTGGGTGTAGGTGGCGATGAAGTAGCGGTGACCGGTGGTGGTCGGCTTCTCCTCGGTGATCGTCACGCCGGGGATCGCCGCCAGGCGGTCCTTGATGTCGGCGTTCGGGTCGTCGGCGGGGCTCCGGCCGTGGCGGGACCCGCTGCCCTGGTCCCCCTGCGCGCCCTGGTCCCCTTGCGCGCCCTGAGCGCCCTGGGAGCCCTGGGCACCCTGGTCGGCGGCGGCCGGGCTCACCAGGCCGCCGAGCGTGAGCAGCGGTATCAGCAATGTGGAAGCCAGCAGCCTTCTCACGGTGGTGGTCATCGACTCTCCATCTCTTCACGGGATATGGCTGCCGCCGGTCGGTGCGACCGGGCGGCGCGGGTGGTTCGGGTGGTGCGGCGGCCGCCCGATGGACGGCCGAATGGGCCACCCGCGGTTCGCGGATGGCCCATCGGGAGAAAAGTGCTGGTCAGCGGGGTCGCCCTGCTCGCTCTGGGGTGGCTGCCGGTCGGGTGCTCCGGGCCTGCGGTCCGGTCGGGTGCTCCGGGTCGACGGTCCGGCCTGCGGACCCGGTCGGCGGCCCGGCCTGCGGTCCGCCGGGTCGTGCCTCCCGGCCGGGCCGGGCGGCCGTCCGGCTACGGGCGGGGCAGGGTGCAGCCGGGGAGGGTGAGGTCGAAGCGGTTTCCGGCGGCGAAGCAGGCCGGGATCCCGTAGGTCTCCTGGGCGTAGCCGATGCCCCGGCGGACCGTCACGTTGCCGCTCTGGTCGACCTCGCAGGGGTTGTTCAGGGTGCAGCGCTCGCCGTTCTCGTTGATCGTGTTGTTGACCGCGACCACCTGGTTGGTCGAGGCGTCGACCACCGGCGAGCCGGAGGTCCCGCCGATCACGTTGCAGGTCGAGGTGTAGCGGAGCGAGTCCTTGAAGGTCCAGTCGCCTTCCTTCAGCCGGTAGGCGAAGCCGTCGGCCGAGCAGGAGTAGATCTTCTTCCAGTAGCCGGAGACGACCCGGATCGAGCTGCCCTGGACCGGGTGGGTGGCGGCGACGGTCAACGGGGCTATCCCGTACCGGGACTGGATCGAGGCGTAGCTGGTGTTCAGCTGGTAGATCGACACGTCGGTGTCGGTCATCGCGCCGTAGACCACCTTGGTCGCGCGCAGCGTGGCGACGCCGCCGCCGGTGGAGTTGAGCAGCGTGAAGGTCCGGCTGGAGGCCTGGTTGAGGACCACCTCGCCCGGGCCTGGCATGCCGGTCTCCAGGCAGTGGCCGTTGGAGAGAATGAGGGCCGGGTCGCTCGCGGCCGAACCGGGCATCCGCACCAGCGAGCCGGAACAGTTGCTGAGCGCTACCGTCCCGGCGAAGGTGACGGCGGCGACCGGCTTGGCTGCGGACTCGGCGGCGGGGGCTGCGGCCTGGGCCGGAATGGCTCCGACCAGGGCGGTAGCCCCGGTGACCAGGAGCGTTGCGGCCGTGCCTATGAGCGGCTTCTTCATGAGAGACCTCTCGGTGTGGGGGTCCACGGGTGGGGGTCCACCAAAGCTGTCGCGGACATGACCCACTGTCAAGAGTCAAAGCATCACCAAGAAACCGTCCAGGACGCATTGGCCGGTTACCGCCGCCGTCGGCGCCGCGGGCCGTCCGCCCCTCGCTCCGGGGGCACCGGACCCACTTCGATGCGGCCGGCCCGCCGGTACGGCCGGGCACTGGCGCACCCAGGCCCCGACGCGTCAGCTCCCCTGCCAGTGCGCCCGGCCCAGGCTGATCAGCCGCAGCTGGAGGCGCGCGGTGGCGGCGATCCGCCGCTCGCGGCCCGGGTCGGTCTCCAGCGCCTCCAGGAAGGCGGCGGCCGTGGAGACCATGTGGTCGACGTACAGCTCGGCGAGCATCCGCAGGTCCTGCTCGCTCCACCCCCGCGATCCCGGCTGCGACTCCAGCGCGGTTCCCACCTCTGCGGCGAAGCGCCCGAGTTCGGCGGCGATCGCCTCACGCACCTGCCGGACCCCGCCGTGCCGCTCGCGGGCCAGGAAGCGGACGTGCGCACGGTGTTCACGGACGTGCCGCTCGATCACCTCCACCGCGCGGTCGATCAGCTCCTCGGCATCGCCGGCCTCGGCGAGCACCGAGCGGATCATGACGTGCAGGCTGGCCAGCGACTCCTCGACCAGCGCCACACCGAGGGCGGCGAGGTCCGGGAAGTGCCGGTAGAAGGCGGCCGGGGAGAGCCCGGCCTCGCGGGTGACCTCGCGGACACCCAGGCTCGCCAGGTTCTGATCGACCAACAGGTGCAGCCCGGCGTCCAGCAGCGCCCGCCGGCTCTGCTGCTTCTGGGCCTGTCTGACCCCAACGGTGTGACTCACGCCATTCAGTAAACAATTGTTTGCCGAACTTGGCCAGCCGGGCGTAAGGTGAGCCGAAGTCAGTGAACACTTGTCAACCGAAATCGGCGCAGCCCCAGTCCCAGTCGCGGTTCCAGCCCGCAGTTCCAGCCCGCAGTTCCAGCCCGCAGCCGAAGGAGCAAGCCGTGATCCTGTTCTCCACCCTGGTCGCCATGGGCGTCCTGATCGGCACCGCCGCCCACACCCCGCTCCCGGTCTTCCTCGCCGCCTCCGCCGGCATCACCGCCTGGCTGCTCGCCTTCGGCGCCCGCGAAGGCATCGCCCACCTCCGGCACCGCTGACCCGGCCACCGCCCGGACCACGCCCGCGGCCACTCCGCAGAGAGGACCCGCACCACCATGAGCACCGTCACCGACCGTCAGGCCATCAGCCACCGGAGCACCGACCGTCAGAGCGCCGACCACCAGAGCGCCGACCACCAGAGCGCCAACCGTCAGGACATCGCCGAGGCCGACGGCCTCGCCGTCGCCTCCTTCCTCCTCGGCCTCCCCGGCCTGCTGCTGTTCAACATCGTTCTCGGACCGATCGCCATCACCCTGGCCGCCCTGGCCCTGCTCCGCGGCACCAGCCGACGCGGCCGCGCCGTCCTCGGCCTGGCCCTCGGCATCGCCTCACTGGCGATCCTCGCCGTCACCACCGCCACCTCGCACGGGGTGCTCATCGACCTCCGCTCCTGAGTCTGGTCCAACTCTCCCGCCGAGCACGGTTCCTGACGCGGCACCCGCTTCCGCCCCGAGCCCCTGGCCACCGGGCCGGCGACTCGAACGACTGATCCCGTCAACCCTCCCCACACCCTGGCCCCGCCACGTAGGGTGGGCCCCATCGACCGGGCGACCTCAGGGGGCAGGAGTGACGACGGAGAACCGCAGCGACGCACAGCCGGAACGGCCCGCCCCGACGGGCGGACGGCTGCTCGCCGTGAGCGATCTGCACATCTCCTACCAGGAGAACCGCGACCTGGTGGAGAAGCTCCAGCCCTCCCACCCCGGTGACTGGCTGCTCGTCGCCGGCGACGTCGCCGAGCTCACCACCAGCATCGAGTGGGCCCTCGGCCTGCTCGCCGAGCGCTTCGCCCGCGTGGTGTGGGTGCCCGGCAACCACGAGCTGTGGACCCACCCCGAGGACCCGGTGCAGCTGCGCGGGGTGGCCCGCTACGAGCACCTGGTGGAGCGCTGCCGCCGGCTCGGTGTGGTGACCCCCGAGGACCCGTACCCGCTCTGGGAGGGCGCCGGCGGACCGGTCCGCATCGCCCCGCTCTTCCTCCTCTACGACTACTCCTTCCGCGCACCGGGCACGACCACCAAGGAGGCCTCCCTGGCGGCCGCCTACGAGAGCGGCATCGTCTGCGCGGACGAGCGGATGCTGCACCCGGACCCGTTCCCCGACCGCGACTCCTGGTGCCGCGAGCGCGTCCGGCTGACCGAGAAGCGGCTGGCGGCCTGCGAGCCGGACGTCCCGCTCGTCCTGGTCAACCACTACCCCCTGGTCCGGCAGCCCACCGACATCCTCTGGTACCCCGAGTTCGCCCAGTGGTGCGGGACCGAGCTGACCGCCGACTGGCACACCCGGTTCAACACCGCGGCGATGATCTACGGCCACCTCCACATCCCGCGCCGGACCGCCTACGACGGCGTCCCGTTCACCGAGGTCTCGCTCGGCTACCCGCGCGAGTGGCGCAAGCGCGGGCTGCCGGACCCGCTGCTGCGGGAGGTCTTCCCGCAGGCGACGGGCTGACCTCCGGGCGCACCGCCCTTCGGTCCGGCGTCCGTCCGGCGCCGGACGGACGCCGGACCGAAGGGCGGCCGAGTGCCCGCACGCCCTCGCGCCGTGGCCTGGTCCGGCTCGGCTCGGCTGTGACACCCATGACGCGATCACCGGTCTTCCGCAGCACCGGTCTTCCACAGTTGGGAAGCAATGCCCGAGCAGACCCTGGAACGGCCCGTGGACTCCGAGGACGGGATGTTCTCCCGGGAGTACGCGGCCGCCACGACCACCTTCACCGCGGTGATGTTCCTGACCGGGTTCGCCGCCATGGCGGTGGTCCCCACCCTGCCGACGGCGGCCCGGGCCCTGGACGGGGTCTCCCTGTTCCCGGTGGTGGCCGGCTGCTTCGTGGCGGCCAGCCTGCTGGGCGGAGTGCTGGGCGGCCACTGGGCCGACCGCTCCGGGGCCCGCCGGCCACTGGCGGCCGGCATGGTGCTGTCGGTGGTCACCCTGCTGGTCTCCGCCACCAGCACCTCCATAGGGCAGCTCGCCGCAGGCCGCTTCGTGGACGGGCTCGCGGCCGGCATGGTCGCGGTGTCCGTCAACACCGCCATCGGCCAGGCGTATCCGGAGCACCTGCGCCCCCGGATGCTGGCCCTGATGAGCACGAGCTGGATCATCCCGTCCCTGGTGGGCCCCCCGCTGGCCGGGCTGGTGTCCGAGTGGTGGTCCTGGCGGGTGGTGTTCTACGGCCTGGCCGCGCTGTCCCTGCTGCCGGCGCTCGCACTGGTGGTCGTGCTGCGCGGCCGCTCCCCGGCGGAGGCGCCCGCGCCGTCGGGCGACCACCCGTCGCGTCCGCCGCTGCTGGTCGCGGCGGCGCTCAGCCTCGGCGCGGCGCTCGGGCAGTACGGCGTCTCGGGCTGGGACGTCCGCCATCTGCTGTTCGTGGCCGTCGGGTTGGTCCTGCTGGTGCTCCTCGCGCCGCGGCTGCTGCCCGTGGGCACCTGGCGGGCCGCCCGGGGCCTGCCGGCCACGGTGCTGCTGCGCGGTCTGGCCTCCGGCACGTACTTCACCGTCGAGGCCTTCCTGCCACTGATGCTGATCACCGAGCGGCACATCGCCGCGGTGGTGGTCGGCGTGGCGTTCACGCTCTCCGCCGTGGTGTGGGCGGGCGCCTCCTGGGTCCAGGGGCGACTGCTCCAGGACGTGCCCCGGCACCGGCTGGTCTCCGTCGGCGCGGGGATCATGGCGGCGTCGGTCGTGCTCGCCGCAGCCGGGGCCCTGCGCGGGGTGCCGGCGCTCGCCGCCGCGGCGGCCATGCCCCTCGCGGCCGTCGGCATGGGCCTGTTGGACCCGTGCCTCACCGTGCTGTCGCTCTCGCACAGTCCGGCCGGACGCCAGGGCTACGCGAGCAGCGCGATGCAGACCAACCAGAACCTCGGCCAGATCACCGTCATGGCGCTGTTCTCCGCCGTCCTCAACACCGTCCTGGGACTCGGCGCGGCCGAACTCGTCGGCTACGGCGCCGCCTTCGCACTGCTGCTCGTACCGACCCTGCTGATCGCCCTGCTCGCCGTGCGCGCCCGGGGCTCCGTCAGCCCGCGGCCCCTCGTCGAAGCCCGGTAGGACCCGCCGCCACCGGACGGCTGCACCCTTCGGCTGTCCCATGCGTCCTTCTCTCCTCTCTCCTTCTCCCAGGAGCAACTCCACGAAGGCCCGGCCGCTCGTTCCGGTCGCCTGCTCCGTCAATCCACCACCCCCCGCTTTGCCAGTCCGCTACTCCGCTACTCCGCCGCGATCGCCCGCAGGACGTCCAGCCGCGCCGCCCGGCCCGCCGGGCGGAGTCCGGCCACCGCGCCCGCCAGCAGCCCGGCCGCCAGGACCACGGCCAACTGCCCCGGCGGTATCGCGAACGATCCCGTCCCCGCACTGTCCGAGGCCCGTACCAGCGCCCAGCCGAGGAAGGCGCCGAGCCCCAGCCCGCCGACCGTCCCGAAGGCCGCCACCAGCACCGACTCCCAACGCACCATGCCGCGCAACTGGGCCCTCGTCTGGCCGACCGCCCGCAGCAGCCCCAGCTCCCTGGTCCGCTCGTGCACCGCCAGCGTCAGGGTGTTGGCTATCCCCAGCAGCGCTATCAGCACCGCCAGTGCCAGCAGCGCGTAGACCACCGACAGCATCGTGTCGACGCCGGAGGCCGCGCTCTTCGCGTACTCGGCGCGGTCCTGCACCTGCGGACTGCCGTACCGGACCAGCGCCCGTTCCACCGCCGCCCTGCCCGCCGCCACCGGGACGCCGTCGCGCAGCCCGACCGCGACCATGGTGTCGGCGTCCTGCCCCCGGTGCGGGGCCCAGGCCTGCCGGGTCATCAGGTAGTCACCGGCCAGTCCGCCGCCCTCGTACAGCGCGCGGACGGTGAACGGGCCGCTCGCGCCGTCGGTGAAGGCCACCGTGACGGACTGTCCGAGCCGCCAGCCGCGCTGCCCCGCCTCGCTGCGGGAGACCGCCAGCCCGTCCGTGCCGAGGGCGGCCAGCGAGCCGTCGACCCGGCCGAGGTCGACGATCCCGGTCAGCCGGGCCGGGTCGGTGACGTCCAGCGTCCTGCCGTGCCCGTCGATCCGGGCCACACCCCGGCCGAGCCCGACCGTCTGCCGCACCTCGGGCAGGGCGGCCAGGGTGTCCGCCACCGCGGGGCTGATCCCGCTGCCGCCGGCCCCGAACGAGGCCGTGGTGACGGCGAGATCGCCCGCGAAGGACTTGTCCACCGTGTCGTCCAGGGTGGCCTTGATCGAGGCACCGAAGACGGTGAACAGCGTGACCACCGCGACCCCGATCATCAGCGCGCTCGCGGTGGCCGCCGTCCGACGCGGGTTGCGGGCCGCGTTGCGCCTGGCCAGCACCCCGGAGACCCCGCGCAGCCTGGGCAGCGGCGCGCCCAGGGCGCGCACCGCGAGGGCCGCGGCGACC
>NZ_MSJQ01000369.1 GCF_014596515.1 Streptomyces sp. CBMA156
GGCCAGCAGTCCTTCGGTGGCCAGGCCGCCGGCGGCCCCGGCTTCCAGGGCCAGGGCGGCGACCAGTCCTTCGGCGGCGCCCAGCTGCGCCCGGCCGTGGCGCCGGTCGCGCCGGTCCGCCCGATGCAGCCGCAGCGCCCGGGCCCGTACGGCGAGCCCGGCCCCGGTTCCTTCCAGGCGGGCGGCCAGGGCAACGGCGGCTACCAGCAGCAGGGCCAGGGCTACTGAAGCGCTGACACCCCGAGGCCGTCCCCCCACGCGGCCCGCACCCGCACCACCTGAGCACCACCCGGCGCCCCCCGTACGCCGGGCGAACGGAGAAACGGGTCATCCACGGACCGCCCGGAACGCCCCTCACGGCGTCCCGGGCGGTCCGTGCGCATTCGGGGACCGTCCGTGCGAATGTCCGTTCAGGTGTCCGGCGCGGGTGTTCGTCCGGGTGACCGCACACCTCCCCTCCGGGGGCGTTTCCGCAGGCCGGAGGCGGGCTGGCAGGATGGGGGAATGCAGCTCACCGGACTCCACGTCTACCCCGTCAAGTCCATGTACCGCCTGAGCCCGGACACCGCCGTGGTCCAGCCCTGGGGACTGGCCGGAGACCGCCACTGGATGCTCGCCGACGCGAGCGGACGCTTCGTCAGCCAGCGCGAGAACTCCGCCCTCAGCCGGATCCGGGCCGGGCTGCTGCCCGACGGCGTCCTCACCCTGACCGCCCCCGACGGATCCAGGATCGAGGTGCCCGCGCCCGCCGTCGCCTCCGGCGACCCGCTCGTCGAGGTCGAGGTCTGGGGCACCCGCTTCCACGTCGCGGAGGCCTCCAAGGAGGCGCACCAGTGGATCGCCGAGCAGCTCGGCGACTACCGGCTGGTGCACCTGGACAACCCGCGCGCCCGGCCCGTCGACCCCCTGTACAGCGAGCCCGGCGACACCGTCTCGATGGCCGACGGCTTCCCGCTGCTGCTCACCACCACCGCCTCGCTCGACCGGCTCAACGAGCTGATCGCCGCCGAGAACCCGGACGACCCCGAGCCCCTGCCGATGGAGCGCTTCCGCCCGAGCGTGGTGATCGACGGCACCGAGCCGTGGGCCGAGGACACCTGGCGGCGGATCCGGATCGGCTCGGTCACCTTCAAGGTGGTCAAGCCCTGCGGGCGCTGCGTGATCACCACCACCGACCAGGAGACCGGCGAACGGCGTGGCAAGGAACCGCTGCGCACCCTGGCCCGGCACCACCGGCTGCTGCGCAAGGCCGCGTTCGGGCAGAACCTGATCCCCGAGCGGCCGGCCGGCGTCGAGGGCGACGCGCTCGGCACGCTGCGGCTGGGCGACGAGGTCGAGGTGCTGGAGGACGGGGCGCACTGGCCCACCGACGGACACTGAGCGCACGGGTGAGCGGGCGGACGCACGGGCTCACGGATGGATGGACGGACGGGCGCCGGGCTCGGCTCGGTGTCTCGGGACGGCCTGCGTGGACCGCCGGTGCCGATCTGCCGTATCGGCCGGGCCTGACTGGCCCGACATGGCCTGACCCGACCCGACCCGACCTGGCCTGGCCTGGCCCGCCGACTCGGCCGACGGCCCGTGCCGGAACAGCGGGGCGCGTCGTCCGGCCGACCGGCGCGGAGCCCGTGCCGCGCCCTGGAACCGGCGCGTCCGCGCGGAACCACTGCCGTGTCCGCTCGTTGAAACAGGTGGTCGGAACCTGTGGTGGCGGTGAGCGCTACCGGTGTCCGCGTGACCGCGGGCGGCCGGACCACCCACGTGGGCGCGCTACGGTGGGCGGGCGGCCCGCGCACCCCCGCGCGTTCGGCCCGTTGATCGCCGGCTAGACGAAGGTGGGGACGACAGACCGTCATGGCTGAGCACAGGGTCCGGGTCACCCAGGACAGCGCATCCCGCTGGCGTCGCCGCGCGGGCGAGTACGACACGCTCGCGGAGGCCCTGGCGGCCGCCGAACCGGGCGACACCGTGGCCGTCCGGCCGGGCACCTTCCGGGAGAACGTGCTGCTGGACAAGCCGGTGACGATCGTCCCGGCCCAGGGGCCGGGAACGGTCCGGATCGACCCGCCCTCCGGGGTGGCGCTCACCGTGACCGCCGCCGCGACCGTGCGCGACCTGGTGATCGAGGGCGGCGACAGCACCACCCCGGCCGTCCTGGTCACCGGGCCGCAGGCCACGCCCGCCTTCAGCGGCTGCCGGATCGAGACCCGCTCGGCCACCGGCATCGAGGTCACCGGCGGTGCCCGGCCGACCCTGCGCGGCTGCGTGGTCACCAACCCGGGCGGGCTCGGGCTGCGGCTGCGCGGCGAGGGCACCGCCGCCGCCTTCGAGGACTGCGAGGTCGCCGCCGCCGGCCAGGCGGGGCTGGCCGTCCTCGGCGGCGCCACCGCGGCCCTGGACCGGTGCCGCATCCACCACGCCTCCGGTGCCGGCGTCCTGCTGTCCGACCCCGGCAGCGCGGCCGAGCTGACCGGCTGCGAGATCTACGAGATCCGCGGCAGCGGCGTGCAGGCCGAGGCGCAGGCGGGCGGACGGCTGGTCGACTGCGAGATCCACCGGGTCACCGGCAACGGCCTGACCCTGGACGGCGAGGCCGAGCTGGTGCTCACCGGCTGCCGCGTCCACGACCTGCCGGAGAACGGCGCCGACCTGCGCGGACGCGCCCGGCTCACCCTCTCGCACACCACCGTCCGGGACTTCGGACGCGGGGCGCTGTCGGTCTGGGACCAGGGCACCGAGGCGGTCGCCGAGTCCTGCCAGATCCACGGCTCGACCGGCGAGTACCCGGCGCTGTGGGTCAGCGACGGCGCCCGGCTGACCCTCACCGACTGCTCGCTGCACGACCTGCCGGACGCCCTGTTCGTCCTCGACCGGGACTCCGCCGCCAGCGCCGAGGGCTGCTCGTTCAGCCGGATCCGCAGCTCGGCGGTCTCGGTCAGCGGCGGGGCCACCGTCTCCCTGGCCTCCTGCCGGGTGCAGGAGGCGGGCACCGGGCTCTGGTTCCGCGACCACGGCAGCGGCGGGCTGCTCACCGACTGCGAGATCTCCGACGTGGCCACCGGCGTCATCGTCACCAAGGGCGCCGACCCGGTGCTGCGCGACTGCACCGTACGGGCCAGCACCGACGCCGGGGTGTACGTGTCGGCCCAGGGGCGGGGCACCTTCGAGGACTGCCGGGTCTCCCACGGCAAGGGCTTCGGCTTCCACATCATCGACGGCTGCCGGACGCAGCTCACCAGGTGCCGGGCGGAGCAGAACCAGCGGGCCGGGTTCGAGTTCTCCGAGCCGGGACCGGTGACGGAGGCGTGCATCTCGGACGACGTCGGGGCCGCTCCGGCCCCGGCCGTTCCGACCGCTCCCGGTGGCGGCGCGGGGCCGGGGCCGTCGTACGGCTCCACCGACGTACCGGCCCCGCGGACCGCCCAACTGACTGCGGCCACCCAGGCGTTGGCATCGGCCGCGGCCGGCTCCGCGGCGATCACGCCGATCCCGGACTGCCGTCCGGCCGACGAGGCGCTCGCCGAGCTGGACTCGCTGGTCGGGCTGGCCACGGTGAAGCAGGAGGTGCGTACGCTGATCGACCTGATCTCGGTCGGCCGGCGCCGCCGCCAGGCCGGGCTCAAGGCGCCCTCGCTGCGCCGGCACCTGGTCTTCACCGGTGCGCCCGGCACCGGCAAGACCACCGTCGCCCGGCTCTACGGCGAGATCCTCGCCTCGCTCGGGGTGCTCCAGCGCGGACACCTGGTCGAGGTCGCCCGGGTCGACCTGGTCGGCGAGCACATCGGCTCGACCGCGATCCGCACCGCGGCCGCCTTCGACCGGGCGCGCGGCGGGGTGCTCTTCATCGACGAGGCGTACGCGCTCGCGCCCGAGGACGGGGCGCGGGACTTCGGGCGCGAGGCGATCGACACCCTGGTCAAGCTGATGGAGGACCACCGGGACGAGGTGGTCGTCATCGTGGCGGGCTACACCGCCGAGATGGAGCGCTTCCTGTCCGCCAACCCCGGTGTCTCGTCCCGGTTCTCACGCACCATCGGATTCCCGGACTACACGGCCGACGAGTTGCTGGAGATCGCCCGGGCGCAGTGCGCGGAGCACGAGTACGCGCTCTCCGAGGAGACCGCCGAGGCGCTGCTGGTGCACTTCGGCGGGCTGGAGCGCGGCCCCAGCTTCGGCAACGGGCGCACCGCCCGGCAGGTCTTCGAGACCATGGTCGAGCGGCACGCGGTACGGGTCGCCCACCTTGCGGACCCGTCCACGGAGGAGCTCCAGTTGCTCGTCCCGGCCGATCTGCCGTAGGGCCACTGCCACAGGGCTACGGCTGCGGGGGTGCCGACAGGGGGAACTCGGCGGCTGCGTCGGGCCGTTGGGACGGCTATGGGTGTACTGCTGACGGGCGCGGCGGGCGGGTTGCTGCTGCCGGCGGGACTGGTCGTGGTGTTCTTCCTCGGCGCTGCGGTACGGCGGATGCGCGCCCGTCCGGCGAATGGGGCCGACAGCGGACGGGGCGCGGGTGCGACCGCGACGGAGGAACTGCACGCGCTGCTCTACCCGGGCAAGCGGGTGCAGTTGGAACAGCGACGGGTCGAGCTGGTGCTGCGGGACGACGAGCACGACGGCGCGCCGAGGCGTACCGGGATCGACCTCGCAGGCGGCCGGGCGGTGATCCGGCGGGTGCGGCGGGTGCCGGGTGAGCGGTGACAGCAGCACGGCTGACGGTCGACGACTGACAGATGACAGAGTTTGAAATCTGTCATCTGTTGGTTGTCAGCCGTCGTTCGGGGCGTCGGCTGGGCCCGGCCCAGTCAGCCCGTCCAGGTGCCGCCGGCCAGGAAGGACTCCAGCGCGGCCCGGTAGGGCGCGATGTCGATCCGCTCGCCCGCCAGCCAGTCGTCCGAGTAGTACTTGTCCAGGTAGCGGTCCCCCGGGTCACAGATCAGGCCGACCACGCTGCCCGTCCGCCCGTCCGCCCGCATCTCGGCGACGATCCTCAGCGCGCTCCACAGCCCGGTCCCGGTGGAGGCGCCCGCCTTCTTGCCGAGCACCTGCTCCAGCACCCGCACGGCGGCGATCGACGCGGCGTCCGGCACCTTCATCATCCGGTCGACCGCCCCCGGGACGAAGCTCGGCTCCATCCGCGGCCGTCCGATGCCCTCGATCCGCGAGCCGGTCGCGCAGACGGCGTCCGGATCGTGGCGCACCCAGCCGTCGAAGAAGCAGGAGTTCTCCGGGTCCGCGACGCAGATCCTGGTGTCGTACTGCATGTAGTGGACGTACCGGGCGATGGTCGCCGAGGTACCGCCGGTGCCGGCGGTGGCGACGATCCAGGCCGGCTCGGGGTGCGGCTCAAGACGCAGCTGGGCGAAGACCGACTCGGCGATGTTGTTGTTGCCGCGCCAGTCGGTGGCCCGCTCGGCGTAGGTGAACTGGTCCATGTAGTGCCCGCCGGTCTCCTCGGCGAGCCGGGCGGAGGCCTCGTACACCTCGCCCGGACGCTCGACCAGGTGACACTCGCCGCCGTGGAACCGGATCAGGTCGATCTTGGACTGGCTGGTGCTCTTGGCCATCACCGCGATGAACGGCACCCCGATGAGCTGGGCGAAGTACGCCTCGGAGACGGCGGTGGAGCCGCTGGAGGCCTCGATCACCGGCTTGCCGGGGCGGATCCAGCCGTTGCAGAGGCCGTAGAGGAAGAGCGAGCGGGCCAGCCGGTGCTTGAGCGAGCCGGTCGGGTGGGTGGACTCGTCCTTGAGGTAGAGGTCGATGCCCCACTCGGCGGGCAGCGGGAAGCGCAGCAGGTGGGTGTCGGCGGAGCGGTTGGCGTCGGCCTGGACCTTGCGCACCGCCTCCTTGAGCCAGGCACGGTACTCAGGGTCGGAGCGGTCGACGTCGACGGTCGGCTCGACGCCATGCCCGGCACCTCGCTCGATGCCGGGCCCCGTGCCGGACTCCAGGCCGGGCTCGACCCCTTGCGCGATCCCGAAGTGGGTGCCGAACTGGGTGCTCATGGGCGCTTCTCCCTCGTCGTGACCCCCCACTGCTCACTACGAGTGTACGAGAGTCACGATAAGTGACCGTTTCCGAAGGCCCAGCTCCGCCTTATCGCCTCTGCGGCACCACCGCTCCACCAGCTGCCCTGAGCCCCTGCTCCCGCTACACCGGCACCGACTGCGGGTCCGCCAGGTAGGGTCCCCAGCCCAGCTCGGCCGCACCCGCGAGCGCGCTGTGCGCCAGCTCCGCGCCGACGATCGGCACCCGGCCGCTGCGCCCCCACAGGCTGCGCTCGGCGACCACCGACCGCAGCCGGTCGGGCGCGGCCTCCAGCAGGTCGAGGTGCAGCCCACTGAGGACTACCCGGTCCGGGTTGAGGATGTTGGCGACGCCGGCCAGCCCGAGTCCGAGCCGGTCGATGACGTGCTCCACCGCCGCCCGCGCCCGGTCGTCCGTCGCGGCCGCCCGGCACAGCTCACGCGCCTGGTCGAGCAGCGGCCGGCCCGGCTCGGGGGTGAGTCCGGCGGCGGCGAACAGCGCGTCGGGATCGGTCTCGGAGTTGAGGCAGCCGCGGTTGCCGCACCCGCAGGGCCGGCCCTGCGGGTCCACCGCGAGGTGGCCGACCTCCAGGGCGAGGCCGGCGCTGCCGGTGTGCAGGTGGCCGTCGATGACCAGCGCGCCCCCGACGCCGCGGTGCCCTGAGGTGACGAAGAGCAGATGGCGAGCACCGCGGCCGGCGCCGTGCCGGTACTCGGCGAGCGCGGCCAGGTTGGCGTCGTTGGCGATCGCGGTGGGGAGCGGGCGCAGCGCCTTCGGGCCGTGGTCGGCGCGGCCGACCTCGACGTCGTACAGGTCGGCGACCGGGGTGCCGCTGGGCCAGGCGAAGTGCAGCGCGGCGAGGGCGGCACCGTCCGGCTCGGTGACCGGGTTGGGCAGCGCCAGCGCGGCGCCCAGGCACCGGCGGTCGGTCGCGCGGGCGAGTTCGGCACCCGCCACGGCGACGGCGCGCAGCATCCGGACCGGGTCGGTCGCGGCGGGCAGCGGCAGGTGGACGGGTGGGTCGAGCAGCCCGCCGAGGCCGGCCAGGGTGACGCTCAGCCCGTCGGCGTGGATCTGCCCGGCGACCACGACCGGGCCGTGCGGGTCGATCGCGAGCCGGTGCGAGGGGCGACCACGGCCGCCTCCGGCCGGGCGCGAGTCGACGGTGATCAGGCCGAGCGCCTCCAGCTCGGCGGTGACCGCGCCGGCGGTGGCCCGGGTGACGTCCAGCGCGCGGGTGAGCGCGGAGCGCGTCGGCGTCTGGCCGGTGTGGATCAGGGAGAGCGCCGGGCCGAGCAGCGTCCGGCCTCGATCCGGAGCCGCGCGACGGTGGCCGTCGCGCTGCGCGTCGAAGTCGTTCCCGGTTCCGGGCTTCGGGCTTGATGGTGAGAGCTGCACGCCCCTATTGTGACTTTGTGTCGCTTCGAAACAAAATCGGTTCCCATACCCGACCACACCATCCCTCCCTCCAGTCTCGCAGCACACCTGCGGTGACCGACAGCCCCTGGGGCCCGGCGCGTGTCGCCCTCACCTCGATCTTCGCCGTCGACGGCTTCCTCTTCGCCGCCTGGGTCGTCCGCATCCCGGACATCCGCAGTCAGGTCAGCGCCTCGCACAGCGCCCTCGGGCTCGCCCTGCTCTGCCTGTCGATCGGCGCCGTCCTCACCATGCCGATGGTCGGCCGACTCTGCCTGCGGTACGGCTCACGACCGGTGACGGTCGGCTCGCTCGCCCTGCTCAGCGTCGCCGTGCTGCTGCCCGCGCACGCCCACTCGGTCAGCACGCTCGGCGCCGTGCTGCTGCTGTTCGGTGCGGGGTACGGCGGGGCCAACGTCGCGATGAACAGCGTCGCCGTCGAACTGGTCGCACAGCTCCGGCGGCCCGTCATGCCCAGCTTCCACGCCGGGTACAGCTTCGGCGGGCTGCTCGGCACGGGCGTCTGCGGGCTGCTCGCCGGATCACTGAGCACCGCGTGGGCGCTCGCGCTCAGCGGGGTGCTGGGCATGGCCGTCACCGTCGGCGCGGGCGCGGTACTGCTCCGCAGCCCGGCGGCGGCACCGGTCGCACCGGCCGCGCCGGGCCGCACGGACCGTACGGCGGATCAGTCCGGCAGGGCGGGGGCGGACGCGGGCCCGGCCCGTTCGCGTACCCGGCTGCTCGTCGTGCTGCTCGGCCTCACCGCGCTGTGCACCGCGTACGGCGAGGGCGCGATCGCCGACTGGACCACGCTCCACCTCACCGACGACGTCCACGCGAGTTCCGTGGTGGCCGCCACCGGCTACGGCGCGTACGCGTTCGCGATGGCCACCGGGCGGGTCAGCGGCACCTGGCTGTCCATCAGGCTCGGCCAGACCCGGCTGATGCTGCTCGGCGGGCTGACGGCGGCCGTCGGCATGCTGGTCGCCGCGCTGGCCCCGGCGGTGCCGGTGGCGATCTGCGGGTTCGTGCTGGTCGGCCTCGGCCTGGCCAACCTCTTTCCGCTCTCGATCGCCCGAGCCGGCGCGGCGGGCGGACCGCAGGGCGTCGCGTTCGCCTCCTCCCTCGGCTACGGGGGGATGCTGATCGGCCCGGTGGTGATCGGCTTCCTGGCCGACGCGGCCGGACTGCCGCTCGCCCTCACCACGGTGGCGGTCGCGGCCACGCTGGCGGCGCTCCTGCCGCTGTCGGTCGGGCGGCGGCTGGGCGTCGAGTGACGGATGACGGGCGACGGGCGACGACGAACAGATGACAACTGTTGAAATCTGTCATCTGTTCGCTGTTATCCGTTTGCCTCCCGCCCCCACCCGGACACAGCCGCCCGGCCGGTGGCAGGATGCGGGGCCATGGCGACCAGCGAACGTTTCCAGGTACTGCGGGCGGGCGAGCGCCCGGCGACGGCGTGGCTCAACGGGGGTGGGGTGACCAGGGAGGTCGCCGGGTTCCCGGCCGGCACGGGGCTGGACGCCTTCGACTGGCGGGTCAGCCTCGCGGACGTCGCCACGGCCGGGCCGTTCTCCCCGTTCCCCGGGATCGACCGGGTGATCACCCTGGTCGAGGGCGCCGGCATGACGCTCACCGTGGACGGTGCCGAGCAGCTGGTCGACGTGCCGTTCCGGCCGTTCGCCTTCTCCGGTGACGCCACCACCGACTGCCGCCTGTCGGCCGGCCCCGTGGTGGACTTCAACGTCATGACGCGCCGCGGGCGGGTCGCGGCCACCGTGGACCTGGTCGCCGCGGCCACCGCAGCCGCCCCGGCCACCACGCTCGACGTCCCGGACGGCAGCACCGTCCTCCTGGTCTGCCTCCTCGGCACCGCCCGCCTCAACGGCGTCGGACTCGCCCGCTACGACGCCGCGTTGCTCGACGGACCGGGCGGCTACGAGCTGCACCCGGACGGCACCACCGCCGTCGTCACCTTCCGCTCCGCAGGCTGACGGCCGACGCGCCTGCGCCCCCGCACCCACACACGCACACGGCACTCCCGCCTCGGACCGGACCAGCCCGGAGGCAGGAGCGCCGTCGCCGCGTCAGCCGCAGAGCACCGGTGTCGCGTGCTCCGGATCCAGGGCATTGGTCACCAGATGCAGGGCCGTCGGCGAGAACGCGATCCCGACGTGTTCCACCAGCGAGACCGGGCAGTGCTGCTGCACCACCTCGTTGTCGACGTCCGGACCGCTCAGGAACTGGGTCCGCCACGGTGTCACGACCTCGTCGAAGACCGTCGAGACCACGGTGTAGCTCACGCCGGGCACGGTGTCCGGCCGGGACGCCATCACCTTGTTGAATCCGGAGCCCACCGCCTGGTCCCGGCAGGCCTGGCAGACCGTGTAGATCAGGTCCGCGACTCCCGGGAAGTACGGCACCAGGTTGGTGATCCCGTCGAGCGTGGTGCCATGGTTGGACGGAGCCAGCCCGACCAGCCGGCCGACCTTGGACGCGCCACCGAGGAACTTGAGGTAGTAGTTCGGCAGCATGCCGCCCTGCGAGTGCCCGACGATGTCGACCTCGGCCGCACCGGTCGCGTTCCGCACCAGGTCCACGAACCGGGCGAGTTGGGCCGCCGACTCCGGGACCGGCCCGAGGCCGCCGATCGGCAGCAGCAGACCGCTGCCGCTGGAGGTGACACCGGGGACGGTCCCGTAGTCGAGGGCGAAGACGCAGTACCCGAGGCCCTTCAGCAGCGGGGAGAGCGTCAGCCAGTTCTCGTAGCGGTTGGCGAAGGTGCCGTGCACCAGGACCACCGGCCGGGGGTGCGCGGCGCCCGGCCGGCAGTTCCAGTCGTTGGCGCCGGGCGGTGAGGCCACCGTGTCACCGTCGGGCGGCAGTTCGGCAGCGACCGCGGGTGCCACCGAGGGGGTCGGTGAAGCGCTCGCGGGCGCCGCCGTCGCGCCGGCCAGCAGCGCCCCTGCCAGCAGCGCCCCTGCCAGGAGCAGCACACCCAGCGCGCCACCGAGCCCGCCGCGCCGGGAAGTCGCGGAGAAGCGGAGAAGTGGGGTTCTCAACTGTTGC
This sequence comes from Streptomyces sp. CBMA156, assembly GCF_014596515.1. GTDB lineage: Bacteria > Actinomycetota > Actinomycetes > Streptomycetales > Streptomycetaceae > Kitasatospora. The sequence continues at coordinate 10,519 of NZ_MSJQ01000369.1, forward strand.
CTCCACAGCGGAAGTTTGTTACCAACAGGTAACCCGAGGGCTCCATCATGCGGTCGCCCTTCCGGCCCGGCCCTTGGGCGTCCCCCAGACCTGGACGGTGTTCTCTGTGACCGGTCACAACGCACCCCGCCACACGCCCCCGAACACCTCCGACCGGACACCGGACTGGCGCGCCCCGGTGATCGGCGGGCTCCCGGTCGACCAGCGACTGGTCGGCGGCGTACGGGAGTTGGCCGAGGCCGTGGTCGCCGCCCTGCTGGAACGGGTACCGGTCTACCGCCGGCTGCCCCGCGAGCAGCTCACCGGTGAGCTGACCCGGGACACCGAGCGCCGCATCCGCGCCCTGGCCCACACCGTGCGGACCGGACTCCCCGCCCCCGCGGAGGAGTTCGCCGCCGTCCGGGAGGCCGCCGCCCGGCGCGCCGAGGAGGGCCTGCCACTGGACGCCGTCCTGCTCGCCCACCACCTCGGGCTGGAGGTCTGCTGGGAGTTCGCCACCCGGCACGCCCGGGACGGCGACGCCGCCGACCTCCTCGTCCTCAACCGGCTGCTGCTCGACCAGCTCCGCCAGGCCGCCACCGCCGCCGGAGCCGGCTACCTGGACGGCCGGCGCCCGGCCGCCGACCGCCGGGACACGGCCCGGCAGTCCCTGCTCAGCGCGCTGCTCGCGGGCACCTCCGCCCAGGCGGCCGCCTCCCGCGCCGGGGTCCGGCTGCCCGCCGGGTACGCGGTGCTCTGCCTGTCCGTCGCCGACCACCCCGACGAACACTCCCCCGGGGTCGACCCCGGCATCGCCGCCCACCGCAAGCTCCGCCGCTTCGAGGCCGAACTCGACCACCGCACCCGGCAGTCGGCGCTCGCCGCCCTCACCCCCACGGGCGGCCTGGTGCTCATCCCGTTCGGCCCGTCACCCGGACCGGCCGAGGTCGACACCGCGGAGGCGCCCTGGCCACTGCTCGCCGCCACCCTCGCCGCGGCCGCCCGGGCGGCCGGTGCACCCGTACTGGCCGGGGCCGCCTCGGCCACCCCCGCCGAGGTGCCGGGTGCGGCCGCCCTCGCCTGCGAAGTCCTGGAGGTGGCACAGGCGTTCGGCCGGCCACCGGGGCTGCACCGGCTGGACGACATCCTGCTGGAGTACCAGCTCACCCGGCCCAGCCAGGCCCGCTCCCGGCTCGCCGCGTTGCTCGAACCGCTGGCCGACACCGGGGAGTTGCTCACCACGCTGCGCACCCACCTGGCCGGGGGCCTGAACCGCCGGCACACCGCGAGCGCCCTGCACCTGCACCCGAACACCGTCGACTACCGGCTGCGCCGGATCGCCGCGCTGACCGGCCTGGATCCGACACGCCCCGCCGACGTCCCGCTGATCACCGCCGCCATCGCCGCGAGTACCGCCGAACAGGCCTTCCTGGCGGGGTAGCTCACGCCATCACCGGAAGCGCGCCATCGGCACCGCGACGCGGGCGCCCGGCCGGTGACGTCAGTCCTGCTCCCCCGGCAGCCGCAGGTCCCAGCCGACCAGGGCGCGCAGCTGCTCCGCACTCACGCCCTCCGGCACCGGCTGCGGAGCGTCGTGGCGCAGCGGCGGCTGCCAGCCCTCCTCCTCGGTCCAGCGACGAACGACCTTGGCCGGCGCCCCGGCGACCACGCTGTGGTCGGGCACCTCGCCGCGCACCACGGCTCCCGCCGCGACCACGACGTTGCGGCCGATCCGTGCCCCCGGCAGGATCACCGCTCCGGTGCCGATCCAGCTGCCCGCGCCGATCTCCACCGGCTCGTTGCGCGGCCACTGCTTGCCGATCGGCAGCTCGGTGTCCCGGTACTCGTGTGCCTGGTCGCTGATGTACACGCTCGGCCCGGTCCACACGTCGTCACCGATGACGATCGACTGGTGGCCGACGATGTGGCTGTCCCGGCCGATCACGCAGCCGCCGCCGATCCGCACGATCGGCTCCGGCCCGAGGTCGAGCCCGGGCAGGAACCCTGCGCTGATGGTGACCCGTTCACCGATGATCGAGAACGGCCCGATGGTGATCCACTGTTCGTTGAACACCGCCCCGAGCGGGAAGCTGAGGGTCGTACCGTCCCCCAACTCGCCGAACCGGTACGGGCCGGGGTTGCGGTTGGTGACCGCGCCGGTCCGCTGCACCCAGCGCCAGCCCCGGTGAACCAGGCGTCCGGCGGCACGGCGGCCACCGGCCCGGACTGCTGAGACGAGGGATCGGGATATCGGCATGCGATCACGTTACCGGCCCGTAGCGTCCGCCCGTCGGCCGGGAGGCCGACGTCACACCGGCCGCATCCGCCCCGGTCGCCACAGCGGCCGCCGGCACCGACAGGCCCCTTCGGCACGGACGAAGACCGTGACCGCCCGAAGGCCCCGGCCACCGAACACCCGGACAACTCGAAGAAATGTACGAAATCCGCGACCGGCGGCCGAGCCCGGTGGAAGACTCCGACCCATGGAGATCACCGAGCACATCGACGCGCTGCGCCACGAGGGCACCCGGCTCGCCGACGCCGCGGCCCGCACCGAGCTGACCGCCCCCGTACCGACCTGCCCGGAGTGGCAGCTGGCCGACCTGCTGCGGCACATCGGCTACGTCCACCGCTGGGCCGCCACCATCGTCTCCCGGGGCCTGCCGGCGCCGCTGGACGAGGCCGGTGCGCAGGCCGCCGTCGGGCCGATGCCCTCGGACGACGCCCTGCTCGACTGGTACCGCGAGGGCCACGCCGCCCTGCTGGACACGCTCACCGCGGCGCCCGCCGACCTTGAGTGCTGGAGCTTCCTGCCCTCGCCCCGCCCGCTGGCGTTCTGGGCCCGGCGTCAGGCGCACGAGACCGCCGTCCACCGGTACGACGCCGACGCGGCCGCCGGGGTGCCGGGACCGGTCGTGGACACCTCGCTCGCCCTGGACGGCATCGACGAACTGCTGAGCGGCTTCATGACCAGCGGTCGCTCCAGGCTGCGCAGCGAGCAGCCACGCACCTTCCGGATCCGGGCGACCGACGGGGCCGGCTCCTGGCACCTGACGGTCACCCGGGAGCCGGTGGTCGTCATCGACGGCGAGGGTCCCGAGCCGGCCGACCTGACGCTCACCGGCCCCGCCCGCGAGCTCTACCCGCTGCTGTGGAACCGGCTTCCCGCCGGGCAGGCCGGCGAGGTCAAGGCGGTCGGCGACGAGGGGCTGCTCGGCTTCTGGAACGACGCGGCGGCGATCTGATCCCCGTACCCGGGGAACGGTCGTGACCGCCCGGGAACGGCGATGGCCCCGGGTGTGGCGTCCGGACGCCACACCCGGGGATCCGCCACCGTCAGCGCACCCAGCGCGCGGGCCGCTTCTCCAGGAACGACCGCATCCCTTCCTGCGCCTCGGCCGAACCGAACAGCCGCGCCGAAAGCTCCACCAGCTCGTCCGCGTCTCGCTCGAAGGAACGCACCACATCGGCGTTGGCCAGCCGCTTCGACTCCGCGAGGCCCTGCGGGGAGCCCAGGCGCAGCGCGTCCAGCAGGCCCTTCAGCACCACGTCGGTGGACTCGGCGGAGTCGGTGGCGCTGGTGATCAGGCCGATCCGGGCGGCCTCGGCGGCGTCGAAGACCTCGCCGGTGAGGTAGTAGCGGGAGGCCGCGCGCGGGTCCAGCTTCGGGCGCAGCGGCAGCGAGATGACGGCGGGTGCGAGGCCGAGCCGCACCTCGGTGAAGGCGAAGGTCGAGGCCGGTCCGGCGACGGCGAGGTCCGCCGCGCCGACCAGGCCGAGGCCGCCGGCCCGGACGTGCCCGTCGATGACCGCGATCACCGGCTTGGCGCAGTCCACGATCGCCCGCTGGAGTTCGACCAGGCCGCGCGGCCCGACCGTCGGGTCCGCGCCGGTCGCCTCGGAGAGGTCCGCGCCCGCGCAGAACACCTTGCCGGCGTGGCCGAGCACCACCGCGCGGACCTCCGCGTCGGCCGCCGCAGAGGCCAGCCCTGCGTGCAGCTCTGCCATCAGCCGGGTGGAGAGCGCGTTCCGGTTGTGCGGCGAGTCGAGGGTGAGCGTGGTGACGGCGTCGGCGGTGCTGACGCGGACGAGGGGCGCTGCGCTGGTCATCGGCGGGGCCTGCCTTCCGGCTGAGGGTGGGTCGGACTGCGGGGCGCGGTCCGGGGCCTGCCCGGACGACGCCCGGACGACTCTGGCACGCCCACCCGCCCCTCGGCCAGAGCCGACCTGTCCGTCGGCCCGAGAGGCCTCTCCTTCCCGTCTGTCCGGGCCGACGGCGAACAGATGACGGATGACAGATAACAGATGTTGAAATCTGTCATCTGTCATCCGCCATTTGTCACCTGCCATCCGTTCGCCCACTCACTCCCCGCCCGCACCAGCCGCCCAACTCTCAAGTGGTACAGACCTGTTGACGCATTGGTCCAGTCCTCCTACAGTTCCCATGCCTCGCCTCCCCACGGCGCAGGCATCGATCGCACACGGATCAACCAAGGTTCTACGTCACCCTGTTCAACCCCCACAGCCACAGGGAGAACCATGTCCGCTCGATCCCGGGCCTGGCGCCCACGTCTGCGCAGCAGACTGCTCGCGCTGCTGTCCGTTCTGCTCCTGCCCCTCGCCGTCCTGACCGCGCTGGCCGCCCCCGCGAACTCGGCCGCCGCCGGCAAGCTCACCGCCACCTTCACCACCGCCAACAACGGCTCCTGGTGGCAGGGCACCTACATCGTCCACAACGACAACGCGACCGCGGTGAGCGGCTGGAGCCTGGAGTTCGACCTCCCGGCCGGCGTCACCATGGGCAGCACCTACAACGGCACCGCCACCGTCAACGGCCGGCACGTCACCGTCGCCGCGGCGTTCTACAACTCCACCGTCAACGCCCACGGCACCACCGAGCCGTACAGCTTCTGGTTCGTCGGCAACGGCCCGGTCACCACCCCGCTCAACTGCCGGATCAACGGCGACAAGTGCGACGGCACCCCCGACGTCCCGCCGTCCGCACCGGGCGCCCCGACGGTCACCGAGTCCACCGCGCACACGCTCGCGCTCAGCTGGCCGGCCGCCACCGGCGGGGACTTCCCGGTCACCTCCTACGACGTGCTCAGCGGCAGCACCGTGCTCGCCTCCAGCCCGACCACCACCGTCCTGGTCACCGGCCTCACCCCGGCCACCTCGTACACCCTGACCGTCCGGGCCAAGGACGGCCGCGGCAACACCGGTCCGCTCAGTGCGCCCGTCACCGCGTCCACCTTCGACCCGTCCACCGACACCTCGCCGCCCACCGCTCCGTCCAACCTCCGCTCCACCGGGGTCAGTTCGACGGACGTGAAGCTCGCCTGGAACGCCGCCACCGACAATGTCCGGGTCGCCGCGTACGACATCTACCAGGGCGGCACCCTGGTCGCCACGGCCTCCGGCAGCACGCTCGCCGCGACCATCGGCAACCTCTCGCCGTCCACCACCTACACGTTCACCGTGAAGGCCCGCGACGCCGCCGACAACGCCTCGCCCGCCTCCGCCGCGCTCACCGTGACCACCTCGGACCTGGTCGGCGCCGGGAAGTACGCCCGGGTCGGCTACTTCGTCCAGTGGGGCATCTACGGCCGCCAGTACTTCGTCAAGAACCTGGACACCTCGGGCGCCGCCGCCAAGCTCGACGTCATCAACTACGCCTTCGAGAACATCGATCCGGTCAACCTGACCTGCATGGCGGGCGTCACCAAGGGCACCACCAGCAACCCGGAGGACCCGGACCAGGGCACCGGTGCCGGTGACGCCGACGCCGACTACGCCCGCCCGATGAGCGCCGACCAGTCGGTCGACGGCGTGGCCGACGACGGCTGGGGCAAACTCCGCGGCAACCTCAACCAGTTGAAGAAGCTCAAGGCCAAGTACCCGAACCTGAAGGTGGTCGTCTCGCTCGGCGGCTGGACCTACTCCAAGTACTTCTCCGACGCCGCCGCCACCGACGCGTCCCGCCAGAAGTTCGTCAAGTCCTGCGTCGACACCTGGATCAAGGGCAACCTCCCGGTCTACAACGGCGCCGGCGGCGACGGCGTGGCGGCGGGCATCTTCGACGGCATCGACCTCGACTGGGAGTGGCCCGGCTCCGCCGACGGCCACCCGGGCAACCACTGGAGCGTCAACGACAAGGACAACCTGACCCTGCTGCTCGCCGAATTCCGCAAGCAGCTGGACGCGTTGGGCGGCTCGCACAAGCTGATCACCGCCTTCACCCCGGCGGACCCGGCGAAGGTCGCGGCCGGCTGGGACCTCTCGAAGATCTTCAACTCGCTGGACATCGCCAACGTCCAGGGCTACGACTTCCACGGCTCGGGCAGCGACAACTCCTGGGAGCCCAACCGCACCGGCCACGCCTCCAACCTCTTCCAGGACCCGAACGACCCCTACACCACCCACTTCAGCATCGACACGGCCGTCCAGACCTACCTGAACGCCGGGGTCAACCCGCGCAAGCTGACCATCGGCTTCCCGTTCTACGGGCGCGGCTGGCAGACCGTGGCGGACGGCGGCGCGAACGGCGCCTGGCAGTCGGCGAACGGCGCCGCACCTGGCCAGTTCAGCGACGAGGCCGGTACCCGCGGGTACAACAACCTGATCACCAGCCTCACCAACCTCAAGGTCTACCACGACACCAAGTCCATTGCGACGTACGGCTACACGGGAGCCGGCGGCCAGTGGTGGACCTTCGACGACGCCTGGTCGATCGCGCAGAAGACGGCCTACCTCAAGTCGAAGAACCTCCTCGGCGGCATGATCTGGGAGATGTCGGGCGACACCCCGTCCGGCACCCTGATGTCCGCCCTGGACACCGGACTCAAGTAGCCGACGCACGACGGTTCAGCGAACCGCGTCGCACCGAGAAGGGGGCCAACGTCCCTCCCCGCACCGAGAAAGGGGCCGGCGCCCCTCCCCGCACCGGGGAGGGGCGCCGGCCCCGCGTCGTGACGTCCGCCCTACCGCGAGGCCATCGCCGTCAGCCGCCGCGCGGCGCGGTGCTGCCGCAGCACCTGGGAGAAGGTGGTGTGCCCCTGGGTGTTCCGGGCGAAGGCGCGCCAGGCCGGCGGCACCAGGCAGACCGCCGCGTGGAAGAGGTACGGCCGCCGCTCGAAGGCGCCCAGCAGCTGCTTGCCCGCGCGCATCTCCACGCCGAGCCCGGCCTTGACGGCGAAGGCGTAGTTCAGCGCCTCGCGCCGCACCGCCGCCGCGTCACCCGCCTCGGCGACCTGCACCGCCCACTCGCCGGCCAGCCGGCCCGAGCGCAGCGCGTACGAGATGCCCTCGCGGGTCCACGGCTCCAGCAGCCCGGCCGCGTCGCCGGCGACCAGGACCCGGCCGCGGGAGAGCGGCGAGTCCTCCGTCCGGCAGCGGGTCAGGTGTCCGGACTCGACCCGGGGGGTGAACCCGGACAGGCCCAGTCGGCGGATGTAGTCGGCGAGGTACTGCTTGGTCCGCTCGCCGTCGCCGCGCGCCGAGATGACGCCGACGGTCAGGCTGCTGGTCTCGGTCTTCGGGAACACCCAGCCGTAACTGCCGGGCAGCGGGCCCCAGTCGAGGTGGATCCGGCCCGACCAGTCCGCGGCGACCTGCGGCGGCACCGGGATCTCCGCCTCCAGCCCGAGGTCGATCTGGTCGAAGGTGACGCCGACGTGCCGGCCGATCCGGCTCGCGCTGCCGTCCGCGCCGACCACCGCGCGGGCCTCGAAGGTACGCCCGTCGGCCGCCGTCACCAGGGCTGTCCGGTGCGCGCCGCCGCGCTGCTCGACGCCGGTGACGGTCACTCCGGTGACCAGCACCGCCCCGGCCTGCTTGGCCGCCTGCACCAGGCGCAGGTCGAACTCGTCGCGGTTGACCAGGCCGAACAGCATCCGCTTGGAACGCCGTGTCCGGGTGAACTTCCCGTCGTACGCGAAGGTGACGGCGTGCACCCGGTCCTGCAACGGCAGCCGGAAGTCCGGCGGCAGGCTGTCCCTGGAGGGGCCGATGATGCCACCGCCGCAGGTCTTGTACCGGGGGTGTTCGGCCTTGTCGAGCAGCAGCACCCGGCGGCCCTGGACCGCGGCGGCGTGTGCGGCCGAGGAGCCCGCCGGTCCGGCGCCGACCACCACGACGTCCCAGACGCCGTCCGGCGGCGAGGCCGCGTCGTCGACCGGGCCGTCGACCGGGCCGCCCTCGATCTGGCCGTCCTCGATCGGGCGGTCGAGCGGGCTGCGGGAATCGAAGCTTCCGGAGTCAGTCACGTTGAGCAATCCTATGCGTCTGTCCGCACCCGGCGGACGCACCGGCCCGCGCCCGGCGGACGCGTCCGCCGACTCCCGACGGACGCACGACCCCGTGCCCCTCGGACGCACCGCCCCGCACCCGTCACCCGGCCCCCTCACCCCCGGTACCCACCAGCCCCACACCCCCGGAACCCCGTGTTCCGCGCCGCCTATGATCGGCAGTACCCCAACCACCAGATCCGCCCGCCCACCCGAGGGCGGACCGTCACCCCGGAGCCCCGATGTCACAGCCCCTGGCCGACGCCGTCCGGTCCCTGATGGACCGTGCCCGCACCGACCTCGCCGAACTGGTCGCCTTCCCGTCGGTCGCCGACCCGCGTCAGTTCCCGGTCGAGGAGTGCGAGAAGGCCGCGCGCTGGGTCGCCGACGCCTTCGCCGCCGAGGGCCTGACCGGCATCCGGCTGCTGGACACCCCGGACGGCACCCAGTCCGTCTACGGCGAACTGCCCGGCCCCGAGGGCGCGCCGACCGTCCTGCTCTACTCCCACTACGACGTCCAGCCCCCGCTGAACGAGGACGACTGGCTCAGCCCCGCGTTCGAGCTGACCGAGCGCGACGGCCGCTGGTACGGGCGCGGCGCCGCCGACTGCAAGGGCAACATCCTGATGCACCTGACCGCCCTGCGGGCGCTGCGTCAGGTGTACGGCGACGCCTACCCGGTCGGTCTGAAGATCATCGTCGAGGGCTCGGAGGAGCAGGGCACCGGCGGCCTGGAGCGCTACGCCGAGGCCCACCCCGAGCTGCTCACCGCCGACGCCATCGTCATCGGCGACACCGGCAACTTCGCCGCCGGCCTGCCCACCGTGACCGCCTCGCTGCGCGGCATGACGGTCGTCGAGGCCACGGTCACCACGCTGGCCGGCAACCTGCACTCCGGTGCCTTCGGCGGCGCCGCCCCGGACGCGCTCCAGTGCCTGGTCCGGGCGCTGGCCTCGCTGCACGACGAGAACGGCGACGTCGCGGTGGCCGGCCTGACCGCCGACCAGGCCTGGACCGGCGTGCAGTACCCGGAGGAGCAGTTCCGCTCCGACGCCAAGGTGCTCGACGGCGTCGCCCTGACCGGCACCGGCACCATCGCGGACCGCCTCTGGGCCCGCCCGTCCGTCACCGTCCTCGGCATCGACGCCCCGCCGGTGATCGGCGCCACGTCGTCCGTCCAGGCCACCGCCAAGGCCCTGATCAGCCTGCGCATCCCGCCGGGCACGGACGCGGGCGCCGCCCAGGACGCGCTGATCGCCCACCTGGAGGCGCGGGTCCCGCTCGGCGCCCGGCTCACCGTCCAGCGCCAGGGCACCGGCTCCCCGTTCCTCGCCGACACCAGCGGCCCGGCGTACGAGGCGATGGGCGAGGCGATGGCGGAGGCCTTCGGCACCGGGATGGTCGCCTCCGGCGAGGGCGGCTCGATCCCGCTCTGCAACACGCTGCGCACGCTCTACCCGCAGGCCGAGATCGTGCTGATCGGTGTCGAGGAGCCGACCACCCAGATCCACGCGGTCAACGAGAGCGTCGACCCGCAGGAGCTGGAGCGGATGGCCCTCACCGAAGCGCTGTTCCTCCGCCGCTACGCCGAACTGCGCTCCGTCTGACGGAAGTCCGACCGGCGGTCCGCCCCGAGGTCCGGCGCGACCTCGGGAACGGCCGTCCGCGGGGCCGCCGGCCGCCCGCCGCGCAACCGGCGGGCGGCCGCGACC
>NZ_MSJQ01000037.1 GCF_014596515.1 Streptomyces sp. CBMA156
CGCCAGGCGCGCGGCCCTGGCCGGACCTGGCCTGGCCCTGCCCGGCCCGCTCCCGGACATCGCCGTGGTGCCGCGCCACCCGCAGACCGGTGAGCCCTGGCCCACGCCCGCGGGCGTGGCCGCCGCACCGCTCGCCGTCGGCTACTGGACCCACCTCGCCCATCACGGCAGACACCTGGCCGCCCCCGTCACCGGGCGGCTGCCCGCGCAGGCCGAGCGCGACGACCCCCTGCCGCCGTACGCCTGGTGCGGCGTGGAGCCCATGTGGAGGGCCTACCAGGTGACCCTGGAAGGCCTGTTGGGAGCAGGAGCAGGAGCAGGCGCCCCGTGATGCCGGACGGCGCCGCCCGGGAGAACCGGGCGGCGCCGTCGAAGCCGTACACGGCGGTCGTGAACCGGCTGTCAGCGCGCTGTCAGCGCGCCGTCTGCGGCACGCGCTGGGCCGGGACGGAGCCCCGGGCGGTGCGCTGGGCGGCGGAGGCGGGGGCGGCGCCGAGGGCGGTGCCCCGGGTCTCCTCGGCCCACAGGACGCAGACCAGCAGGCCGAGGGCGGTGACCCCGGCGGCGATCAGCATGGTCGGGCCGGTGCCGAGCCCGGTCAGCGACAGCGGCAGCAGGTAGGTGCCGACGGCCGCGCCGATCCGGCTGACCGAGGTGGCCACGCCCACGGCGGTGGCCCGGATCTCGGTGGGGAACAGCTCGTTGGGGTAGGTCCAGTCGAGCACGTTGGGCCCGCCGCACAGGAACGCGTACGCGCACAGCGCCAGCAGGGCGACGGCGGCCGGGGCGGTGGGCCACACGCCCAGCAGCGCGAGCGGCACGGTCATCAGCGCGAAGGACCAGATGATGACGGGCCGGCGGCCGCGGGTGTCGATCAGGCGCAGCGCCGGGTAGCAGCCGAGCAGGAAGACCAGGCTGATCAGGCCGGTGCCGAGGGTCTCCATCACGGTGCCGCCCGGCATGCCGAAGGAGGAGAGGATCTGCGGGCCGAAGGTGAGCATCGCGAACAGCGGGGCGACCTGGCACAGGAAGAACAGTCCGCAGAACAGGGTGCGGCGCCGGTAGGGCGGGGTCATCAGCAGGCGCAGTCCGGTGGGAGCGCCGCGCTCGGCCGGTTCGGGCATCAGCTCCCGGCCGTCGACCTTGACCCCGAGGTGCTTCTCGACCACGCGCACCGCGTCGCCGACCCGCCCGTTGGCGGCCAGCCAGCGCGGCGACTCCGGCGAGCCGCGGCGGATCACCAGGAACACCACGCACAGCACCGTGGAACTCGCCAGCATCCAGCGCCAGCTGCCCGGGCCGGCCAGCTCCAGGAACAGGTAGCCCACCACGTAGGCGAGCACGGAGCCGGCGTACCAGGCGATGATCTGCTGCCCGAGGAGCCGGCCGCGCTGCTTGGACGGCAGCCACTCGGCGAGCAGTGAGGTGGCGATGGGGTAGTCGGCGGCCACGGCCATGCCGAGCACGAAGCGCAGCACGGCGATCGCCCACACCGTGTCCACCCAGAAGGAGAGCACCGAGCAGGCGACCATCACGAGCAGGTCGGCGGTGTACATCACCTCCCGGCCGATCTTGTCGGTCAGCACGCCGAAGAGCGCGCCGCCGACGAACATGCCGACCAGCGCGGCGGCGCCGATCAGGCTGACCTCGGCGGTGGACAGCCCGAGCTCAGGGCGCATCCCGATCAGGGCGACGCCGACGATGCTCAGGATGTAGCCGTCGAGCAGGGGTCCGCCCGAACAGGCGAGGGCCAGCCGACGGTGGAACGCGGTATACGGGGCGTTGTCGATGGTCTGGGACATGTGCTGGGGGTCCTCCGGAGCGTACGGCGCGCACTGCGCACCGTGCGCCGGGTAGACGGCAGGGAAAGACGCCGCCCACCTCGGACGGCGCCACCGCCCGGTCACAACGGGCGACCGTCCACGGTTGCCCCGGCTCCATGGGGCCGCCACCGGGCCGAAGGTCGACCGGACTCATGACCAAGGTCCCGAAGCGGACGGGCCCTTCGCCCGTGCCGAAACGGCGTTCGGCCAGTCCTGCCGGGGGCCCTCGCCGCCGGGGGCCGCGAACGGGCGCCGGAGGTGACCCTTCTCACCAAGTGGCCCAGGCGGCCCCGGAACTGTGGGCCTTCCCACAGCGGGGCCGTGTCCGTGCGTACGGGAACGGTCCCGCTGTGTCACCGCCGAGGCGTCACCCGGGGCCCGCGGGCGGCCGGTTGTGAGCCCGCCGTGAGGCCCGGATCGGGCCGCTGTGGAGTCTGTCGTGAAGCCTGTCGTGAGGTCCGCCGCCGGGATCAGCCCGCCGTGAAGCCTGTGGTGAGGTCCGCCGCGAGGCCGGGATCAGCCCGCCGCGAAGCCCACCGTGAGGCTCGCCGTGAAGCCCGCCGCGAGCCCCGCCGTGATCCCCGGCCGGGCGAGGTCCGCGTCCAGGCCGCCTCCAGGTGGCCGTCGGACCCGGTGGTCAGCAGGATCACCACCCCGCCCTGCACCCCGGCCGGCGGGGAGCGGCCGGTGACCCGCGGGGTGGGCCGCCCGCCCAGGACGAGGCCGAACAGCTCGCCGGTGCGCCGCACCAGCGCCTCGCGAGTGACGTTCCCGCCGCGGGCCTCGACGAGCTGGGTGGGCGCAGCGGCCGGGCCCCGTCCGCTTCATGGCGGTACGTCAGCTTTCCCACCGGATCCGCCCGCCGGATCCCGTCTCCTGTTCGCGGCCCGGAGCGGGCCGGTTCACCGGGCCGTGCACTGGAGGTCGTCCGTGCACGGTTGGCTTCCTGCGACCTGGGAGGACACGCCCCCGGGTTGCACCGTCCGCGGGCGAACGGCCGATCCGGCGCCCCGCACGCCGCCGGAAGACCCCAGCCCGCCGCCGTACGAGGAGAGCCCCACATGTCACCCCCACCCGCCGCCACCACGGCGCCCGCGCCCGCCGGCCACCGCACCCGCACCCGCACCCGCGGGCTGGGCGCGCTCGCGCTGGCCACCGCGCTGGCCGCCGGCCTGACCGGCCTCGCCACCCCCGCCTGGGCCGCCCCCGCACCCGCCCCGGCCAAGGACGCGGCCAAGCCCGCCGACCCCGGCCTGGTCCTGGACCGCCCGGGCGAGTCGGTGGTCACCCGCCGCGACGTCACCCCGATCGCCCCCGGCCTGACCATGACCTCCTTCGACCGCCTCGGCGGCGCCGGCTGGATCCGCGGCAAGGTCCTCGTCGCCGACCTGGACACCAAGGGCCTGAGCGTCGACTACCTGTCCTCCGGCAAGGTGACCACCCGCCAGACCGTCACCGAGATGGCCCGCGGCGCCGGCGCCGTCGCCGCGATCAACGGCGACTACTTCGACATGAACGCCTCCGAAGCCCCCCTCGGCGTCGGCGTCTCCCGCCAGGACGGCCTGATCCAGGCCCCCGTCGAAGGCTGGAACCAGGCCGTCACCGTCGGCACCGACGGCCTGGCCCGGATGGCCCAGGTCTTCCTGGAGGGCCACGCGAGCCTGCCCGGCGGCCGCGAAGCCGTCCTCGCCGGCGTCAACACCTACGGCCTGCCCGCCGACGGCATCGGCGTGTTCACCCCCGCCTGGGGCAACGCCACCCGCGCCCACGTCGCGAACGGCTCCGCCGAGGTCGTCGAGGTCGAACTGCGCGACGGCAAGGTCACCGCCGTCCGCGACACCCTCGGCGCCGCCGTCCCCGAGGGCGCCACCGTCCTGGTCGGCCGCGACGCCGGCGCCCGCACCCTGCGCGACCTCAGGCCCGGCGACCAGGTCTCCGTCGGCTACCGCCCGCGCGCCTCCTTCGGCGAGGTCGCCGTCGCGGTCGGCGGCTACCAGGTCCTGGTCGCCGACGGCGTCGCCCAGCGCTCCGGCGAGAACGACGGCAACGAGCTCAACGCCCGCACCGCCGTCGGCTTCTCCGCCGACAACCGCCGCATGTACCTCGTCTCCATCGACGGCCGCCAGGCCGACAGCCCCGGCATCAACCTGCCCGACCTCGCCGTCCTGATGCGCGACATGGGCGCCCACAACGCCCTCAACATGGACGGCGGCGGCTCCGCCGCCATGGCCGCCCGCCTGCCCGGCGCCGGCCAGGCCGGCACCGTCAGCAACCCCTCCGACAACGGCGGGGAACGCGCCGTCGCCAACGGCCTCGGCCTGTTCTCCACCCCCGGCTCCGGCCAGACCAAGGGCTTCCGGCTGCGCCCCGCCGAGACCGTGGACACCGCCGCCCGCGTCTTCCCCGGCCTGCACCGCACCGTGCGCGCCCTGCCCCACGACGAGGCCTACGGCGCCGTCACCGCCAAGGTGCCCGCCACCGCCTGGTCCACCGCCACCGGCGCCAAGGTCACCGTCGAGGGCCGCGGCCTGGACGCCGTCGTCACCGGCCGCGAATCCGGCCCCGCCGAGGTCGCCGTCACCGCCAAGGGCGCCGACAGGTCCGTCCTGCCGCTCACCGTGCTCGGCCCCGCCGTACGCATCACCGCCGGCAACGAACCGATCGGCCTCGAAGGCACCGGCACCACCGCTGGCCTCACCGTCACCGGCTACGACGCACTCGGCCACGCCGCACCCGTCGAAGCCGCCGACGTCAAGGTCACCGGCGGCGAGGGCGTCGTCGAGGCCGGCGCCGCCGCCGACGGCACCATCACCCTCAAGGCCCTGGCCGACGGCAAGTCCGCCACCCTCAAACTGACGGTCGGCACCCTGGAGACCGCCGTCGCCGTCACCGTCGGCATGACCGAGAAGCCCTTCGCCGACTTCTCCGACGCCGCCGCCTGGAAGTCCGGCAACGACCGCGCCCCCGGCGGCTCGGTCGCCCCCGCCGCCGGCCCCGACGGCACCCACGGCCTGCGCCTGACCTACGACTTCACCCAGTCCACCGGCACCCGCGGCCAGTACGCCATCGCCCCCGAGGGCATCGTGCTGCCCGGCCAGCCCCGCTCCATCAGCATGTGGATCGAAGGCGACGGCAACGGCGCCTGGCCGCGCATCCAGTACCGCACCGCCGCCGGCGTCACCGCCAACCTCGACGCCCCGATGGTCACCTGGAACGGCTGGCGCAAGGTCGAATTCCCCATCCCCGCAGGCGTCCAGTACCCGCTGACCTTCCAGCGCTTCCGCCTCATGGAGACCGGCGCCGCCCGCTCCTACAGCGGCGCCCTCACCCTCGCCGACCTGCGCGTCAAGGTCGCCCCCGACGTCGAACTGCCCGTCCAGCCCAAGGTCACCGACCCCGTCGTGCTCACCCACGGCACCGTCGACGGCCGCCGGCTGCGCGTCGCCGTCATGTCCGACGCCCAGTTCATCGCCCGCAGCCCCGACAGCGACATCGTCCAGGCCGCCCGCCGCACCCTGCGCGACATCGCCGCCGCCAAGCCCGAACTGCTCGTCATCGACGGCGACTTCGTCGACGAGGCGTCCCCCGCCGACTTCGCCCTCGCCCGCAAGCTCCTCGACGAGTTCGACCAGCTCACCGGCCGCACCATCCCCTGGCACTACGTGCCCGGCAACCACGAGGTGATGGGCCCCGGCACCATCGACAACTTCAAGGCCGCCTTCGGCGACACCACCCAGGTGTTCGACGTCAAGGGCACCCGCTTCGTCACCCTGAACAGCTCCCTCGGCACCCTGCGCGGCAGCGGCTTCGACCAGATCGCCACCCTGCGCAACGCCCTGGACGGCGCCGCCAAGGACCCGTCCATCACCGGCCTGCTGCTCTTCGAACACCACCCCACCCGCGACCCGCTGCCCGACCAGGGCAGCCAGCTCGGCGACCGCAAGGAAGCCGCCCTCGTCGAGCAGTGGCTCGCCGACTTCCGCACCAAGGGCAAGTCCGCCGCCATGGTCACCGGCCACGTCGGCGCCTTCCACGCCCAGAGCATCGACGGCGTCCCGCACCTGATCAACGGCAACTCCGGCAAGGGCCCCGCCTCCGAACCCGACCGCGGCGGCTTCACCGGCTGGACGATGCTCGGCATCAACCCCACCGCCGGCAAGATCACCGACCCCTACGCCGTCACCGACGACACCTCCGCCTGGCTGCGCGCCGAGGTCCGCGCCCGCGCCGACGCCGTCGACCTCAAGGCCCCCACCGCGCTCGGCCTGCTCGAAGCCGCCCCGGTCAACGCCACCTTCACCCAGGACGGCGAGCGCACCGTGCCCGTCGCCTGGCCCGTCACCGCCCAGTGGGGCGGCACCGGCGTCCACATCGGCACCGCCGCGAGCGCCCCGCGCGGAGCCCTCGCCGCCTACGACCCGGCCACCGGCACCCTGACCGGGCTGCGCCCGGGCCGCGGCACGCTGAGCGTCACCGTCGGCGGGGTGAAGGCCGAACAGCCGCTCACCGTCGGCGCGGTGCCCGCCTGCACCACCACCGTGCGCGGCAAGCACTCCTCGCTCGCCGTCACCGCGGGCGTCACCTGCCTGGAGGGCGCGAGCATCGACGGACCGGTCCTGGTCCAGCCCGGCGCCGCGCTGATCGCGGTGGACTCCACCGTCAACGGCCCGCTCTCCGCCCGCGGCGCGAGCACCCTGGTGCTGACCGACACCACCGTCAACGGCCCCGTCGCCGTCAGCGGCACCACCGGCACCACGGCGATCCTGCGCAGCACCGTCGCCGGGCCGCTGCACGTCGCCCTGAACAAGGGCGCCACCCTGCTGGCCGGCACCACCGTGCGCGGCCCGCTGGACTGCGCCGGCAACACCCCGGACCCGGTGAACGGCGGCATCGCCAACACCGTGAACGGGCCGAAGGGCGGTCAATGCGCCAAACTGTGACGGATTGTCAGAAATGAACCGTCAGTGCTGAACCGTCAGTGCTGAACCGCCGGCGCTGGAACCGCCAGTGCTGAACCGCAGGCCCGGACCGCTCCTCGCGGCCCGGGCCTGCGGCCTTCCCGGGAACTCTCGCGCGGGCTGCGACCCGGGCAACGTTTCGAGACCGCCCGCCCCCGGCTCACTCCGTCACGGGCAGGCACTCCGCGAGCAGGCCGACGATGTCGCGCCACGCCCGCTGCGCGTGCAGCGGGTGGTGGCCGACGCCGGGCAGCACCTCCTGGTCGACCATCGGGTGGTGGAAGGCGTGCAGCGCGCCGCCGTAGACCACCAGGCGCCAGTCGACGCCCGCGTCCTGCATCTCGGCGGCGAAGGCCTCCCGCTGCGCGGGCGGCATGATCGGATCCTCCGACCCGACCCCGGCCCACACCGGGCAGCGGATGCGCGCCGCCTCGCCCGGGCGGCCCGTGGTCACCGCGTTGACCGTCCCGATCGCCCGCAGGTCGACCCCGTCGCGCCCGAGTTCCAGCACGATGGCGCCCCCGGTGCCGTAGCCGATGCCGGCGATCCGCTCGGGGTCGGTCCGGGGCTCGGCCCGCAGCACGTCCAGCGCCGCATGGCCGATGTCCCGCAGCCGCTCGGGGTCGGCGAGCAGCGGGAGCACGTGCGCCAGCATCTCCTGCGGATCGGTGAACCAGCGCCCGCCATTGATGTCGAACGCCAGCGCCACGTACCCCAGTTCGGCGAGGGCGTCGGCGCGGCGGCGCTGGAAGTCGTTCAGGCCAGGACCCTCGGGCCCGACCAGTACCGCGGGCCCGCGGCCGCTCCCGGCGGGCAGCGCGAGGTGCCCGACCATCGTCAGTCCGTCGGCGGGGTACTCGACCGTGCGTGTGGTGACCGTCGTCATGCCACCGGACTGTAGTGACAGTTGAGGCCCATCAGGGCCTGCCTTAGCTGTCGGCAGAGCGGCGGGCTGTGACGCCGTGCACCGCGGCTTCCCACGTAAACGGAAGGCCCGACCGCCAGTTGTGTCACCGGTGGGTACATCCGGTCGCATCTTCGGCATGCTGACCGCACACGTGATCCGGATACGGCAAGGGAGATGGCCATGCGTCGAATCGCGGCTCTGGGTACGGGGGCGGCGCTGCTGGTGGCCGCCGGTGTGATGGCGGCGCCGGGGGCGTCGGCGACCTCGTACTGCAGCACCACCCAGGGGACGAACTGGGGGTCGGTGAGCTGCCAGACCACCGCCACGAAGAACCACTGGCAGCTGGTGCTGGTCTGCAACAACGACAACGTCAAGGGCAACCAGACGACGGTCCTCGGCTCCTGGCGCATGGGCAACGGGACCGACACCCTCTACTGTCCGACCGGCTACAGCACGGCCTACACCAAGGTGAACAACGACAACTGAACTTCGGCGCAAGGGCGTTCGGCCCCCGCTACGCGGCGGGGGCCGAACACCCGAGGGGCACGGCTCTCAGCCGGTATGGGCGATCTTGGAGTTGACCGCGCACCACTGGCCGTTCTCCATGTTCCCGGTCGTGTTGTCCGGCACGTCGAAGGCTGCCACGGCACCGGGCTGGAAGACCAGGACCATGCTGGAGCCGCCGTAGCTGAAGTAGCCCAGCTCATCGCCCTTGTCGAGCTCCTGCCCCGGCGTGACGGTGATGGTGAGAGAGGAGATCTCGGTGATGCCGATGGGCATCACGCAGACGGTGCCGACGGGGTCGGAGCCTTTGATGAAGATCAGGGCCCGGGCGTTGACCGAGGCCTCGTAGATCTGCGACTGGGTTCCCGAATCCGGGTCGTGGCCCGCCGATTCGAGTTCGGTGAACGTCAGCCCCTCGACCACCCGGGCACTGATGACCGTGCCGCCGACCGGGGTGTGCCAGCGGTGGTAGTCACCGCCGGAGAGGAACGACTGGTAGACGTCGCCTCCGACGAAGCCGTCCGTCAGATCACTGCCGTCCAGCATGTCGTGGAGGGAGTAGCGCTGGCCCTTGACCCAGAACTCGTCGGTGCGCCGCACGTTCCGCTGGATCTTCACCACCCTGCCGTCGTTCGGGGCGACGATGACCTTCGGGTCCCCGCTGCCCGCGACGGGGCGCTTCCCGGACCTGACCTCCCGGTGGAAGAAGGCGTTGAAGGAAGCCAGCCCGCCGTAGGGCTTCGCGAAGTCGATCTCGAAGTCGTCGAGCTTGAGATCGCTCCGGGCCGCCGGCGACAGCCACTCCTCGTCGGTCAGCACCTCACGGCTGGCGGGACTGTCCAGGTACGCACACCACTCGCGCAGAATTCCCAGGAGCGCCCGGTTGAGGTCCCTGTTGCGGAAGACCGCCTCTCCGGCCGGCGTGTACATCATGTCGACGAACAGGGTGGACATCGGGAAGCGGACCTTGTCGGTGTAGCGCGGGGCCCAGGTGACGATGACGTCGAGGTGGTCGAGCAGATCGGGGACGTCGCGCACCCCGTCCTTCCGGTACTCCTTGGCCTGCTCGATCATCAGGGTCACGTACATCCGCACCACGGGATCCCGGTCGATCAGCCGCGCCAGGGCGGCCACCGAGTCGTGCCGGACGAGGGCGCGGGTGGTCTTCTGCTCCTCGACCCGCCTGCCGAGCTCGTCCAGCCAGGCGTAGACGACATCCCGGTCCTGCGGCAGGTACCCGGCTGCCCGGCCGAACGAGTTCTGGTAGCGGGCCTCGACGGCCTGTGCGGAGTAGCGGTCGCCATTGACGGTCGTCACTGGGGTTCCTTCCTCTTGATCGGTCGACTGGGCGTGAAGTGAGGCGAGTTGGCATCCGCAGACGGCTGCGCCCCGGGGGCTCGTGATCGCCCTTCCGGCCTCGCGCACGCCCTCGGCTCGCCGTCCGTGCCCATGCCCACCGTCGCCGCATCACCCGGGGCTCGCGATCGGCCGTGCTCCATTGTCGGTAGGCGGACCATCCGGGCGGCGGATCCCGCCCGCCCGGAACGCCCCTGAGTCGCGCCGAGAGGGGCGACGGAGGCCACCGCAGAAACGCCCCGGCCCTGGGGGCAGCCGAAGGGCTCGACGGCAGTGGCCGGCCAGAAGAGCCGGCCGGTCGCGGAGGGCACCGCCCGCGAGAGCCGCTCCGGAAGCCGACGGAGCACAGTCCGTTCCGCGTGCCGATGCCGCATGCGCGGCGGGAGGTTGACGTGCGCCTCCGACGTGCAGCACGGCCCGCGCCAAGGTGAACGACGCCAACTGTATTTCCTGGCAGGGGTGTCGGCGTTGGCCGGCCACGGCGCTGCGCGGGACGAGCACCTGTGCTGCCGGCACTTCGCGCCCTGAGTGGCTTCTTCGCCCTCCTTGCATGCCCGGCGAAAGCCGACCTCGTTCGCGAACTGGGGCCAGGGTCATCGCCGACGCCTAGGATCAGCACCCTGAACGCTTCGTCCGCAAGTTCCCCGAACCACCCTCCACACCCGACCAGGCCTGGATCGACAGGCCCACCGACGACGCGGCGTTCCCGGCCGGGCGTCCGCAGGAGAGCCGATGATCAAGATCGAGTACCGCCGGACCGGCCCCTACGCGGACCGCGGCCGGGAGCACCAGGAGGGAGTGGACCTCGCCGTGGTCACTCGTGCCGACCTGCGCTGGTACTTCTTCCTGTCCGGCCTCTCGTTCACGATCGACGGGACCGAGCTGGCCCCGCCGTGGTCGTGGACACCCGTGTTCGACTTCCTGTGGTCGATGAAGGGCGTACTCGGACACCTGGATCGGGGCGAGCGCTCGACGATCGGCTTCACCGAGAACGCGGAGCTGATCGAGTTCGTCCCGGAGGACGGGAAGGTGCGGATCTCGTGCACCTATGCGATGGCCGAGGCGGTCTGCGAACTCGCTGACCTCAAGGACGCCTGGCAGGTCTTCCGGCAGACCGTACTGAGCGAACTCGGTGGCGAGCACCCGCGTCTCACGGCCAACCCAGTGCTCGCGGAACTCCGGCTCTGACCGCCAGGCCCGGTGCCCCGGCCCCAAAGCCGGACGCGATCACCCGCCGTGGCCACTTTGACGGGTTCCGGGCTGCCTTGTACGACGCCCGCCGTCCCCCGGAGTCATGTGTTGCCGGACGGACGGCACCGAGGCGGCTGGGCGGGTTGCGCCAGAAGTCGGCGGGGCCGACTTCTGGCGCTGGGTGGCGGCTCGGGCGCGGCAGTCGGTGAGGGCGTGGCCGCTCTCCACCCGTGGTGCGATCCCCCTGTGAGCGGGCTGAAGGGCGGCCAGTGCGGCAAAATGTGACGAAACGTCAGTGAAGTCGCCCGCGGGCCCGGACCGTCCGGCGGTCCGGGCCCGCGGCGAAGCGTCCTACGTGGCCTCGTGGTTCTTGACGAAGTCCTGGACGGATTTGGGGACGGGGGTGTCCTGCCCGACGAGATCGTCGGGTACGGGGTCGCCGTAGGTCTGGTGCAGGGCGAGGACGCCGGCCCAGGCGTTGGGGTAGTCCCAGTCCCGCTTGGTTTCGTGTTCGGGCCCGTCGGGGTGAGTCGCCAGTTTGGCGTGAACGGTCGTGTCCTTTTCGTCGAGGTCGATGGAGAGGACTCCGATGGTGGGGCTGTGCTGCCCGTCCGTGTCCAGGTCCTTGTCGTCGATGGGGCGCAGCTCGCTCCAGCGACCGGGGATGATCTGGTCGCTCAGCGCTTCGAAGGACTTCGCGCGCCCGGCGGGGTCGACCTTCCTGGCGACGCCGTTGACGACGACGGAGCGGTAGTTGAGGGAGGTGCTGATGGCCGCGCGTCCGACGATGAGGTCGTCGACGAGGGTGACGGCCAGGCTGACGGGCGCGCCGTCATCGCTCCACAGGTGCTTCAGTGAGACCGGGTCCCCGGTCGGGTAGTAGATGGAGCCGTGCAGGTAGAGGAGTCTCCTGCCGCCTTCCTCGTGGTAGGCGTAGACCATGGGGACGCACCTCGGCCTGATCGTCAGCCGGCCGCCCGGAGTGCTGATCTCCAGGTGTGCGACGGTGCAGACGAAGCAGGCCTTGAGGATGGGGACCCAGTCCTCCGGGTCGATGCTCACCGTCGTCTTCCTGAACGCCGCGGCGCCCGACGGCTCTGCCGCGGCGCCCGGTTCCTGGGGGGTGGCGGGCATGGTGGACATGGCGACTCCTTCGGGGCGGGGGGGATGGGTGGGCTCGGCTCCGCCGGTGACGGGAGCGGGCCCGGAACACTGGTCATGACTACGGCACGGCGGGCGCCCGACGGGCGCCAACGTGCGCGCGGCGGTGGCGGATCACCCCGCCAGAGCAACGGCCCCCGCCGGCCGCAGCAATGGCCCCCCGCCGGCCCCGACCGCGGGGCGCCGGGACGTTCCGATGCGCCATCCGGCCGTCCGCCGTTGGAAGGGGAGCGCCTCGCGGCCCTGGCCGCCGGCCTCGACCGGTCGGCTGACGGGGGCCGGTCGTCACGACCGGAAGAACGTTTCAGCTCCTCCGGCCGGCTGCCGGAGGAGGCAATTCCTCATATCAGCAAGGGAATTCACGTACCGGTGACGCCCATGTGTGTCCGGCCGGCAGCGGGCCGGGCCGGAACCATACTCGTGGACGCCGAGATCGGAGAGGTGATCCGCAAGGGGACGCCTCCGCGGCGAATGCGAAAGGGAGAGCCATGCCGGACAACGGTGACCCGAAGCCCCTCAAAGAGTTCCTCGACAGGATCGACGCCTGGTACCGCGACAATCACGAGGGTTTCAGGACCCTGTTCGACGCGACGATCGCCAACGTGGTGAAGTGCCCGGCCGACCCGACCGATCCCGACGGAAAGAAGGTGTACTTCGACTGGCGGGGGGCGACGATCGACACGCTGAAGAACTTCTTCAGGGACTGGTACAACGACTGGTACAAGACGAAGCCCAACGACGGCCTGAACTCCATCGAGAAGTTCAGCTGGCTCACCTACGAGAACGACTACGGGATGGTCTTCATGACCTGTGGTCCCGGCCTGGAGATGACCAAGGACTTCACCAACCTGCAGGGCGACCAGATGGACGACACGGGGGAGGACGGGCAGAAGCTCATCAACCTCTGGCGCACTGAACTCGGCACGAGGATGGACGACTTCGAGCAGGGCCCCTGGGACACCTTCAACCAGTTCTTCATCCGGGAGCTGCGGGACGCGTCGGTGCGGCCGGTCGACGCCCCGGGCGACAACAGCGTCGTGGTCGCCCCGACCGACTGCGTCATCAACATGATCGTCGACGACCTGGCCGAGGAGACGCCGATCCCGGTCAAGACCGTCACCATGAACGTCAAGCAGCTGCTCGCCGGTTCCGAGTACTACAAGAAGTTCGTCCCCAGAGAGGAGGACGGCACCACGCTGCCCGGAGGCACGGCCGTGTCGTGCATCCTGATGCCCGACACCTACCACTGGTACCACGCGCCGGTGGAGGGCGAGGTCGTGGAGTCCCACGACGACGTCCACGGGATCTACTACGGGATGCGTGACTTCCCCGAGCTCCTCAACAAGGGGAACGTCGGCTACGGGTTCGACTACGAGATGTTCGACAACTTCCGCCGCGGTTACCTCGTCTTCAGGACGACATTCACCGACCCCAAGGGGAAGGAACACGAGACGTACGTGGCGATGGTGACCGTCGGCCTCAACTCGATCGGCTCCGTGCAGTACGAACCGGAGTTCAAGAACCCCCAGAAGCCCGTTGCGGTGACGAAGGGCCAGAAGATCGGGAACTTCCAGTACGGCGGCTCCCTGAACATCCTGCTATTCGAGTACAGCCGCTTCCCAGCCCTGCAACTGCACATGGGGCAGCGCATCGGAACCCTGGAGGCCCCGGAGCGTACGAAGGGGCTGTTCACCGGCCCGTACCACACGCAGTCCCGCCGGGGCATCCCGTTCGCCCGTTGATCCCGCCGATCCGGTTGATCCCGCCGATCCCGCCGAACCGCCCCCGAACGAAGGACTGAACCATGGACCCGGAAGACCTCGTCACGTCGATCCCGGCGAACCTCCTCGACACCCAGAGCCTCGACCTGTACACCAAGGACACCAAGAGGCTCCGCTCCTACGCGGGGCGCGTACAGCTCGACGGCACGGGCACCAGGAAGAACCACCTCTTCTACTGGTTCTTCGAGAGCCAGACCTGTAGCCCCCACGTGCCCGTCTCCGAGCAGCAGGACCTGGTCAGCGCCACGCCGCTGCTGATCTGGCTCAACGGAGGCCCCGGCGCCTCCTCGCTGGTGGGGCTCTTCCTGGAGAACGGCCCGCTGACCATCACCGAGGACAGTGTCGGGACCGTGTCGCTGACCACCACCGGCTGGAACAAGGAGGCGCACGTCGTCTACTGGGACCAGCCCCTGGGCACCGGATACACCCACTCCGACGAGCCCGAGGAGTACGTCCAGGACGAGGCCGAGCTCGGCCACATGTTCTGGCAGGCGCTCCAGGAGTTCTTCCGGCTGCACCCCGAGTACGCGAAGTGCCCGCTGTACGTCTGCGGCGAGAGCTACGCCGGCAAGTACGTGCCGGCGATCGCCCTGGAGATCGACAAGCAGAACGGGCAGAAGGCGGGACAGCACCTCGACCCGCCGGGACGGCACCTCAACCTGCAAGGGATCGCGGTGGGCAACGGCTGGATCACGCCCGAACTCTCACTGGGCCTCATGATCGACTACGCCTACACCACCGGATTCATCGGCGTCGGCCAGCGCGAGGAACTGCTCCGGGACTACGCGAACGTCCAGGCCGAGATCAAGGAAGGCAACATGGCCCAGGCCACCAAGGACTGCGACGCCCTGGTGACCAAGACCCTGGCCTACGGCGGGAACTTCGACGTCTACGACGTCCGGCGGTGGAACGGCCTCCCCTGGGAGACGATGAAGAAGTACCTGACCAGCGAGCCCGTCAAGAAGGCCCTGCACGTGCCCGGGGTCGACTGGACGTGCGAGGACAACGCCGGCCCGGTGGCCGAACACCTGGCGGACGACAACATGGCGGACGCGTCCGACAAGTACGGCGACCTCATCGACAAGAGCGACGCGGGCGCCAAGCGCTACAAGGTGCTGCTCTACACCGGGAACTTCGACACCGCCTGCGGCTTCCGGAGCACCGAGGAGATCCTCGACGCACTCATGCGGGACCGCGACCCGAAGTGGCACAGCGCGCCCCGCCTGATCTGGAAGCAGTCGCCGGGCGACCCCAAGGGCTTCGTCCGCCAGCGTGGCAACCTGACGCAGGTGGCCATCCCCAACTCCGGTCACGAGGTGCCGGCTTACCAGCCGGAGATCTGCCGGGAGATGCTCTACAACTGGCTCTTCGACCGCCCCTTCCCCGGGCACGACCCGCAGGGACCGCTCGCGTAGCGGACCGGCTGAACGGCTGAACGGCAGGACGGCACCGCGGACTGCACCGCGGTGCCGCCCTGCCGTTCGTGGCGTCACCGGCACGGGGTGGTGATGGTCTGAGCCGAACGCCGTTCACGTGACGGTGAGTCGGCACCTGTTCGCCGGTGCAGCGATCCTCGGAGAGCGTCCCGGACCAGGGTGGAGGCCTTGCCGGCACGCGCGCCGGTGAACGGGCGTGTCGGCCCGGGCCGGCTCTGCGAGGTGGTGCCCATGGCCATGCGCTGCCGGAGACGCTGTGTCGGGCCCTGGCCGCTGCGGGAACCGGGCGGCTCCGAGCGGTGGCTGTCGCATGGGCTGACACGTGGGGGTCGGGCGAAGTCCCGCTGGACAGGGCGATGGATCTTCTTGGACGGGTGTCGGCGTTGGCCGGTCGCAGGGCTGCGAGGGACGAGCACCTGTACTGCTGGTACTTCGCTCCCTGAGTTGCTTCTTCACCCCGCTTGCCTGCCCGTGATTCCGGAACCCGCGATCACGGGGGCGGCGAGGGCCGCTTGGCGCGACGCTCGGGTGCTCCCGGAGTCATCGGCGGTCGGACGGCATCGAGGTGGGCGGGCGCGTGAGAAGTCGGTGGGGCCGACTTCTGGTGTGCGGGGCGGGGGTTGCCGGGTCTACCGCTGGCCCGGTGCACGGGAAGTCGGTGGGGTCGACTTCTGGCGTTGGGTGGTGGTTTGGGTGCGGCAGTGGGCGAGGGCGTAGATGATGCGGCGGTCGGGGCTGGGGGTGGTGGCGAGGAGTTCACCGGCCGTGACGAGGGTGGTCCAGTACTGGGTGGGGTTGCCGGTGCGGGGGAGGGGGCGGGCGGTGGCGAGGGAGAGGTAGGCGGTGGTGAGGTTGCCGGTGGTGAACCAGCGCTGGAGGCCGTGCTGGTGGCCGGGGCGGATGCCGCCCATGGCGCCGATGGCGGTCAGGAACAGGTCGACGACGGCGAGTTCGGTGTCGGTGAGGGATTTGGGGATGTCGAAGACGCCGAGGGCTTCGAGGACTTCGCCGGTGTCGGTTTCGGCGCCGGGGCGGGGGTCGGCGAGGAGGGCGTCGTGGCATTCGGTGAGGCGGCGGGTGGTTTCGGCGAGGGGGATGGTGAGGGCGAGGCAGACGGCGCGGGCGGAGGGCAGGGGCTTTTGGGTGCGGCGGGCGAGGAGGGCGTAGGTGGCGGCGGGGGTGTGGCCGCGGGTGAGGGCGTGGCGGGCGACGGTGGTGAGGTTCATGGAGGGTCGGGCTTTCAAGCGGTGAGGAGGGAGGGGGTGACGGCGGGGGCGACGAGGACCCAGATGAACTTCCCGATGCCGCCGAGGCGGGCCTCGCAGCCCCAGCGGTGGGCGAGTTCGTTGACGAGGAAGAGTCCGCGCCCGTGCTCGTCGTCCGGGCCGGCGATGCGGAGGGTGGGGTGTTCGGTGCCGGCGTCGTGGACTTCGATGCGCAGGAGGTGGTCGGGGGTGAGGGTGAAGCGGATCTCGATGTGGTGGTCGTCGGGGGTGTGGGTGTGCTGGACGGCGTTGGCGAAGAGTTCGCTGAGGAGGAGTTCGGCGGTGTCGGTGTAGCACTCGCCGTCGGACAGGCCGGAGAGGTAGGCGCGGAGCAAGTAGCGGGCCAGGGGCGTGGATTCGGTGCGGGAGTCGAGGCGCGCGACGAACATGCGGGGGCGGCGGTCGGTGAGCATGGGGGGACCTCGGAGGGAGGGGTGTGAAGGGGTGTTCCGGGTTGGGGGTGGTGGTCAGCCGACCGGGACGGGGGTGCCCTGGATGAGGAGGGGGAGGCCGGTGCCGTGTTCCCAGGCGTCCCAGGCGTCTTCGACGCGGTGGTACTGGTCGGTGGTCATGGCGTCGCGGAGGCCGGACCGGGGGATCCAGTGGAGGGTGCGGATCCGCTGCGGTGGCTGGTGGTGGCGGAGGGTGTGGGCTTGTCGGGGTGTGAGCATTCCGCCCGCGTAGAGGAGGTCGAGGCTCTCGGGGGTGTCGGCGGCGGGGGTGTAGTCGATGGTGAGGATGGTGCGGAGGGGGAGGACGAGCCCGGTTTCGGTTTCGAGGTGCCGGCGGGCTGCGAGGTGGGGGAGTTCGTCCTGTTCGGCGAGGCCGCCGGGGAGGGTGAGGCTGTCCGTGTCGATGGGTTCGACGAGGAGGACGGAGAGGTCGTGCGAGCCGTCGGGGTCCTCGCGGAGGACGAGGGTGTGGTGGCCCGAGCGGCGGGTGGGGGGTTTGGTTGTGATGCGGGTCGTGCTCAACTCTGCTCCAGGCATGAGGGGTTGACGGTCACAGCGGTCGACGGTGCGACTTCCCGCAGGGCATGGGGAAATTTCCGTAGATTGCGCTGTGCGTCCGGCAAATCACCGGGTGTAGCCATAGTGGTGGTTCATCCCCTACGATCGGAACCTGGTCTGAATCTTGAAGTCAGTGCTCGGCAAGTAGGTGAAGATCAATGAACCTCAAAGAACTTGATCCAACATCAGGCCCATGGGCGCCTTTTGGAGTACAACTCCGCAGGTCGCGCAAGGCCGCTGGCCTCACGCAAGCTCAGTTGGCGAGACTCGTGGGGGTCGATCCCTCCTATGTCTCCTACGCCGAACTTGCTCCGCCCGACCGGACCCCGCCCAGTGAGAAGTTCGCGCGCGATGCCGATCGGGTGCTTGAGACGGGCGGGACCTTGCTGCTGATGTGGCTCCAGGCCAAGCACTCGGCATTGCTGGAGGGCTTCCCGGAGTACGCAAGCAATGAGACGCGAGCCAGCGAGATCCGAATCTTCGAACTTGGCGTCATCCCTGGTTTGCTTCAAACGAAGTCCTACGCAGAGGCTCTCGCGAGGGCGGATGTGCGTCGAAGGGATATCACCCCCAGGCAGGCAGAGGAGCGGCTGACCTTTCTGCTCGCTCGACAGGAGGCCCTGGCGCGACGTGATCCGCCGCTCATTCACGCGGTGCTGGATGAGAGCTGCCTCCGGCGGATCATCGGTGGTCCAAGGGTCATGCGGGAGCAGCTTGAGCAACTTGAACAGCTCTACGAGCAGGGGCGCGTGGTCCTTCAGGTAGCCCCGTTCAGCATGGGGGAGCACAGGCCGTTCGCCCTGTCCATGAGGTTGCTGACGCTCCCCGACGGCTCTCTGTTTGGCTACTCTGAGTCTGAGGGGCGAGGGCATGTCGAGCGAGATGATGACAGGCTCCGCGACTGGCGTAGGAGATACGATCGCCTCCAAGTAGGGGCGCTGGCCGAGTCGGCGACTCTCGAATTCATACTCCACGCTCGGAAGGATTCTCATGGCTGATCTCGACTTGACTACTGCTTCGTGGGTGAAGTCGACGTACAGCCAGCAGGGCGGGGACTGCCTTGAGGTTGCGCGCGGCTCTCGTGACCTGCTGCCCGTCCGTGACTCGAAGGACCGTCACGGCCCGGCGCTTGTCTTTCGAGCCGAGGCCTGGGCGTCCTTCGTGGCTGCTGTTCGCAGTGGTGAGTTCGGTGAAGTCTGAGAGGGGCGTCATGGTTGGCCGGGTAGACCTGTCCAGTGCTTCGTGGGTGAAGTCGACGTACAGCCAGCAAGGCGGCAACTGCCTTGAGGTTGCGCGCGGCTCTCGTGACCTGATGCCTGTCCGTGACTCGAAGGACCCTCAGGGCCCGGCGCTTGTCTTTCGAGCCGAGGCCTGGGCGTCGTTCGTGGCTGCCGTTCGCAGTGGTGAGTTCGGCAGTGTCTGATCCAGTGCTTTGAACGCAGGCCCGGGCCGTTCATGGCCCAGGTCTGACGAACAAGTCGAGTTGGGGACAGCTGGGAGGATGACCATGCGCGACGGCACCACTCTCGACCAGGGCGGCTACTGCTGGGCCAAGTCCAGCCACTCGGCCGGTGAGAACGGCAACTGCGTCGAGGTCGGCCGGACTCCGGCCGGCACCATCCCGGTGCGCGACACCAAGCAGCACCGGCGCGGCCCGGTCCTGGAGTTCACCCCCGTGGCGTTCCGGGGCTTCCTCGACGCCGTCAAAGCCGGCGAGTTCCCGGTTCGGCTGTAGCGGGCGAACGACGGACGGGTGGGCCCTGGCGCACCAGCCGCCAGGGCCCACCCGTCGTCTTGCACACCACCTGGCCGCGACGACGAACGCCCCTCCTCCTCCTCCTCCTGGCACCACCCCGGAGGCCGCTACGGCGGGGGTGGTGCCAGGGGCGTGCGGCGGAGCTGCTCAGGCCCGGTGCGGGCCGTCGCTGTCGGTCAGAGCTTCTGGAGGGAGAAGGCGGTGGCGCGGTTCAGGTACTGGCTGACGTGCGAGCCGTCCGCCGCGAACGGGCCCTGGATCGCCATCCACATACCGCTGTGCAGCACCTGGAACATCACCTTGTCGGATCCCGGGTCGCGGGAGATCCAGAACTTCTGGTTCTGTTTGAGAGAGCTCTCGCAGTCGAAGACGGAGAACCAGTAGCCCTCCTCCTGGTAGCTGTCCCAGAGGGTGACGCAACGGCCGTCCACCCTGGACTTCAGGATGTAGTCGGCGGTCTCCACCGGGCCGGGCCATTGGCAGACATCCCACTGCTGGTTGTCCGCGCCCGTCCACTGCTTTTGGAGCACCGCCTTGTTGTCGGATGCGTTGTCGTACTGCAGGACCATGCCCGGAGTGGGCGTGTTGATCCTGTAGGACCTCTCGCAGCTCCAGCCCTTCCAGTTGTACGTGTAGAAGCCCTGGGGTGCTCCGGCCGGAGCGGCCCCGCTCCCGGTGTCCGCCACCGCCGGCGTCGCGAGCAGGGCCACCGCGGCGACGGTGGCGACGGCCGTCCGAACGGCCCGGGCCACCGTACGGGCGGCGCCCGCCGAACGCGCGGCGGGCCGGCGGACAGGGTGCGCCGTGCTGCTGGTCATGTTGTTCTCCTCGGTGTGTTCCATGGTCCGGTCAGCAGCCCACTCGTATCTGGACGGCCCGCCGCAACGTGCCGGCGGGCTCCTGCGTCGTGCAGGAGACGGTGCCGATCTCCGGGGGCTCGAAGGTGGTGAAGGAACCGGAACCACCGCTGAGCGCGTTGATCCACACGCCGGTGGTCGGGCTGGTCTCGGCGCAGAGGTACTTGACCCACTCGCCCTGCACCTTGCGGGTGCCCCGGTAGATGCCGTACTTGCCGGGCTTGTTGAAGTTCCAGGTCGTGGTGATCTGCGAGGTCCTCGTGGTCGACGTGGTCTTCATGACGGAGAAGCCGACCTTGGCCTCCACCTTGACGAACAGGACGGAGAGGCTCGCGCCGATCTCGGTGCTGTTGTTGACGGTGGTGCTCACCGAGTCCGTGTTGGTCAGCGAGTCGGTGCGCTGGCCGGTCGTCCCGTCGGCGATGTACAGGGACAGGTAGTCGGTGATGACCGGGTCGACCCGGTAGGACATGATGTCCACCCACGTCGGCTCGACGCTGGGATTACAGGTGGTCGTCGGGGGCTTCGGAAGCGGGGTCGCCTGGGCCGTCCCGGCGCCGAGCACGCCGGCCGAGACGAGGGCGGAGAGCGCTACGGCGACGGGCATCACGGCACGTCGGCGGGAAGCGAGGCGGGTCACTGCGGACTCCTAGGGGCCGAAGAGGGAGTGGGCGGGGTCTGGCGCATCCACGTCACCGAAGTCCGAGAGCGGGGCACCGTGGAACACGGGCGGGCCCAGCGGTCGCTGTGACGGCCGCCGATATGGCAGGTACCTGACAGGTGCGGTGTCGAGGGTGCTCCCGCGTTCCTGCCGAGGAGATCCTGCCGTCACCCGTCGTGCGTCACAATCCCAGATCTCTGGGATTGTGACGCTCCTTCGACAAGTCCGGCCGAGGAGGCCTGCCACCGGACCCCGCGAGGGTCCGTGCCGCAGGCCGTTCGGCGTCGTCAGCCGTGCTCGGGTTCGTCGTGGATGGTCAGCGCTCCGGCGAGGTCGAGGTCGGCGACGGTGCCGTGGGCCCCGGCGCGGACGAGCAGCACGGCGCCGAGCGCGGTGCTCCAGAACGTCCTGGCCTCCGCGCCGAGCGGCCTGCGGGTCTTCCAGCCCCGGCTGTCGATGAGCTGGCCCACGAAGCGCTCGGACTGCCGGAACAGCAGCTGGAGGTGCCGGTCGACCACGGGGGCGAGTTCGGGCTTGGAGATCCCGGCGGCGAGTGCCCGCGTGACCGACGGGAGCGAGGGCATGGCCAGGACGGCGCGGGCGACGTTGCGCCGGAACGCCGCCGCGTCGGGGGCCTGGCGGCCGATCCGCTCGATCCGCCGGGCGTCGTGCAGCAGGCCGAGGAAGGCGGCGTGCACGAGCAGCGAGTCCTTGGAGCCGAAGTAGTAGGTGACCTGGTTGGGGAAGACGCCTGCCGCGTTCGCGATCTCCGCGACGCTCACCTCGGCGCCGGGGCGCTCCTTGCAGAGCCGTGCGGTCTCCTCGATCAGCCGGCGCCTCGTCGCGCGGCCGCGGTCACGCGAACGGGCCGACGTTGACCGGGCCGAGGTTGACCGCGCAGACGTTGACCGGACCGGCGTTGATCGCGCTGACGTCGGCCGGGCTTCGCTTCGCTTCTTCTCCACGCCTGAATTGTATGTGATACAACTGGCCGCGTTCGTTTGTATCGCATACAAGAAAGGCCAAGGACATGCACCGCACTGAAGTCGTCGTGACCGGACTCGGCGCGATCACGCCACTGGGCGCGGACGTGGAGTCCACCTGGGAGGCCCTGCTCGCCGGTGAGTCCGGCATCCGCGGCGTCGTCCTGTCCGGCCACGAGGACGCCGGCCTTCCCGACACCGTCGCGGGGACGATGGCGGCCGACCCCGCCCGGTCGCTGCCACCGGTGCGGGCCAGGCGGCTCGACCGCTCGCAGCAGGCGGCCTTCGCCGCGGCGGCCGAAGCCTGGGCCGACGCCGGCGCCCCGCGGGTGGACCCGGACCGGCTCGCATCGGCGATCGGCACGGGCATCGGAGGCATCCGGACCCTGCTGAAGGAAGACGACGCACTGGAGACGGCCGGGACGCGGCGCGTCTCACCACGCACTGTCCCGATGCTCATGCCCAACGCGGCGGCAGCGCTGATCAGCATCGAGTACGGCGCCCGGGCCGGGGTCTACACGCCCGTCTCGGCCTGCTCCTCCGGCGCCGAGGCGATCGCCCTGGGCGCCAGGCTCATCCGTGCCGGCGAGGCGGACGTGGTCATCGCCGGTGGCACCGAGGCCGCGATCACCCCGATCACCGTCGCGGGCTTCGCCCAGGCCAAGGCACTGTCGCGGCACACCGCCGAACCGGCCTCGGCCTCCCGGCCGTTCGCCGCCGACCGCGACGGCTTCGTCCTCAGCGAAGGCGCGGCCGTCGTCGTGCTCGAAAGCGCCGAACACGCCGCCGCCCGGGGCGCGCGCGTCCACGCGGTCATCGCGGGCGCCGGTATCGCCGCCGACGCCCACCACATCACCGCGCCCGCGCCCGACGGCTCCGGCCAGATCTCCGCCATGCGCAAGGCCCTCGCGCAAGCCGGCCTGGCTCCCGGGCAGATCAGCCACATCAACGCCCACGCCACCGGAACCCCGGTCGGCGACACCGCCGAGGCGCGCGCGATCAGGGAGGTCTTCGGCCACGCCACCGTGACGGCCCCCAAGGCGGCACTCGGACACCTCTTCGGCGCCGCCGGCGCCATCGAGGCGCTCATCGCCGTCCTCAGCGTGAAGCACGGCGTCATCCCGCCGACCCGCAACCTCACCGCCGCCGGCGTCGGCGACGACATCGGCCTCGACGTCGTCGCCGAGCGACGGGACGCCCCCCAGGAAGCCGTGCTCAGCAACTCCTTCGGCTTCGGCGGGCAGAACGTCTCACTCGTCGTCACCGGCGCACGCCACCAGGAGTCCCGTACGGTGCCGGCCACAGCCTGACCCGTGCGAAGTCGCCCACGGGAACGCACCGTTGCCCGTGGGGGGCCACCGCCTGGCGCTACAGGTAGGGCAACCGGTCGACGGGTGTGGGGGAGCGCCGCTCTTCCAGCCAGTACCCGGAGTCCACCGCGCCGCGGCCGGTTCGCCTCCCGCGACGAACCGGCCGCGGCCATCGGCACCTTCGTCCTGGCCGACGACGAACACCACGCCAGGCCCTACCGCTGGAAGGATCGACGCGGTGCCGCGTCAGTACTGGAAAAGTACTTCCGGATTGTCCGGCGAGGGGCCG
Organism: Streptomyces sp. CBMA156; assembly: GCF_014596515.1. Lineage (GTDB taxonomy): Bacteria > Actinomycetota > Actinomycetes > Streptomycetales > Streptomycetaceae > Kitasatospora. The sequence continues at coordinate 23,249 of NZ_MSJQ01000037.1, forward strand.
TCCAGCAGCGGACTGTGGATCCCCTTCAGCGTCCGGTCGAAGAACGCCGTCACGTACTCGCGGGTGATCACCAGCCCGCGTTCCGGGGAGAGGGACGGCGTCGGGAACCCGGCCTCCTCCAGGAGCAGGTCCAGGTCGGAGAAGCTGAAGTGGTCGGCGCCGGCGACCGTCAGCCACTTCTTGTAACCGCCGAGAGCGGACCAGGCCTGCTCCCACGTGGTGTCGTGGCCGTCGGCCGGGTGGACGGCAGCCGCACCCAGCATGAGGAACGGCCGGTCGATCTGGCCGGGCACCGGGGCCGGGTGGAAGGAGCCGTCCATGTTCACTCCGGCCCGCACTCGCGGGTCGGCGATCATCGTGGCGGCGGCCGCCGCTCCGCCGATGGAGTGTCCGGCCATGCCGATCTCGTGCCGGTCGATGAGGTGTGCCAGGCGCCACGCGGTATTGCCGTGCGTCAACCGGTCGATCACAAAGGACACGTCCAGCGCGCGGCCGGAGGCGAGGGAGTCGAAGTCGAGCGTCGGGTCGTCGCAGACCGCGCACGGCGACGTCCGGCCGTTGGCCAGCGTCTCGCCGCTGTCCTCGTTGGTGTGGCCGACGAGCGCGACGACGTAGCCGTGACTGGCCAGGTCGGTCGCGAGCGCGGTGAGCGTCATGCGCGGGTCCTCGTGCGCGGGTGAGAGGACCACCAGCGGATACTTGCCGCGTTGCGGCCGCGCACCGTCGAAGGCGTGCGTGGTGACACCGGAAAGGTTCTGCGGGGTGACGCCGGAGCTCGCCGGCAGCTTCCGGCGCTGGAGGATTCCGGCTGCCTCGCCGAGGGTCATGTAAGGGGCCGGGGTCCCGGCTCCGGGGACGGCCGGGTAGACCATCGTGACGGTCAGTTGGCGGGGGCCGGAGGACGGCACCCACGGGTCGGGACGGCTCGCGTCGGTGAGGTGGATGACGTCCTCGCCGGCGGCGTAGGGGCCGGTCGGCGCGGGGAGCGTGCCGTGGAAGGACGGCGTGGGCGCGGTGGCTGTGGCTGTGGCCGGTGCGGTGTCGAACGCGTGCGTGGCCATCGGTGTGCCCGACGGTGTGGTCGTGGCGGCGAACCCGGCGCCGGTTCCGGTGGCGAGGGCGGCGAGCGCCAGCACCGCGACAGCGCTGATACGGCGATTGCGTTTCATGGGGTCGACGCTAGGTTCCGCGGCTCCGTACCGGCCATGAGCCTTGGATCCGAATCCGTGGTGGCACCAGTGCCACCGTTGCCGATCCTGTAGTGAACGCTCGCCCTCGAAGCGCACTCGATGCGCCCTCGAAGGCGGCGGCGAGGCGGCGGGCCGTTCCGTCTCCCCGTACGGAACGGCCCGCTGACGGCTCCCGCTACCTCAGCAGGAAGTCGTACACCGCCTGCCGTCCGGCCGGGTTCGCCGCCCGGTTCTGCACCGAGTGCGCCGCCCCGGGCACGATCACGATCTGCGGGTCGTGCGCCATCTCGGCTTGCTCGTACAGCAATTCGTACGGCGTGGAGAGGTCGCGGTCGCCGCCGAGCAGCAGCACCGGCACGTCCGGCAGCCTGCGGTGGTCCGCCGGCGCCGGCGGCACCTGCTCGCGCGGCCAGTCGAGGCAGACCAAGAGGCTGCCGAGCCCGGTCGCGGTCGCCGCGTCGTACGGCCAGGTCTGCTCGGCGGTCAGCCGCTGCCGGGTGCGCTCCAGCGCCGCCGCGCGGCCCTCGACGGGGGTGTCGGTGGTGCCCCAGGGGAAGCGCGAGTCGGCGCACAGGGCGGCGGAGTGCAGCCCCTGGCTGAGCTCCTCGGCCGGGGCGGCGTCGACCTCCTGGCGGACGAGCGCGAAGAAGTCCTGGAGCTTCGCGGGCTGTCCGGCGGCAGCCTCGTGCAGGATCTCCGGGACCCCGCCGAAGTCCGGGTCGACGAACTCGTAGCCGGTGAGCGCGCTCAGGATCTGCGCGCCGTTGCCGTACCGACGGACGGTGTCGGCGAGGTCGGCGGCCGGGTCGGTGGTGCAGCCGGTGGCCTGGCAGGCGGCCCGCAGGACCCGGGCGGTCGCGGGCAGCGCGGCCAGGTCGAGGGGGTCGAAGCCCTGCCGCGGCACCACCGAGTCGAGCACCAGCCGGGCCACCCGCGACGGGTGGGCGAGCGCGTACCGCTCGGCGACGAAGCTGCCGTACGAGACGCCGTCCAGGGTGAGGCGCCGGGCGCCGAGGGCGCGGCGCAACCGGTCGATGTCGGCGACGGTGTCCGCCGTGCTGTAGTGGCGGGAGTCGGGGCCGAGGGCGGCGGCGCAGTCGGCGACCGACTGCCTGCGCGGCACGGCGAGGTCGGAGGAGCCCATGTCCTCCTGGAGGCCCGGGCATTGGAGCGCGTCCCGGCCGGTGCCGCGCTGGTCGAACATCACCAGGCGGTAGTCCCTGAGGACGGGCTCCAGCTTGCCCGCCATCCGCCTGATCGCCGGGACGCCGGGCTGGCCGGGGCCGCCGGTGAGGAACAGCAGGTCGCCCCTGGGCGCCGTGGTGTTGCCGGTGAAGGCCACCTGGAGGCCGAGGGTGCCGGGGGTGGCGCCGCTGTGGTCGAACGGGACGGTGAGGGTCCCGCAGGTGAACTCGGGCGCGTCCGGGCAGGGCGCCTGCCCGGTGATCCCGCCGCCGTCGCGGGCCGGCCCGGACGCTCCGGCTGCTCCGACTGCTCCGGCTGGTCCGGCCGTGGCGGCGAAGCCTGGCGCGGGGGAGGCCAGCGTGGTGCCGGCGACCACTGCGACGGCGCCCAGCAGGGCGGCGATGCGCCCGCGCGTGCTCGTCATGTTCGTCCTTCCGGTCGCGCCGCGCCCGTGCTGACGCGGTCACGTAAGCAGCCTGCGCCCCGGGGCACTTCGATGGCGAGCGTCCGGGCGCGATTCGATCAGGAACGAACCGTCAGGAACGAACCGTCAGGACCCGGACGGCGGACGGACGGACAGCGGACGGAAGGCGGACGGACGGAAGGCGGCACGCCTCACCGGCACCCCGAGGGGCGGGCGACCGCCCGGCACCCGCTCAGGCGGGCACGGGCACCAGGGCGGTGACCAGCCGACGGACCAGCCGGTCGTTCTCGCCCTCCAGGACGCTGCCGTGCATCCGCAGGTGGTGCACCGTGCCCGTGACCGCCAGCGCGAGCATCGCCGCGTCGGCCTCCGCCGGGACCCGGCCGAGCCGCTGCTCCGCCTCCAGGTACCGCGCCATCGCCTCCTCGACCGCGCCCGGCCCCGGCGCGCCGCCCTCCCAGGCCCGCCGGACCCGCTCCGCGACCTGATGCCGCGACAGCGCCGCCGCCGCGACCGCCGGCCCGTTCGTCCCCAGCAGCGCCAGCGCCGCGCCCGTCAGGTTCTCCCGCACGTCACCCCGCCCCGCCCGCCCGGGCAGTCCCCGGACCTCGGCCGCGATCTCCTCGAAGCGGTCCAGCACCAGCTGCGCCACGAAGTCGTCCAGGTCCGCGAAGTGGTTGTACAGCAGGCCCTTCGCGCAGTCCGCCTCCTCCGTGACGGCCCGGTTGGTCAGCCCTGCCGACCCCTCCCGGGCGAGCACGCGCTCGGCCGCCGCGAACAGCCGCTCCCGCACGTCCGGGATCGCTACGCCGCGTGGTGACATCGGGTCCTCCGTATCGGGCTTGCCAGTATGGGCGTTCGCCCATACCTTCTCTATGGGCGAACGCCCATACTAGCTGTCCGACAGGAGCCATCCCATGCGCCAGCTCGTCAACACCGCACAGTCCGAAGCCTGGAACGGCGAGGAGGGCCGGTACTGGAGCGACCACCACGACCGCTGGAACGCGGTCAACGAGGGCTTCAACCACCCCCTCCTCACCGCCGCCGCGATCACCCCCGGTGACCGGGTGCTCGACGTCGGCTGCGGCGCCGGCCAGACCACCCGGCTCGCCGCCCGTGCCGCCACCCGGGGCTCCGTTCTGGGCCTGGACCTCTCCGGCCCGATGCTCGCCCGGGCCCGCGCCCTGGCCGCCGACGAAGGCCTGCACCGGATCGCGTTCGAGCAGGGCGACGCCCAGGTCCACCCGCTCCCCGCCGCCGGGTTCGACGTCGCGATCAGCCGCTTCGGGATCATGTTCTTCGCCGACCCGGTCGCCGCCTTCGCCACCATCGGACGCGCCCTGCGCCCCGGCGGCCGGCTCGCCTTCGTCTGCGTCGCCGACCCGGCCCGCTGCGAGTGGGTGCGGGCGTACGGCGCGGCGCGCGCCGCCCTGCCGGTCCCGCAGGAGGCCAGCGACCTCTCCGGCCCGGGCATGTTCTCGCTCGCCGACCCCGCCGAGATCCGCCGGGTGCTCGGCGCGGCCGGCTTCGCCGACGTACGCGCCGAAGCCGTCGAGGCCGCCGGCCGCTTCGGCCGGGACGTTCTCGCTCGCCGACCCCGCCGAGATCCGCCGGGTGCTCGGCGCGGCCGGCTTCGCCGACGTACGCGCCGAAGCCGTCGAGGCCGCCGGCCGCTTCGGCCGGGACGCCGCCGACGCCGCCGACCACCTGCTGGCCTCCGGCCCCGGGCAGCACCTGGTGGGCCAGCTC
>NZ_MSJQ01000370.1 GCF_014596515.1 Streptomyces sp. CBMA156
ATAGTGTTTCGGTGGTCATAGCGTGAGGGAAACGCCCGGTTACATTCCGAACCCGGAAGCTAAGCCTTACAGCGCCGATGGTACTGCAGGGGGGACCCTGTGGGAGAGTAGGACGCCGCCGAACAATTCTTCTGAAGAACCCCCGTCCGGGAATCCCGGATGGGGGTTCTTTGCGTTTCCGGGCCCTGCGGCCCGCCACGGGAAGAGCGCCCGGAGCTACGCTCCCAGTAGCCGGCCTGGGCCACGACGAGCACGACGAGAGAGACGAGCCCCCACGTGCCAACCGCACCCGTGATCCGCAGCGACGTCCCCGGATCCTTCGCCTGGGGCGTGTTCCACGAGCGCCACCCGAAGCTGGTCCGGCAGGTGCTCGACGCGCTGCCGTACGGTCCCGCGGAGCGGGCGGAGGTGGAGCGGCTGCTGGTGGAGAGCACCACCGGCGTCCTCGAACCACTGCCGGAGAACTCCCATGACCAGGCTCAGTGGCTGGGGTGGGGAGAGGGCCTGTGGGGACGGCCCTGGGGCGAGGCGCCGTTCCTGTGGGCGGAGAGCTACTTCTACCGCAGACTGCTGGACGCCATCGGGTATTTCCGGCCCGGTGCCTGGCAGGGGATCGACCCCTTCGCACCGTTCAAGAGTGCCGAGTTGGCCGGGCCGGCGGTGGACGACGAGTTGGCCGCTCTGGGCAAGCTCGACGGCCTGCCCGCCGGTCGGCGAGCGGAGGCGCTGCTGTCGTCGGCCCTCTGGGGCAACCGTGCGGACCTCAGCTTCCAGATCACTGCGGAGGCTGACGGATCGACGGTGTCCGATCTGGTCGCTGACGAGAGCGCGCTGTTCTGGGCCGAGCTGGAACGGAGCGAGGGCGGGCGGGTCTGTGTCGTCGCGGACAACGCCGGCCGGGAGCTTTTGCCGGACCTGGTGCTGATCGACCACCTCCTGAGCGGCGGCCTGGCGGCGCAGGTGGTCCTGTACGTGAAGCCCCAGCCGTACTTCGTTTCTGACGCGACGATGGCGGATGTCCTGGCGTCGGTCGAGCGCCTCCGCTGTGCGACCTCGGCGGCTGCCGCGGCGGTGGGCGGTCGGCTGTGGCAGGCGATGAACGGCGGCGCGCTCGTGGTCCGGACGCACCCGTTCTTCTGCGCGCCACTGCCGTATGACGAGATGCCTGTCGACCTGCGGGCCGAGTTCACGGGTGCCGGGATGACGGTACTCAAAGGAGATCTCAACTACCGTCGCCTGGTGGGTGACCGGCTCTGGCCGCCGACGACTCCCTTCGCCGAGAGGGTCAGTTATTTCCCTACGCCTGTTGCGGCCCTGCGGACGCTGAAGTCGGACGTGATCGTCGGTGTCGATGCGGCCACCGTCGCCCGGCTCGACGGCTCGGGTACGGCGTGGCGGACCAGTGGCCGGCACGCCGTCGTGCAGGTCGGGCTTCGTTAGCCGCCCGCGCGTTGGGTTCCAACGAGCGGGCGGTGAGTCAGGTGAGGTGGTCGAACTCGCCCGCCTTGGCACCGAGGAGGAAGGCGCGGAGCCTGGTGGTCGAGGTGGTGAGGACGACGGAGGGGTCATCGGATTCGCGAACGTGGCGAAGATCCCCCTGACCGAGGGCTAGTTCTACACAGTGGCTGCCATCGTCCGTGTCGCTGAACGATGACTTTTGCCAATGGAGTTCGGACATCGGATGCCTTTCAAGCTGGCAACAAGTAGAGAAGATGTCGAATGAGTCCCCACGAGTCGCGCGAGGAAGCGTGCTCACGGGAGACCTCAACTACTGTCGGCGGGATGGTCAGTTACTTCCCTACACCTGTTGTGGCTCTGCGGACGCTGAAGTCGGACGTGATCGTCGGTGTGTGGATGCGGCCGAAGCCGTCGCCCGGCTCGACGGCTAGGGCAGGACATGGCGGACCAGCGGCCGGCACGCCGTCGTGCAGGTCGGACTTCGTTAGCCGCCCGCGCGTTGGGTTCCAACGAGCGGGCGGGTAGCAGGGGTTGGTTCAGGTGAGGTGGTCGAACTCGCCTGCCTTGGCGCCGAGGAGGAAGGCTCGGAGCCTGGTGGCCGAGGTGGTGATGGTGACGGAGGGGTCATCGGATTCGCGAAGGTGACGAAGAGCCCCGTTGCCTCGTGCGAGTTCGAGGCAGTTGTCGGCGCCTTCCGCATCGCTGTACGACGCCTTCTGCCAGAAGGTGTTGGACATCATGTGCCTTTCACGACTGAAGCAGATAGAGACGATGATGCAGGAGTCCCCACGAGTCGCGGTTAGGGAGTCCACGCAACGCCGTTTCCCAGTCTGCAACCGGCAGGGCATGTTCGCCACTGCCGTATGAGGACATGCCTGTCGACCTGCGGGCCGAGTTCACGGGTGCCGGGATGACGGTACTCAAGGGAAACCTCAACTACCGTCGCCTGGTGGGTGACCGGCTCTGGCCGCCGGTGATTCTCTTCGGCGGGATGGTCGGCTACCTTTCGTCGCCTGTTGTGGCTCTGCGGACGTTGAAGTCGGATGTGATCGTCGGTGTGGATGCGGCCACTGTCGCCTGGCTCGACGGCTCGGGGACGGCGTGGCGGATCAGTGGCCGGCATGCCGTCGTGTAGGTCGGATTTCGTGGGTTGCCCGCTCGTTGGGGTGCAACGAGCGGGCGGTGAGTCAGGTGAGGTGGTCGAACTCGCCCGCCTTGGCGCTGAGGAGGAAGGCTCGGAGCTTGGCGGTCGAGGTGGAGATGGTGACGGAGGGGTCATCGGATTCGCGAAGGTGGCGGACGTCCGCGGCTCCAGCTGCGAGTTCAACGCAGCTACTGCCCTCGTGCGAGCCGCTGAACGATGACTTTTGCCAATGGAGTTCGGACATTGGATGCCTTTCAAGCTTGCAACAGTAGAGAAGATGTCGAATGAGTCCCCACGAGTCGCGCGAGGAAGCGTGCCTCAAGGGAGACCTCAACTACCGTCGGCGGGATGGTTGGCTACCTTTCGTCGCCTGTTGTGGCTCTGCGGACGTTGAAGTCGGACGTGATCGTCGGTGTGGATGTGGCCACCGTGGCTCAGCTTGACGGCTCGGGGACGGCGTGGCGGATCAGTGGCCGACATGCCGTCGTGTAGGTCGGACTTCGTGGGTTGCCCGCTCGTTGGGGTGCAACGAGCGGGCGGTGAGTCAGGTGAGGTGGTCGAACTCGCCCGCCTTGGCACCGAGGAGGAAGGCTCGGAGCTTGGTGGCTGAGGTGGTGATGATGGTCTCGGGGGCAGCAGATTCGCGGAGGTGGCGGAGGTCGTCGGTGCCAGTTGCCAGCTCAAGGCAGTTATTGGCTCCTTCGGCGTTGCTGTACGACGACTTCTGCCAGAAGGTGTTGGACATCATGCGCCTTTCACGACTGAAGCAGATAGAGAAGATGATGCAGGAGCCCCCACGAGTCGCGGTTGGGGAGTCCACGCAACGCCGTTTCCCGGTCTGCAACCGATAGGGAATGTGCGCTGAGCTGTTGGAACATCTGGCTGTAGGCCGTCAGCTCAGTCTGATCACCAATGTGCTCCGCTTGCTTCGGGCCGTCCAGGATGACGGTCGCAAGTTCAGGACATCCTGGGTCACAGAGCATGAACGAGGCGGAGAAGGGTGCACGCTTCGGTGCGGCGAACGGCATGACCTGGAGGTCCACGTTGGGAAGCTCTGCGATCTCCATCAGGTGAATCAGCTGGGCTCGCATGACCTCGTCTCCTGCGAATCGCATGCGCAGTGCCGCCTCATGGATGACAAAACGGAACTGCCGCTGTTTCTCGTCGGTCAGGATCCGTTGCCGTTCCATGCGGAACTCGATCTGTCGTGCGGTGTCCCACCTGCCGGTGCCGTCGGCGTAGACCGCTTCGGTGTAGGCAGGGAGCTGAAGGATGCCGGGGATGTGAAGCGTCTCGTAGTTGTCGAGTCGCATCGCGCGGTCTTCGGACTCTGCCAGGTCGAGGGCCAGGGTTGGTACTTGACCCTTGAAACTGGTCCACCAGCCTTTCCCGTCGCTGGTGCCGAGTTCGTGCAGGAGAGCGACATAGGTCTCATCCGTGCACCCATAGCCTCCGAGCAAGACCGAGAGCCGCTCCGGGTCGAGCGCTGTTCGGGCTGCCTCGATGTGGCTGAGCTGAGGGCCCGCCATGCCGACGAGGGCGCCGGCGTCCTTGACCGCCAGGCCTGCTGCCTCGCGCAACCTCCTCAGCTCAGCGCCGAACCGCCGCTGCCGCTCGCTGATTTGGGTCCTGAGTGCCAAGGGGAGTTCCTTCCGTTTCGGGCCAGTCTCCGCCCACACGAGTGAGATTAGCCAAGCTGGGCGAGGCATCTCGGCGATCTGGTTGCACGCGTAACACCTATCGCCCTACTCTCAGTGTTGCATCGATCACATGACGGAGTGTCTGCTTCGTCGATTCCCCTCCTCCTCCCCTGGGGTCTCTCATGCGTGCCTGCAACCCTCCCGACTGGTCCGCCGCTCGTGCCGAGCTCTCCGACCTCCTCACCTCCGCGGGGTGGCGCCCCTCCGTCATCTCCGACGCCGAACTCGCCCTGCACGAAGTCTTCGTCAACGCCTGGAGGCACGGGGACACCCTTGCGCCCCTGGTCGTCGTCGCCCTCGCCGGCCGCCGTCTCCGGGTCTCGGTCGCCGACAACAGCCCCGTCCTCCCCGACATCGGCCTCCCCGCAGACCTGCTCGCCGTCTCCGGCCGGGGCCTCTACCTCGTCCGCGCCCTCACCCACCGCCTCGGCGCCGAGCCCCGGAAGCAGGGCAAGGTCGTCTGGTTCGAGCTGATGAAGGAAGCCGCCGCATGAAGCGTCAGCCGATGAAGCCCTCCGACCCGCGGATCCGCTCCTACACCGAGATGGACGTCCTCGCCCTCGTCGGTGAACTCCACGAGCGCGGCCGAAAGTTCGGCCTCCTCTTCCCCTACGCCTGCACGGACAGGACCCGCGACGGCCGCGTCCTCGTCCGCTTCGCCAACGCGCCGGTCTCCACCCTCCTGAACCTCCTCACCCTCCTCCTCGACGCCGACCGCGAGCGCTCGTGCGGTTCCTGATCGCCGCCGCCTTCCTCACCCTCCTCGCCCTCGCGTTCGCCACCGTCGCCCTGGGCGTCATCGCCACCCTCAACCTTGCAAAGTCCGACACGGAGGAGTTCTGACGTGAGCGTCCCCGACCCGGTCACCATCCCCAGCCCGGCCACCGACCCCGACGTCGTCAACGCCCTCGCCGCGTCCAACTACGCGGTCGCCGCCGCTTTCAACGCGCTCGCCGGTGTCTCCGTCGCCCCGACCGTCCCCGACGACTTCGACTGGCCCGGGCTGGAGACCTTCGTCCACCACCTGGGTTTCGCCGCCGACGACTCCGACACGGCCCTCAACCTCTACCGCCTGCTCTTTGCCGTCCAGCGCATCGCCTACCGCGAGGGAGCCGGCCGCAACTCCCCGTGGCTCGCCACCCGGCTCAACTCCCGCCCCCAGCCCTAGGCTCCGTCTTCAAACTCGCGCATGCGGGGCGTCGCGCCCCCAGCCTTCGGCCGGAGGCGCCCTGACCTCCGCCTTGCGATGCGCGCACCCCAACGCCGCCCCGCCCGCTCTCCGGGCGGACGACGGGAATCTGAGGCCGGACCCTGGTCAGGCCTCCAGCCCGTCCGCTGCCGGGTACCCGGCAACCCGAGTGGCACGCAGCCCCGGCCGGAGCCCGGAAGCTCGCGCCCGTCGCCGGAATCACCCCGCCGCGACCGGGAGGCACGGTCGAACTGCTCTCCGCCGTTGACGCGGTGGGGGAGAAGAGGGGAGAGCCGTGTCGGACCAGGGCCAGGGCTCAACAGGACGACCTCCGCCGGTTCGGCAAAGAACCGGATCCCTTCTGCATCCCGTTCGGCAAAGACGCCGGAACGCCAGGCACACCCGCCTTACGGTGATGCCGTGAGCAACGATCCGGACGTTCCCGTTCTGCCCGTCGAGGCCTTCGAGCCCCCCTACTACGCGGCCGTCTTCACCACCGTGCGTACCCAGGAGCAGAGCGGCTACAGCGAGACCAACGAGCGCATGGAAGACCTGGTGAGGGACATCCCGGGCTATCTGGGGATGGACCACGCGCAGACACCCGGCGGGCTGTCCATCACCGTCGGGTACTTCCGTGACGCCGACGCCCTCACCGAGTGGCGGACCAACGCGGAGCACCGCGCGGCCCAGAAGCGCGGGCGGGCCGAGTGGTACGAGCGCTACACGCTGCACGTGGCGAAGGTGGAGCGGAGCCACGGGTTCGTACGGGAGTAGCCCCTCAGCGCCCAGCCGGAGCGAGAAGTCGGCCCGGCCGACTTCTCGCGCTCCGGCGTCGCTCAGGCCTCCGGCGCGAGCGGGGTCAGCGGCAGCGCGACCCGGCTCTCCCAGGCCTGCTCCAGCGCCTGGGTGAACGTCTCCGCGGGCTGAGCGCCCGAGACGCCCAGCCGCCGGTCCAGGACGAAGAACGGCACGCCCGTCGCCCCCATGGCGCTCGCCGTGGTCTCGTCCTCGCGCACCGCCTCCGCGTACGCCTCCGGGTCGGCCAGGACGGCCGCGGCCGCCTCGCCGTCCAGCCCGGCCCCGACTGCCAGCTCGACCAGGCGGCCCGTCTCGAAGGCTGACCGCTCCTCGGCGAAGTTCGCCCGGTACAGCGCGTCCAGCAGCTGCCCCTGCCGGCCGTGCTCCTTGGCGAAGTGCAGCAGGCGGTGCATGTCGAAGGAGTTCGCCGCGTCGCGCCCCTCGCGCAGGTACGGCAGGCCCTCGGCGTGGGCGTTCTCGGAGATCCGGGCCTCCGCCGCCTCGGCCTGCTCCAGGCTCATCCCGTACTTGGCGGCGAGCAGCGGCACGACCGGCCGGGCCTCGTGCGGCGCCCGCGGGTCCAGCTCGAAGGAGCGGTGGACGACCTCCACCTCCTCGCGGTGCGGGAACGCGGCCAGGGCCTGCTCGAACCGGGCCTTGCCGATGTAGCACCACGGACAGTTGATGTCGCTCCAGACCTCCACGCGCACGGCGCCGCACTCCTTCCAGGCTCGCGCGGACCTCCCGCGCGGACGCCTACCGGAACGCCGGCGCCGACCTGGATATTTCTCACCCTGAAACATCCGGGCGCGAGGTGCGGGCGGGGCGGGCGGCGACCGCGGCCGGGCTGCGCAGCCTTCCTCAGAACGGCGAGAAGAGCCCCGAACCGGGGCCGCTCCGCGCAGCCTCCCACTCCGCGCGTTCGGCGGACACCGGAGGCAGGGCCGCGATGGCCTCGGCGAAGCGGCCCTGCCTGATCAGGAGGTCGGCGAGGTCCTGGTAGGCCCGGTGGCCGGCGGACGACCGGAGCAGCCCGACGGCTTCGTCCACCCGGCCGGCCTGCTCCAGCAGCCGTGCCAGCGAGGCGTCCCACGCGTCGGGTTCCCGCTCGTTCAGGGCCTTCGCCTCGGCGATGCCCTCGTCGTGGCGGCCCGCTTCCCCGAGCAGGTAGAGCCGCTGGTGGCTCAGCTCGTCGGGGTGATCGTCGAAGTAGGCGTTGCCGAGGCCGTCCAGGAGCTCCAGCGCCTGTTCCGGGCGGCCGTCCCTGACCAGCAGATCGGTTGCCTCGTAGAGGAGGCCCACGTCGTCGTCGTGCTGGTACGCGGGCCGGCCAGCCTCGACGGCCTCGTCGATGCGCCCCTGGCGGGCCAGGAGACGCATGAGGAGCCGGCGGTGGCGCCCGGAGTCCGGTTCGACGGCCGCCCGCAGCACGGCCTCGGCCTCCTCGGTCCGCCCCAGCTCCTCCAGCTCGCTCACGAAGTGGCGCAGGGCGACGCCCTTGTACTCGCCGGTGGCGAGCTCGCGCAGCTGATCGATCCGGCCCTGGCGGGCGAGGAGTTCCGCGTACGGTGCGGCCGTGCCCGGGACCACCGGCACGTCCGCGCCCAGGGTCCGGATCGCCTCGTCCACCCGGTCCATGCGTTCCAGGACCCGGGCGTACAGGACCGGGGCCTCCTGCGGTTCGTGCCGGGGCGGGCACCCGCACGGCTCACCGCTCACCGGGCAGCGGTCGACTGTCGTGCCGCGCCTGGCCTGCTCGGCGAGCGGGGCCAGCAGTTCCAGCACCCGTTCGTCCCGTTCCCGCCCCTCGGTCACCTCGACCAGTCTCCGCAGAACCCAGAACTCCCCGAGGTGGGGCGTGAGCACCTCGACGGCCTCGTCCGTCCGGCCGGCCTTCACCAGCAGGTCGGCGAACCACCAGCTTTGGTGCGCCGACTCCAGCCCGGCCGCGTCCGGACGCACCAGGGCCAGCCCCTCCTCGATCCGGCCCTGCCGGATCATGACCTCGGCGGACTCCCGCACGGCGTGCCACCAGCCGACCGCGACGAACGGCTCCAGGACCGTCAGGGCCCGTTCGAACTCGCCTGCCGCGCACAGCTCGTGCACCGCCGCCTCGGCGCAGAACCACTCGCCGCGCTCCTCGGCGGCTCGGATCAGCAGCTCCGACTGGCCCTGTTCCAGTAGGGACTGCACCATGCGAGGGCTGATTCCACGGTAGTACTGGAGCTGCCACGAGAGGTCGTCGGGATCCATGAGGGCAGGCTAGGCGGCGGCAGGGACGGGGAGCAGACCAACCCGGTCACCCTCTGGATGGAAACATCCAGGAGAGTAGCGTTCTGCCTCAGCGCCGCTCCCGCGCCTCGCGCTGGGCGGACACCGTGGGGATGGCGGCGACGGCCTCGGCGTAGCGGCCGTGCCTGCTGAGGATCACGGCAATCTCCTGGTGGGCCCCGTGCTCGGTGGACGACCGGAGCAGGTCGAGGGCCTCGTCCGTCCGGCCGTCCAGATCCAGCAGCCAGGCCAGCGTGGTGTCCCACTGGCCGGGCTCCCGCACGCTCAGGGCCCGCACCTCCGTGACGCCCTCGGCATGGCGCCCGGCCTTCGCGAGCAGGCGCAGCCGGGTGTGGCGCAGCACATCGGCATGCGCGTCGGCGTACGCGGCGCCGAGGCCGTTCAGGAGCTCCAGCGCCCGTTCCGGGCGGCCCGCCTTGATCAGCAGGTCGATCGCCTCGTGGAGGAGGTTCCCTCCGTCGTCCTCGTACGCGGGCCGTCCGGCCTCGACGGCCTCGTCGAGGCGTCCCTGGCGGGCCAGGAAGGCCATGAGGCGCCGACGGGCGGACGGGCCGCCCGCTTCGAGGGACGCGTGCAGGACGGCTTCGGCCTCCCGGACCCGCCCCTGCTCCTCCAGCACCTCCGCGCACCGGTCGCGGGCGACGTCCGCGTGCTCGCCGGCGGCCAGCTCGCGCAGCTGGTCGATCCGGCCCTGGCCGGCGAGGAGATCCGCGTACAGCCAGGCGATGTGCGGGACGACGGGCAGGACCGGGCCCAGCAGGCGGATCGCCTCGTCCGCCCGGCCCATGCGCTCCAGGACCCGGCCGTACAGCACCAGTACCGCCGACGGCTGGTGCAGGCACTCGCGCTGACCCCCGGCCGCGGAGCACCGGCAGTCCGCCGTGCCGCCCCGGGCGCGCTCGGCGCACGGGGTGAGCAACTCCAGGACGCGCGCGTCACGGTGCCGCCCCCTGGTCAGATCGAGCAGTGACTCCAGGATCCAGGGCTCCCCGAGATGGGGCGTGAGCACCTCGATGGCCTCGTCCACCCGCCCGGCCTCCACCAGCGCCTCGGCGAACCAGCGGCAGTCGTGCGCCGACTCCAGCCCGGCCGCGTCCGGACGCACCAGGGCCAGTCCCTCCTCGATCCGGCCCTGCCGGATCATGATCGTGGCGGACTCCCGCACGGCGAACGGCCAGCCGACCGCGACGAACGGGTCCAGGACCGTCAGGGCCCGTTCGAACTCGCCTGCCGCGCACAGCTCACTGACCGCCACCTCGGCGCAGAACCACTCACCGCGGTCCCGGGCGGTCTCGATCAGCAGTTCCAACTGCCCCTGTCGGGCCAGGTGTTCCGCCATGGAGCCGTCTATTCCGCCGTCGAACTGCCGCTGCCAGGCGAGATCGTCAAGATTCACCAGGGCAGGCTATGCGACGGTGCCGACGACCCGCCCGGAGATTTCCGGCGGATGTCCGAACCTCCGTGCCGGACGCCAACCCTGGAGCCCCCGTTCGAGCAGCCCACCCCGAGCCCGCGAGTCCGCGGGCCCGCGAGTCCCCGAGCGCCCGAGCACCCCATGAGCCGGGCCGACGGCAGTGCCGGGCATGGTGCCGGGCAGATCACGCCCCGGGTGACCGGTCTTCCGCCGTCGGGTCCCAGAGCCCGGCGGCCTCGCCGCGCGCCAGGTGGTCGGCGTAGACCGAGGCCTTCCAGGCGATGAGCGAGCGGCACTCCTCCAACTCCCGGATCCGCTCGTCGACGCGCCGCTGGTGGGCGTCCAGCAGCCGCAGCCTTTCGGCCTCGTTGCCCGGCCCCTGCCGGACCAGTTCGGCGAAGCGGCGCAGGTCGGCGAGCGGCATGCCCGACTCGCGCAGCCTGACGCAGATCTCCAGCCACCGCACGTCGAGCACGGCGTACCGCCGGCGTCCGCCCGCCGTGCGCCGCACCGGGCCGACCAGCAGCCCCTCGCGCTCGTAGAAGCGCAGGGCGTGCACGCTGAGCCCGGTGCGCCCGGCCACCTCGCCGATGGTGAGTTCCGTCGTGCCGTCCATGCCGTCCATGGCGTCAGAGCATAGGAGCGGGACTTGATCTAGACCGCGCTCTACTTCCTACCGTCCTCGTCATGACCACCAACACCACCACCGGCACAGTCGGTTCGCCCTTCTCGGCCGTCAGCACCGCCGAGGACGTCCTGGCGGGCCTCGACCTCTCCGGCCGCACCGCCGTCGTGACCGGCGGCTACTCCGGCCTCGGACTGGCGACCACCCGGGCGCTGACCGCCGCCGGGGCCCGGGTGATCGTCCCGGCCCGCCGCCCTGACGTCGCCCGCGGGGTACTCGGCGGCACCGGCAGCCGGGTCGTCCCGATGGACCTCGCCGACCCCGCGAGCGTCCGCGCCGCCGCCGGGCTGATCCGCGAGGCTACGGACCGGCTCGACCTGCTGCTGGCCGTCGCCGGCGTCATGGCCACGCCCGAGCGGCGCGTCGGGCCGGGCTGGGAGGGGCAGTTCGCCGCCAACCACCTCGGGCACTTCCTCCTCGCCTGCGAGCTGTACCCGCTGCTGGCCGCCGCCCCCGACGGCGCGCGCGTCGTCGTCAACAGCTCGGCCGGGCACGCCCTGACCGACATCCGCCGGCACGATCCGCACTTCCGTACCGGCTACGACAAGTGGCTGGCGTACGGCCAGTCCAAGACCGCCAACGCCCTGTTCGCCGTGCACCTCGACGCGCTCGGCCGGGCGGACGGCGTCCGGGCGTTCGCGCTCCACCCGGGAAAGATCCTCACCGGGCTCCAGCGGGAGATGACCCGGCAGGAGCAGGTGGACCGCGGCTGGGTGGACGCGCGGGGCAGGGTGATCGGCGCGGGCTTCAAGACCCCCTCCCAGGGCGCGGCCACCGGCCTGTGGGCGGCGACCTCGCCGCTGCTCGACGGCCGCGGCGGCCTGTACCTGGAGGACTGCGAGGTCGCCCGGGTCTGCGGCCCGGACACCCCGATGGACGACGGTGGCGTCCGCCCGTACGCCGTCGACCCCGACGCGGCCGCCCGGCTCTGGGAGCTCTCCCTCGCGGCGACCGGCGCCCCGCCGATCACCCGCTGAGCCGCCGCTACAGGCAGATCCAGCAGTACAGCCGCTCCCCGGCTGCCCGGGCCCGCCTGGCGAGGGCGATCAACTCCTCGGCGAGCGGCAGCAGATCGGACGGGTCGGCGCCGTCCCACTCCTCCGCCTCGGCCCAGCGTCCGACCGCCTCCGGCACCCGCTCGTCGGGTATCGCGGCCAGCGCGTCCCGGGCGGCGGCGCCCAGCTCGGTGACCCACGGGCCGGTCGCCCACGGGTCGTCCTCGTCCGCGGGCCCGGACGGGCCGGGCGCCGGCGTGGCGGGCCAGACCGCCGTCTCCGTCACCAGGCCGGTCCGCCACGGCTCGCCGAGGACGACGGCCACCAGCTGGCCGAGCACGACGTCCGGATCGACGCCCTTGGCCTCCACCCCGTCGAAGGAGCCCTCGCCGCCGAGCGGCGGCAGCCCGCCCTCCGTGAGCTCCAGCGCCCGTACGACCGTTGCCGCGTCGGCCGCCCGGAAGTAGTCGGTCAGCACACCCATCGCAGCCACCCTTCGTCCGTGCGCGACGTCGAAGGCCAGTGAAGCACCCGGCACTGACAGCGGAGCAGGAAGCCGGCCCGGCCGACCTCCTGCCCCACGCCGCCGACTTCCCGGTCAGCAGGAGATGTTGCCGCCGCCGACGTTCGTCTGGAGGACGCCGACGAACTTCCTGAACAGGTTGATCCGGTCGTCGCGCTGGCCCGGGTTCCTGCCGTCGCACTCCAGCGCGCCGTTGATGCTGCGGATGGTCTCGCCGAAGCCCTTGTCGTTGACGATGGCGTCGTGGGAGGTCATCCGCCCGGCCCCGGTCTGGCTGTTCCAGAACCAGAGGCCGGTCTTCCAGGACACCGCCGGGTCCTTCTCGGCCTTGTACGGGTCGTGCAGCAGGTCGATGTGCAGGGCGTCGCCGGCCGCCTTGTAGTTGAAGTTCCAGCTCAGCTGGAGCGGGCCGCGCCCGTAGTACGCGGCCTGCCCGGCCGGACAGCCGTACGGCTGCGAAGTGTCGCAGTAGTGCGGGTAGTTGGCGGTGTTCTGCTCGACGACGTACCGCAGGCCGCCGGTCTCGTGGCTGACGTTGGCGAGGAAGGCCGCCGCCTCGCGCCTGCGGGTGGCGTCGTCGCCGGTGGTGGTGAACTTCGGGTAGGCGCTCAGGGCGTCGACCAGGCCCTTGTACGTGTAGAAGCCGTTCCGGCTCGGGAACATCTGGTTGAACTGGGCCTCGCTGACCACGAAGGAGCCGGCGGCCGAGGCCGGGGCGGTCGGGCCGGCGAGGGCGAGGGTGCTCAGAACGGCGGCGGAGGCCGCCAGGGACAGGGTGCGCGGGAGCTTCATCGATGTCCTCGATTCCGTTGGCGGGGTGGGCACTTCGCTCGCGAAGCGGTTCGGCCATGGTGGTGGGCGCCGGCTGCCGAGCTGAAGCCCTCGGAGGTCCAAACCACTCGTACGGGTCGTATCCGATCCAAGCGGTGGACGGGCCGCGCCGGGTTGATCATCGTGCTGCCGGTGGCACCGGATAGCCTCGTGCGGAACGGGGACGAGGCGGCGCGGGGCCACCGGGGGAGCAGGGACGATGAGCGGTCACACCGAAGACGAGGGCGACGAGCGGCTGGCGGCCGAGGGCGAGGTCGCGCTCGCCCGGCTGGCGATCGACTCCGGCGATCTGACGCACGCCGCCGACCACCTCGGCGACGCGATAATCGCCGACCCCCAGCTGCCCGAACTGCTCGAGGCGCTGGCCGAGTTGTGCGCGGCCGCGGGCGGCCCGGCGGCGGCCCGCGAACTGTTCCCGCTGGACGGCCAGGTGTACCTCGGCACGGCGGTCTGCCGGGCCCACGTGGAGGCCGCGGCGGGGGACTGGGACGCCGCCGTCGGGCTGCTCGCCTCCGCCATCCAGTACGAGCCGGACCGCCCCTGGGCGCACGCCGCCTGGCTCGCCCGCGAGGACCTGCCCGGCCTGGTCGACCCGGACGCCGTCGCCCAGGCGGTGGCCCGGGCCACCGGTGCGCTGTCCGACCCGCTCCCGGCCGAACCGGCCGAAGCCGTACGGCCGTTCCACGACTTCGTGCAGGCCGTGCTGGCCCGCCACGGCGACCACGTGCTGCTGCTCGCGATGGCCTCCGGCCTGACCCGCCGGCTCGGCGACACCGCCCGTGCCGTCGAACTCGCCCAGCGGGCCCACCGGTCGGCCCCCGGTTACCTGCCCGCCGTGATGCTCGGCAACGCCCTGCGCGCGGACGGCCGGCCGGAGCAGGCGCTCGCCGTCTGGGAGGCCGAGCTGGCGCGGGTCGCACCGGCGGGGGACGACCCCAGCAGCTACCTCGCCGTGGACGTCGCCGAGCTGTACGGCACCCTCGGCCGCCCCGTCGAAGGCCTGGCCTGGCTGGACCGGGTGCTCGCCGCCGAACCCGGCCACCCCAAGGCGGGCCCGGCCAGGTACGGGCTGCTGCACGCCCTCGACGGCGACCCGGCCCACCTGCTCGGCCTGGCCGACCACCACCGCGCCCACCCCGAGCACGAGTACGCCCAGGAGCTGCTGGAGCGGCTGAGCAGCCGGGAGCCCTGGCTCGGCCTGGTCTCCGGCGCCACCGAGGCGACCGTCAACGTGCTGCACCAGGTGCTCGCCGCCTCCGACACCACCCGCGACACCGAGGTCGAGTGCACGGCCTCAACCCTGGAGCCGCCCAGCTCGGTGCTGGCCGTCCGGCTCGCGCTGCCGCGTTCCACCGTCGGCTACCAGGCCGTCGGCGAGCCCGACCCCCGGCTGCCGCTGACCGGACCCACCACCCGGATCTGGGTCTGGGACGGCACCAGCCCGCGCCCGGCGGTCGCCCCGCCCGCGCCGCAGAGCGCCGAACTCGTCCGCTCCACCGCCGAGATCTTCTGGCCGACCGTCCCCGCCGCCTACGACCACGCCGTCCGGCTCGCCGGACTGCCGCTGGACGACCTGCTCGGCGTCCTCGTCCACCCGCCGATGCCGCGCGAGGACGAACTCGGCCGGGCCCTGCTGGCCCACCAGCCCGAGCTGTGGGTGCGCGCCGTCCAGGTCTTCGCCTGCCTCGGCATCGCCCACCACCGCACCGACCAGCCCTGGGAGGGCTCCGAGCGCCGGCGGGTGCTGCGCGACCTGCTGCTCGGACCGGAGGACTGGGTGGTCGAGGCGGCCGGCTTCGCGCTGGTCGCGATCGGCTGGACGCAGCCGCAGACCCGAGCCGACGTCGCCGCCCTGCTCCAGCAGCGGCTGCACCACGCCGCCAGGGCCCGGCGCACCCGGGTGGTGACGATCCTCCGCTCGCTGGCCGCGCTGGTGCTCGTCGCGCCCTGGACGTCCGACGAGGACCGCGAACTCGCCCGGCACCTGACGGCCAGGGAGGACGCCGCCGACGCGGAGGCGGCGCAGCAGGAGGACCAGGAACCGGAGCGGGACCAGGAGCAGCCGGAGGCGGACGAGCCGGACGAGCCGGACGCCCCGAAGCCGGAGGAGCCCCGCCCCGGTCGGCTGCGGCGCCTCTTCGGCAGGCGCTGAGGCACTGCGGCGCGGGATGCCGAGGCCGCTCCTACCCCACCCCGGGCAGCGGTTCCTGGTCGACGTCGAAGCGCGCGACCCGCTCCGCCGGGTCCCGGCACTCGGGACCCAGCCGCAGCATCCGGGACTCCGGGTCGTGCAGCGGCCGGTGGCAGCGGCGGCAGGTCACCCGGGAGCGGATGGTCTGCGCGGTGTCCGTGCCGGGGAGCGGTTCGGGGCCGGTCGGGTCGGTCGAGCCGGTCGGGTTGGTCGGACTGGTCATGGGGAGACGGTAGCCGCCGGAGCCGTCAAGGCCCCGCCGGTGCGTGGAACGACGGCCCCGTCGTGGCCACCGGCCGGCCAGGACCACGTCTCCGGCCCGGCCCGGGGCCTGGACGGGCCCGACGCCCTCGTCGCCCGGCGGCAGCGCGGCTCCTTCGTCACCCGGCCGCGGCCCGGCTCACCGTACGGCGGCGATGGCGGTGGCCCGCCCGTCGTACTCCTCCCGCGCCGCCTCGACCTCCGGCACCCGCCGCTCCGACCAGTGGGCCAGCGCCGCCACCAGGTCCGCCGCCTCCCGCCCCAGCAGGGTGAGGCTGTAGTCGACCCGCGGCGGGATCACCGGGTGCGCCTCGCGGAGCACGAAGCCGTCCCGCTCCAGCGTCTGGAGGGTCTGGGCGAGCATCTTCTCGCTGACCCCGGTGACCTTGCGGCGCAGCTCGCTGAACCGGTAGCCGCGCTCGTTCAGCGCGCCCAGCACCAGCACGCCCCAGCGGCTGGTGACATGCTCCAGCACGCCCCGGGACGGACACATCCGGTCGAAGACGTCGGCGGGCGGCAGTCCGCCCTTGCCCAGCTCGCTTACCTTCATATCAGTACCCTACTTTGAAGTGCGTACTTTCGAAAGGTTAGTGCTGTCCCTAAAGTGAGTTGCGAGGCCAGAACCCCGTAGCAGTCACGTAGCAACCCCGAGGAGCTCCACCATGTACGTCGTCACCGGTGCCACCGGCCAGCTCGGCCGTCTCGTCGTCGAGGGCCTGCTGGCCCGGGTCCCCGCGAGCGAGGTGGCCGTCGCCGTCCGCTCCGCCGAGAAGGCCGCCGACCTGGCCGCGCGCGGCGTGGCCGTCCGGGTGGTCGACTACGACAAGCCGGAGACCCTGGCGGGCGCCTTCGCCGCGGGCGACCGGGTGCTGCTGATCTCGGGCAGCGAGGTCGGCCGCCGGATCCCGCAGCACCGGGCCGTGGTGGACGCCGCCAAGGCCGCCGGGGTCGCCCTGCTCGCCTACACCAGCGCGCCCGGCGCGGCCACCTTCCGGCTGGCCGACGAGCACAAGGCGACCGAGGAGCTGATCCTCGCCTCCGGCCTGCCGTACTCGTTCCTGCGCAACGGCTGGTACACCGAGAACTACCTGGGCGACGCGGCCGGCACGGTGGCGCGCGGCGTGGTGCTCGGCAGCGCCGGGGAGGGCCGGGTCGCCACCGCCCCGCGCCGGGACTACGCGGACGCGGCGGTCGCCGTCCTGACCGGCCTGGGCCACGAGGGCACGGTGTACGAGCTGAGCGGCGACGCCGCCTGGAGCCTGCCCGAGCTGGCCGCCGAGCTGGCGGAGGCCTCCGGCAAGCCGGTCGGGCACCGGAACGTCACCCCGGCCGAGCACCTGGACGTGCTGGTCGGCGCGGGCCTGCCGCAGGGCTTCGCCGAGGTCCTGGTGGACGTGGACGCGGGCATCGTCCGCGGCGAGCTGGCCGGCACCCCGGGCGACCTGTCCCGGCTGATCGGCCGCCCGACCGTCCCGCTGGCCGAGTCCGTCCGCGAGGCCCTGAACGCCTGAGCCTGCCGCGGCTCCGCGGCGGCCCTGAACGCCTGAGCCTGCCGCGGCTCCGCGCCCCGGTGCCGCCGGAACGTCCGGCATGCAAACACTGTCATGACCAAAATCCGGAAACGGAGATGACAGTCGCCCCTCCCGCCCGCTACCGTCGCCTCGACACACGCGCGCGGGAGGGCACTCGGCCATGGCGGAGACAGACCAGCAGGACAACGGCCGGGGCCTCTGGTACGGCGCCGCCGCGTACGGCATCTGGGGCCTGTTCCCCCTGTTCTGGCCGCTGCTGGAGCCCAGCCCCGCCGACGACATCCTGGCCAACCGGATGGTCTGGTCGCTGGTCGCGGTGCTCCTGATGCTGATAGCCCAGCGGCACTGGGGCTGGATACGCCCGCTGCTGCGCCAGCCCCGCCGGCTCGCCATGCTGGCCGCGGCGGCCACCGTGATCTCGGTCAACTGGGCCGTCTACATCTGGGCCGTCAACGCCGGGCACGTGGTCGAGACCAGCCTCGGCTACTTCATCAACCCCCTGGTCACCATCGCCTTCGGCGTCCTGGTGCTCAAGGAACGGCTGCGCCGGGTGCAGTGGACGGCGGTCGGCATCGGTGCCGCCGCCGTCGCGGTGCTCACCGTCGCGTACGGGCAGCTGCCCTGGATCGCCCTCACCCTGGCGCTCTCCTTCGCCACCTACGGCCTGCTGAAGAAGCAGGTCGGGCTGAGCGGGCTGGAGAGCCTGGCGGCCGAGAGCGCCTTCATGTTCCCGTTCGCCCTCGGCTACCTGGTCTACCTCCAGGCCAGCGGGCGCGGCACCTTCGGGCACACGGTGGCCGGCTCGTACGGCTGGGGGCACTCCGGGCTGCTGATGCTCAGCGGCGTGATCACCGCGATCCCGCTGCTGTTCTTCGGCGCGGCCGCCGTCCGGGTGCCGCTGACCGTGCTCGGGCTGCTCCAGTACCTGGCGCCGGTGTTCCAGTTCCTGATCGGCGTCGCGGTGTTCCACGAGTCCATGCCGCCCGCCCGCTGGGCCGGCTTCGGCCTGGTCTGGGTCGCGCTCGCGCTGCTCACCTGGGACGCGCTGCGCCAGGTCAGGGCCGACCGCGCGGCCCGGGCCGCGGCCGCGCCGAAGCCCGAACCCGCGCGGCCGGCCGTCACGCGCTGATGTCCCGGCCGGCGAAGCGCGCCCAGGCCGCCGAGCCGAACACGGCGACGTAGGCGGCCTGGAGGCCGAGGTCCTTCAGCACGCCGTCCCAGTACATCGGCGCCCGCAGCAGGTCCGCGAAGCTCAGCCAGTAGTGGGAGAACAGGAACGGCCTCACCGCGTCCAGTTGTGGGAACACGTCCAGGATCTGGACGGTGACCACCAGGACGACGGTGGCGGCCATCGCCGCGATGCCGCTGCCGGTGAGCGTCGAGACGAACAGCCCGATCGCCACCAGCCCGGCCAGCGAGGCCGCGACCACCAGCGCCACCAGCAGCGCGCGCAGCAGCGCGTCGCCGAGACCGATGGTGTCCCCGGAGAGCAGCGTCACCTCGCCGAGCGGGAAGAGCGCGGCGCCCGCGGCCAGCGCCGACACCGCGACCGCCGCTGTGGCGGCCAGGCAGAACACCAGCCCGGCGGTGAACTTGGCGGCCAGCAGCCTGGTCCGCCCGGCCGGGGCGACCAGCAGGTAGCGCAGCGTCCCGGTGGCGGCCTCGCCCGCCACCGAGTCCCCGGCGACCACGCCGACCGTCATCGGCAGGAAGACCGGCAGGGTCACCGCCAGGGACGTGAAGACCAGGAAGAGCCCGTTCTGCGTGGTCTGCGCGATGAAGCTCGGACCGCCGCCCTCGTGCGGGCTGTCCGTGTTGAGCTTGACCACCACCCCGATCAGGACCGGCAGCACCGCCAGGATGCCCAGCAGCACCATGGTGCGCATCCGCCGGAAGGTCAGGTGCAGCTCGTTCCTGAACAGCGCCAGGAACCCGGCCACCGTCTGCGGCCGCCGGCCGGTGCGGATCGGCAGCGCCTCAGCCCGCGACATCGAAGCCCTCCCCGGTCAGCGCCACGAAGGCGTCCTCCAACGTGCCCCGCTCCAGCCCGAAGCCGTGCACCCGCACCCCGGCCCCGACCAGCGCCGCGCACAGCCTGGGCAGCGCCTCCTCGTCGAGCACACCGGGCTCGCCGTCCACCCGGTCCTCGCCGGGCACCAGGGCGGTGACCCGGTGGGCGGCCAGCACCTCGGCGGCCCGCGCCACGTCCGGGGTGCGGACCACCAGCCGGCCCTGCGCCCTGGCGGCCAGCTCGGCGACGGTGCCCTGCACCACCAGCCGGCCCCGGGACATCACCGCGGCGTGGGTGCAGACGTGCTCGATCTCGTCCAGCAGGTGCGAGGAGAGGAACACCGTGGTGCCCTCCGCCGCGACCTCCCTGACCAGCGCCCGGATCTCCCGCATGCCCTGCGGGTCCAGCCCGTTGGTCGGCTCGTCCAGCACCAGCAGCTCGCGCGGCTGGAGCAGCGCGGAGGCCAGGCCCAGGCGCTGCTTCATGCCCAGCGAGTACGCGCGGGCCTTCTTGTCCGCCGCCGCGCCCAGGCCGACCCGCTCCAGCGCGGCGCCGACCCGCTGCCGGCGGGTGCGCGGGTCGGCGGTCGGGTCGGCCGCGTCGAAGCGCACCAGGTTGTCCCGCCCGGAGAGGAAGCCGTACAGCGCCGGGCCCTCGATCAGCGCGCCCACCCGGGGCAGCACGGTGGCGACGGACTGCGGCATCGACTCGCCGAGGACGGTGGCCACGCCCGAGGTGGGGGCGATCAGGCCCATCAGCATCCGGATGGTGGTGGTCTTGCCGGAGCCGTTGGGGCCCAGGAAGCCGAAGACGGAGCCGCGCGGCACGGCCAGGTCCAGGCCGTCCACGGCGAGCTGGCCGCCGCGGAAGCGCTTGGTCAGGCCGCGGGTCCGGATGACGTCGTCGGTGCGGGAGCCGGACGGGCCGGCGGTACCGGCAGCAGCGGCGGCACTGGCCGCACCGGCCGCACCGGTTGTCGCAGGGGAGGAGAGGGAGGAGGGGGAGGCGGATGGAACGGGAACGGGGGCCGGGCGCGGCTCGGCGCCCGTACCCCCGGCCGACTCCGTAACGTCCCCCGTTACGGGAGCCTTGGTCATCCGTCAGTTCACCCCGGCGGCGTGCTGGAGGACCGGCAGGGTCACCGCGCCGGCGAAGATCCGGCCGTCGTCGGTGAGCAGGACGTTGAGCACCTTGGTGCTCACCAGCGTGCCGCCGTCGACCGGCTTGCCGAACGACTTCGCCATCGCCTGCGGGTTCAGCGACCGTGCCGCACCGTCCCCGCCGCCGTCGCCCCGCGGCGCGCCGCCGGCGGTGCCGGGCGGCTGGGTGGCGACGATCGCCGTCCAGCCCTCACCGATCACGTTCACGCCCTCGTGCCCCTGGGCGCCCCGGTGCTCCCCGGCTCCGTCCGGCGCGCCCTGGGGCGCCCCGTCCGTTTTCTCCTCCGTCACCTTGGCGCCCTTGGGGACGGTGAAGTCGAAGGTCTTGGCGTCCGGCCTGGCGAAGGACACCTTGGTGAAGCGGACGTTCAGCACGGTGCTGCCGTCCACCGACTTCACCGCCACCGCCAGCGGCACCCCGTTGGCGGCGGCCACCGAGATCCTGACCTCGGCCAGGGTCGAACCGGACTGGGTGGGCTTCACGCTCAGCTGGTAGGCGTCCTGCCCGGCCACCTTGGCCGTCCCGGCGACGGTGACCGAAGTGGTGCCGGCGCTCCCGGCCAGGAACTGCCTGGCGGCCTCCTGCGGGCTGGTCGGCAGCTCGGACAGCGGCGCCCCCGCGGGCCGCTCGCCGGCGGCCAGGCCGGCCGTGTGCACCGCGGTGTTGGACGAGCTCTCCCAGGCCCAGGCCTGGTCGCCGTTGTGGACCAGGGTGTAGCCGGACATGTCCTCCAGCACGTCCACCCGCTGGCGCTCCGGACCGTCCACCGCGATCCGCACCGTCTGGTCCCCGCCGAGCAGACCGAGCAGCTTGGACTTCGGGTCCGCGGAGGAGCCCTGGCCGCCGTGGCCGCCGGCCGCCCCGCCGAGGCCGCCGGCCGCGCCCAGCAGCTGGGTGGGCAGGCCGAGGTCGGTGCTGATCGAGACCGTCCCGGACAGTGCCTGGGTCTCGGAGCCGAGCGCCTTGGCGACCACCTGCTCCGCGGTCAGCGCCGGCAGGTCGGGCGGGCCGTCCGCGGCCAGCGCCGGCACCAGTCCCACTCCCGCGGCGATCGCCGCGGCCACCGCCACCGGCACCCCGGCGCGCACCAGGACGCGCCGCCGGGAGCGGTACGGCAGGCCGCCGTCCAGATCGTCCCCCGCCGCCTTCTCGTTGGTCATGGCGTCCTCAACTCCTCTGGGTACCCGTCAGATTGGCCCTGCCCCTCCATTAGAGGTCGCCGCGCGGACGCCGTCATCGCCCTGTGGGGCCAGATCGGGGTGGCCTTCTTGGGTACGCCGACCCTGAGACGGCATCAGGGTTGCTCCGACCCGGGTACCACCCCTGGCGTATCGTCGCGCCATGGACGGAACCGCCGTGGACGCCAGCACCCCGCCGACCGCGAACGCGATGCGCCGAGCCCTGCGCCGCGCCCGGGACGGCGTCGCCCTCGACGTCACCGAGGCAGCCGTGCTGCTCCAGGCCAGAGGCGAGGACCTGCTGGACCTCTGTGCGGGCGCCGCCCGGGTCCGGGACGCCGGCCTCGAAGCGGCCGGCCGGCCCGGGGTCATCACCTACTCCAAGAGCGTCTTCGTCCCGCTCACCCGGCTCTGCCGCGACAAGTGCCACTACTGCACCTTCGCCACCGTCCCCGGCAGGCTGCGCCGGGAGGGCCACGGGATGTACATGTCCCCGGACGAGGTGCTGGAGGTGGCCAGGCGCGGAGCCGAACTCGGCTGCAAGGAAGCCCTGATCACACTCGGCGACAAGCCCGAGGACCGCTGGCCCGAGGCCCGCGAGTGGCTGGACGCGCACGGCTACGACGACACCATCGCCTACGTGCGCGCCATGTCGATCCGCATCCTGGAGGAGACCGGCCTGCTGCCGCACCTCAACCCCGGGGTGCTGAGCTGGACCGACTTCCAGCGGCTCAAGCCGGTCTCCGCCTCGATGGGCATGATGCTGGAGACCACCGCCACCCGGCTGTGGAGCGAGCCCGGCGGCCCGCACTTCGGCTCCCCTGACAAGGAACCGGCCGTCCGGCTGCGGGTGCTGGAGGACGCCGGGCGCAGCTCCGTCCCCTTCACCAGCGGCCTGCTGATCGGCATCGGCGAGACGTACCAGGAGCGCGCCGAGTCGCTGTTCGCGCTGCGCCGGATCTCCCGTGCCTACCACGGCATCCAGGAGCTGATCCTGCAGAACTTCCGGGCCAAGCCGGACACCGCGATGCGCGGCATGCCGGACGCCGAGCTGGACGAGCTGGTCGCCACCGTCGCGGTGGCCCGGCACCTGATGGGCCCGGCCGCCTGCCTCCAGGCGCCGCCGAACCTGGTGGACGGCGAGTACGAGCGGCTGATCGCGGCCGGCATCGACGACTGGGGCGGGGTCTCCCCGCTCACCCCCGACCACGTCAACCCCGAGCGCCCCTGGCCGCAGATCGACCGGCTGGCCGAGCGCTCGGCGGCGGCCGGCTTCGAGCTGCGCGAGCGCCTCGCCGTCTACCCCGAGTACGTGCGCCGCGGCGAGCCCTGGCTGGACCCGCGGGTGCTGCCGCACGTGCGCGCCCTGGCCGACCCGGCCACCGGACTGGCGGACCCGGACGCGCCGGTCCGCGGCCTGCCCTGGCAGGAGCCCGAGGACCTGCCGGAGTCGTACGGGCGCACCGACCTGCACGCCACCATCGACACCGCGGGCCGCACCGGCGACCGCAGGGCCGACTTTGAGGACGTGTACGGCGACTGGGAGGTGCTGCGCGAGCAGGTGCTCGCCGAGGGCGCCCCCGAGCGCCTCGCCGGGGACCTCAGGGAGGCCCTCGCGGTGGCCGCGGACGACCCGGTGAAGCTGACCGACGACCAGGCGCTGGCCCTGTTCCACGCCGACGGCCCGGCCCTGGACGCCCTCTGCCGGATCGCCGACGACGTGCGCAGGGACGCCGTCGGCGACGACGTCACCTACTGCGTCACCAGGAACATCAACTTCACCAACGTCTGCTACACCGGCTGCCGCTTCTGCGCCTTCGCCCAGCGCCGCACCGACGCGGACGCCTACACCCTCTCCCTGGAACAGGTCGCCGACCGGGCCGCCCAGGCCTGGGAGGTGGGTGCCACCGAGGTCTGCATGCAGGGCGGCATCCACCCGGACCTGCCCGGCACCGCCTACTTCGACATCGCCCGCGCGGTGAAGGAGCGGGTGCCCGGCATCCACGTGCACGCCTTCTCGCCGATGGAGGTGGTCAACGGCGCGACCCGCACCGGGCTCTCGATCAGGGACTGGCTCCAGCGGGCCAAGGAGTCGGGCCTGGACACCATCCCCGGCACCGCCGCCGAGATCCTGGACGACGAGGTCCGCTGGGTGCTCACCAAGGGCAAGCTGCCGGCCGCCACCTGGGTCGAGGTGGTCACCACCGCGCACGAGCTGGGCATCCGTTCCTCGTCCACGATGATGTACGGGCACGTGGACACCCCGAAGCACTGGCTGGGCCACCTGCGGCTGCTCGCCGGGATCCAGCAACGGACGGGCGGCTTCACCGAGTTCGTGACCCTGCCGTTCATCCACACCAACGCGCCGGTCTACCTGGCCGGCATCGCCCGTCCCGGACCGAGCGCCAGGGACAACCGCGCCGTGATCGCGATGGCCCGGCTGCTGCTGCACCCGCACATCCCCAACATCCAGACCAGCTGGGTCAAGCTGGGCGCCGAGGGCGCGGCCGAGATGCTCCGCTCCGGCGCCAACGACCTGGGCGGCACGCTGATGGAGGAGACCATCTCCCGGATGGCCGGCTCGGCGTACGGGAGTTACAAGTCGGTGCGCGACCTCCAGGCCATCGCCGAGGCGGCGGGCCGTCCGCACCGCCAGCGCACCACCACCTACGGCGAGGTGCCGGCCGAGCGGCGGGCCGCGGCACTGGCCTCGGACGGGCACCTGCCGGAGCTGCTGCCGGTGCTGGACTGACCGCGCCGGACCGACCGTGTCGGACCGACCGCGCGGGGCCCGGCCGCCGCCCGCGCGGCGGCCGGGCCGGGGGCACCGGAGTTCGAGGGATGCCGTCGATCCGCAAGGGGCGTCGAAGTACAGTGCGAGGGCGCGCGGCCGGCCGAGCGTCGCGCGGCCCCCCACACCCGACGAAAGGCGCCCCGTCGTGATGCCACTGTGGTCACGCGCCCAGCAGCAGGACTACCGCAGCCGGGTGCGGGGCTGTCTGCTCGGCGGTGCCATCGGCGACGCGCTCGGTGCGGGCGTCGAGTTCGAGTCGCTGGAGAAGATCCGGGACCGGCACGGCCCGCAGGGCGTCACCGGCTACGTCCCCGCGTACGGGCGCACCGGCGCCGTCACCGACGACACCCAGCTCAGCCTCTTCACCGTCGACGGACTGATCCGCGCCCACATCCGGCGCGACACCGGCAGCTGGCACCCGCCCACCGACCTGCACCTGGCCTACCTCCGCTGGGCCGCCACCCAGCGCGACTGGGGCCCGGACGAGCGCCGTCCCGACCTCGGCTGGCTCGGCCGCGAGGAGTGGCTGTACGCCCAGCGCGCCCCCGGCCAGGGCTGCCTGTCCGGCCTCACCGGGACCGGCGCCGAGCGGCTCGGCACCCTGGAGCTGCCGAAGAACCCGCACTCCAAGGGCTGCGGCACGGTGGTGCGGGCGGCGCCCTTCGGGCTGCTCACCACCTGGGAGCCGAGCCTGGTGTTCCAGCTCGCGGTGGAGTGCTCGGTGCTCACCCACGGCCACCCCACCGGCTACCTGGCGGCGGGCGCGTTCGCGGTGATCGTCCAGTCGGTGGCCCGAGGCGGCACCCTGGAGGAGGGCGTCCACCTCGCGCTCGCCCTGCTCTCCGAGCGCCCCGCGCACGAGGAGACCACCGCCGCGCTGCGGGCCGCCCTGGACGCGGTGCGGGCCGGCGAGCCCTCCGCGGAGCGGGTCGAGGCGCTGGGGGAGGGCTGGGTGGCCGAGGAGGCGCTGGCGATCGCCGTCTACTGTGCCCTGGTCGCGCACGACGTGCGCTCGGGCCTGCTGCTCGCGGTCAACCACTCGGGGGACAGCGACGCCACCGGCGCGATCTGCGGCAACCTGCTCGGGGTACTGCACGGGGACACCGCCCTGCCGCCCGGTCTGCTGGCCGGGCTCGAAGGGCGCGGGGCGATCCTCGAACTCGCCGACGACTTCGTGATGGAGCTGGTGCACGGGGCCGAACTGCACGACCGGCAGACCCCGGAGGGCGTCAACTGGACCGCCCGCTACCCGGTGGCGGGCTGAGACCCGCCCCCGACACGGAAGTTGCCCGGAGCACCGCCCGCCGCCTGAAGGCGACGGACACCGCTACGGGCAACTGGTCCGAGTGCGGAACCGCGTGGGCCGGTCAGCCCGGGAGGCCGCCGAAGGCGCCGCCCGCCGCCGACGAGGCGAAGGCGTTCCAGGCCTCGGCGGAGAAGCGCAGCTGCGGGCCACGGGGGTCCTTGGAGTCCCGGACCGCCACCTCCCCCGAGCCGGGGACGGCGATCTCCACGCAGGCGCCCTGGCCTCCGCTGTGACTGCTCTTGCGCCAGGGGGTTCCGTACTCGGACGGGGTGATCATTCGTGGAATTCCTTCTCGATGTCGGCTATCAGCGACCGGCTCTCCGCGACGCCGAGGGCGGCCGCTCTCAGGTAGTCGTACAGACCGGTATAGCGGCGCACGTCCGCCTCCTTCTCCAGGTAGAGATCGCTCGTCACACCTTCGAAGTAGACAACCGTGGAATCGGCTGACTCGGGGAACTCCAGCAGCGAGAATGTCCCGGTCATGCCGGGATGGGCGCCGTGCGAGAACGGGATCACCTGGATGGTGATGTTCGAACGCTGGCTGAGGTCCAGCATCTGCCGCAGCTGCGCCGCCATCACCGCCTTGCTGCCGACCTCACGGCGCAGCACCGCCTCGTCTATGACGGTCCACAGGCTGCCCAGCTGGTTCTCGCCGTGGATGCGCTCCTGGCGCTTCATCCGGACCTGCACCCGGCGCTGCACGGCGACCGCGTCGGTGTCCGGCTGGGTGCCCTCGACCACGGCCTCGGCGTAGTGCTCGGTCTGCAACAGACCGGGGACGAAGGAGGACTCGTACGCGCGGATCGAGGAGGCCTCGGCCTCCAGCCCGATGTAGACGCTGTACGGGGTCGGCATGTCGTTGAAGTCGTGCCACCAGCCGCGCTGGCGCGACTCCTTGGCCATCTCCATCAGGCTGGCGCGCAACTGGTCGTCGGGCACGTTGTACACGTCGCAGAGGTCGCGCACGTCGCGCTGGCTGATGCTGCGGCGGCCGTTCTCCAGCCGGCTGATCTTCGACTGGGAGACCATCAGGCGGCCGGCGACCTCCTCCGCCGTCATGCCCAGGCCCTCGCGGAGCTTGCGCAGCTCCGAACCGAGGCGCCGGCGGCGAACGGTGGGATTGACGTTGGCGGACACTTCGACCTCCGGCCGGACCTCTGGTGCTCGTTGGAACGGCGACCCTCGGAACACTTCGGACATAGGGACCAACCCCCCTGACTTGGAGCAGCATGTCACCTTGGGCCAGGTCGGTGTCGGGGAATCACGGCAGCGCGATAGGACAGATCATCGGAATAGCGCTTCCGCGAGACAGCGAAAGCCCCCAGGTGGTAATGCGGCTCGGCGACTCGGACAGGTGCTGCGGTGGGTGTCCCCGGACCGGCTCGTACGTGCCCCCGGCACGTACGGGGGAGGGCCGCTGCCGGGGGTCCGCCGTCAGCGTCCGGGGACGGCTGAGGGGCGGTCGCCGGGCGACTCGCGTCGCGGGGCGACCGCCCCTCGGTGCTGCTGGTGGCGCCGGTTGCTTCCGGTGCCGCCGGTGGTGCCGATGAAACTGGTAGTGCGTCCGGTGCGTCCGGTGCCCGTCGTGCTCCCGGCGCCGGTGGCACCGGTCGTACGCCGGGCCGCTCAGCGCCGTCGGACGGCGTGAACGGGGCGGCGGGCACCGTCGGGTGCGCGTCCGGTGGCGTCGGGCGCCGTGGCGGCTGTCCGCCGGGCCCCGCGGACCGCTCCGGTCAGCGGGCGCCGACCCGGGAGGCGGGGACCCGCCCGCCCGAACCCCGGCCCGCCGTACGGGCGCCAGGACGGCCGGCGGCGGCCCCGGAACCCTGGGAAGAACGGTTCTGCTGCGCGGGCAGGCCGTTCTGCACGTCCATCACGGCGTGCGCGACCATCCCGCCCAGCGGGTCGTACCGGATCAGGTCGCGCAGCCGCGACCGCGAGGACCGGCCCTCGTTGCCCGGGTACAGGTGCTTGCCCAGCCCGACCGAGTGGGCGAGCGCCGCCAGCGCCGCCGTCCGCGGGTCCGGCGGGACACCGGTGCGGATCGCGGTGTCCAGACGCTGCTTGATCGCGGCGTTGGTGCAGTCGTCGGACGCCTGGTACCGGATCGTCGGCAGCACGCCGCACACCTGGCCCGGCACGGCCGTGACCATGCCGCAGCGCTCCAGGTGCGCCAGATAGGTCTGCCGCAGCCCCAGCCGGGGCCCGCCGATCCAGTGCGCCGCGCGGACCGGACTGCCGCGTCGGCGCAGCAGTTCCAGTGCGTGGTCGAGGGTCGGGTCGCCGGTCGGTCGTGCGAGCACGACGGCGATCCGGTCTCCCTCCGGTACGATCCGTCCGGCCAGGGACAGCTCGACGAGCTGGGCCCCGGCGAGTCCGAGGTCGAGGGTCTGCGGCTGCGCCGTGGTACCCGTGGTCGGGTCCAAAGCGAGCAGCAAGAGTTCCTCGGGAACAGTTCTGCGGCTCTTGCCCATCCAAGCCTCCCCGCGTGGATGAGAGACAGGGTGACGCCTCTCACACGGGCTTGTCGAGTACGCCTCCGAATCGTGACCTTGCGGTGCAGGCGCGGAACCGGCGGCGCGGGGCCCTGCGTCTGACCGGTGGACAGACCGTGGAACGGCCGGGCGACGACAATACGCGCCGGTCGGGCGGGGTGTGCGCGGCCGGAACGGCCGCCGGTGGCGGAGACTGTACAGGTACACGGGCGGGGCGTCGGCTTCCCGAAATCGGGTTCGCCGGTGCCCCGCGGGGCGTTGAGGAGGCTGGGATACGTGGGCGAGTCCCCCGACAGGGTGCTGAGGGACGGCGACGAGCGGCAGCGGGACCGCGAGCGCGAACGGAGCGGTGCGGCGGCCGGTGCCGCCGGTCCCGCCGAGGGCGGTTCCGGCCCGGATGCTGACGGTGCGTCAGTCGCGGCCGACGCCGGGACGACCGCCGGGACCTCCGCGGACACCGCCTCGGACAGCCCTGCGGAGGCCTCCGGCGAGACGCCCTCGGAGGCGTCCGCCGACACCCCCGCGACGGGGGCCAAGGGCGGCTCGACCGTACAGCTCCGCGTCCGGGATGTGGACAGCAGGACGACGATGCTGCGGCTGCCGGTGGACAACAGGACCACCGCGCTGCGGCTGCCCGAGGAACTGGTGAAGGCCGCCGGCAAGGGGAGTTCCGAAGGTGGGGACGAGCAGGCGGGGGCCGCGGCGGAAGCCGAGGAGGTGAAGGAGCCCGCCGGGCGTCCGGTCGGCGCCGACCCGCGTCTCGCCATGCGGACGGCCGTCGCGGTGGCGGACCAGGCGGCGGACCAGGCGGCGGACCAGGCGGTGGAGAAGCCTGCGGAGAAGGCGGCCGAGCCGTCCGAGGAGACCGACGCCGAGGGCACCTCCGAGCCCGGGGCCGAGCCGGCCGGGAAGGCGACCGGCGAGGCCGGTGAGACCGAGGAGGCCGGGAAGGCCGAGGACACCAAGGACGCCGACGACGCCGAGCGCTCCGAGGACGCCGAGGATGCCGAGGACTCCGAGGATGCTCCCGCGACCGGCGCCTTGACCCTCGCGCTGACCAGGACCGGGCAGCCTGGTCAGCCGTCGGGTCAGGCCGAGAAGCTGGAGAAGCCAGCGCCGCTGCGCGCCTCCGCCGCCCCCGTGGCCTCCTCTCCCGCGTCCGGCACCGTCTCCGCGTCCGGCACCGTCCCCCCGGCCGGCACCGTGCCCGAGCCGAAGCCCGAGCCGCGTCCGGAGCCCAGGCCCGTCCCCGAGCCCGAGCCCACCCCGGGCCCGGCGCCGCTGCCGAGGCCGACCCCCGCGCCCGCTCCCGTGCCGGCCCCGAAGCCGCTGCCGGAGCCCGATCCGCGCCCGGTGCCGCCGGTTCCGCCGCTGCCCAAGCCCGAGCCGCTGCCGGCGCCCGAGCCGATGCCGTCGCCGGAGAACACCGCCGAGGCGATGGAGGTCCTGGCCTCCCTCAACGCCCGCCCGGTCTCGCCGCTGCGGCGCGCCCTCAAGCGGGTGACCATCTGGACGGTCTTCCTCGCCGTGGTGCTCGGCGCGCTCGCGGTGGCCCAGCTGCTGCGCCCGCTGCCGGACCCCAAGCTGAAGACGACCACCGCGGGCAGCTACAGCTTCTCCGGCGACCAGCTCGACCTCGCCTGGCCGGCCAAGGGCCAGTCCGCCGCCGAGGTGGTCGGCGTCGGCAGCCTCGGCAGCTCGGGCCCGGAGACGCCGGCCTCGATCGCCAGCGTCACCAAGGTGATGAACGCCTACCTGATCCTCCAGAAGTACCCCCTGAAGAAGGGGGAGAGCGGCCCGAAGATCACCGTCGACAAGCAGGCCGCGCAGGAGTCCGGCAACGTCGACGAGTCCAAGGTGACGCTCACCGAGGGCCAGGTGCTCACCGAGTACCAGGCGCTGGAACTGCTGATGCTGCCCTCGGCCAACAACGTGGCCCGGCTGCTCGCCCGCTTCCACTCCGGTTCCGAGGCCGAGTTCGTCAAGGCGATGAACGACACCGCGACCAAGTTCGGCATGAGCAACACCATCTACGCCGACCCGGCGGGCTTCAACCCGGACACCAAGTCCACCGCCAAGGACCAGCTGAAGCTGGCCGAGCAGGTCATGCAGGACGAGATCTTCCGGCAGATCGTCTCCACCCCGGAGACCAACTTCAACAACGCGAAGATCCCCAACACCAACAACCTGATCAACCCGAAGACCGGCGTCATCGGCGTCAAGACCGGCTCCAGCACCCCGGCCGGCGGCTGCCTGATGTGGGCCGCGTACAAGGAGATCGGCGGCGTGCGGCGGCTGATCCTCGGCGTCACCCTGGGCCAGCAGGCCACCTCGCCCAACCCGGGCGACGGCATCCTGCCGACCGTGCTGAAGGTCAGCGGCAAGCAGATCCAGGCCGCGCAGAACGGCGTGACCGGTCAGACCGTGGTGAAGAAGGGCGACGTCGTCGGCTCGGTGGAGGACGGGCTCGGCGGCAAGGTCGCGCTCGTCGCGACCAAGGACCTGGTGGTGGCGGGCTTCCCCGGGATCTCCGGCACCGTCACCCTGGACGCCTCGAAGATCGGCCACACCGAGCAGGCCGGCAAGGAGGTCGGCGTGCTGCGGGTGGGCGCGGGCGAGGACCGGGTGGAGGTGCCGGTGGCACTCCAGTCGGGCCTGACCCCGCCGTCCATCCAGTCCCGGCTGCTGCGCACGCTGTGAGGCGCTGAGCCGCCGGGGCGCCGAGGCGCCGTACGGAGCGGGAAGGAGAAGGGGAGCCGGTCCCGTACCGGCTCCCCTTCTCCGTGTCCCCGGGCCGCTCTGCCCCCAGGTTGCTGTGCCCCCGGGGCGCTGTGCCCCCGGGTTGCCGTGTCCCCGCGTCCCCGGGGCCTACGTGTCCCGGTCGAGCAGGGCGAGGGTGAGCCCGCCGAGCGGCGTCACCCGGTCCGGGGCGCCGTACCGGGTGCGGAGCAGCTGCGCCTGGTCCGTCGGCATCCCGCCCAGCGGGTCCGTGGTGTCGCCGAGGACCAGCAGCCAGATCCGGGACACCTCGCCCAGGCAGTCCGCCGGCTGCGGGCAGGGCTCCGGCGAGAGGTCCTCGGCGTCGTCGGCGCTCCGCGCGACGAAGACCGGGTACGGCCGGACGTCCGGCGGCAGGTAGTAGCTGACGCCCGGCCAGGCCATCGCCCAGGACTGGTCACCCAGCGGGGCCGCCATCCCGTCCCCGGAGCGGTAGCCGGCGGAGATCTCCAGGGCCGCCGACCTGAACGGCTCCTCCGAGCCGTTGTGCGAGCCCGTGTACCGCACCGCGGGCTGCTTCGGCAGGGCCTCCACGGCGGGCAGGGCGAGCAGGGCGACGGTCAGCAGCCCGGCCACCGCGACGCTCCGCCGGGGCGCCCGGTCCGGTCGGGCCAGGGCCTTCACCGCGCCGTACAGCGCCCCCGCCCCGCCGCCCGCCAGCACCGCCCAGGCGGGCACCGTGAACAGCAGGTACCGCCCGAGGAAGTACGAGGTGTCGCCCAGTCGCGACACCAGCCAGACGCCCACCACCGGCAGCTCCGCGAGCAGCAGCAGCTGCCAGGCCTGGAGCCGCCGGCCGGGCAGCGCCAGTGCCAGCAGCGCCAGCAGGGCGAAGGCGTAGAAGACCGGACCCGAGCCGAACAGGCGCTCGCCGAAGTAGCCGAGGCCGCGCAGGGAGGGGGTCGGTATCCAGCCCAGCTGCCGGTCCGACTGCCGGCTGCCCAGCAGCACCACGGGCAGCACCGGCAGCGCCGACACCGCGACCGCCACCGGGAACCGCCACAGCAGCCGCCGGTCAGCCTCGGGCCGGGTGCGCCACAGGTGCAGTCCCAGCAGCGCCGCCTGCCCGGCGACCGTGCTGAAGGAGACCAGGTGCCCCGCCCCGGCCAGTGCCATCGCCACGCAGTACGGCGCCCAGCGCCGCCAGGTCGGCCGCTCCAGCGCCCGCAGCAGGAAGTACGAGGCCGCCGCGATCGCGCAGGTCACCAGCGCGTAGGAGCGCGCCTCCTGGGCGTACCTGGAGATCTCCGGGGGCACCGCGAGCAGCAGCCCGGCCCCGACCGCCGCCACCCGGCTGCCGAACAGCCGCCGGGCGGTGAGCGCCACGAACGCCGCGGCCCCCGCCATCGCCAGCACGGAGGGTATTCGGAGGGCGACCGTCGAGTCGCCGAACACCGTCGTCCAGGCGTGCATCAGCAGGTAGTACACGCCGTTGCTGGCGTCGATGTGCTGGAGCAGCCGCAGCAGGTCGCCCAGCGAGCGGGTGGCCACCGTCCAGGTCGCGATCTCGTCCCGCCACAGGTCCGGCGTCCCCAGCCGGTACCCGCCCACCACCGTCATGACGACCGCGGGCCACACCCACACCTGCCCCAACAGCCGGCCCACCGGGCGCACAGCAGGTCTCATCGGGTCCTTCGTCTCCTTGAACGCGGTGTGCCGGGGGCGGATCCCACCCTGCCCGGCAGGCTACTTGACCCGCCCTGACACCTCGTCGGCCACCCGCTTCCCATCCGCCCCCCGAGCCCCACCCCCGATCCGGTACGCTGTGAGCGGCCTGGTGCACCCGGGCCGCGCCTCAGTAGCTCAGGGGATAGAGCACGGCTCTCCTAAAGCCGGTGTCGCAGGTTCGAATCCTGCCTGGGGCACAACGAAGACACAGGTCACAGGCCTCCTGCCGATGTCGGCGGGGGGCCTGCGGCGTTTCCCGGCCCCGTCCGTCCGGCCGGCCCCGGGTGTTCTCCCCGGCGTTCGCGGGCCGATGCCGGGAGGTGGCCGGATATTCCGTGGGGTGCGAACCGTCCGAGAGGTAGGCTCCGGTCAAGGGTTTTTGAACGAGTTCAGGAATTGGGGGGCCGGTGTACCGTCACCGTGTCATGATCTCCGCCGCCGTCGTCGCGGCAGTCGTCGGCTTCGTACCCGCCACGGCGCAGGCGGCGGGCCCGTCGGCCGGTCCAGGCCGGGCCGCGAGCGCCACCGCGCCGGCCGCCGGGGCCGCTGGCGCTGCCGCAGGGAAGGCCGCCGCCGAGAAG
>NZ_MSJQ01000371.1 GCF_014596515.1 Streptomyces sp. CBMA156
GCCGCCGAGGCGGCCGGCCGCACCACCGTCGCGGTCGGCTGGGACGGCGAGGCGCGGGCCGTGCTGGAGGTCGCCGACGCGGTGAGACCGACCAGCGCCGAGGCCGTCGGCCGGCTGCGCGCCCTGGGCCTGACCCCGGTGCTGCTGACCGGCGACAACCGGGCGGTGGCCGAGGCGGTCGCCGCCGAGGTCGGCATCGCCGCGCCGGACGTGATCGCCGAGGTGCTCCCCGAGGAGAAGGTCGCCACCGTCAGGCGGCTCCAGGCCGAGGGCAGGGTGGTGGCGATGGTCGGCGACGGCGTCAACGACGCGGCCGCGCTGGCCCAGGCCGACCTGGGCCTGGCGATGGGCACCGGCACCGACGCCGCGATCGAGGCCGGAGACCTCACCCTGGTCCGCGGCGACCTGCTGGCCGCGGCGGACGCCATCCGGCTCTCCCGCCGCACCCTCGGCACCATCAGGGGCAACCTCTTCTGGGCCTTCGGCTACAACGTGGCGGCGATCCCACTGGCCGCCGCCGGCCTGCTCAACCCGATGATCGCCGGGGCCGCGATGGCCTTCTCCTCGGTCTTCGTGGTGACCAACAGCCTGCGGCTGCGCCGCTTCCGGCCCGCCTGAGCCGGCGCACACGACGGCCCCGGACCGATGCCGGTCCGGGGCCGTCCGTACGTACCGGCTGGGGCGTCTCAACGCCCCAGCAGCTCGCCGCCGTTGCAGTGCAGGATCTCGCCGGTGACGAACCCGGCCTCGGGCGAGGCCAGGAAGTACACCGCCGCCGCCACCTCGCCGGCCTCGCCGATCCGCCCGAGCAGCGTGCGGGCGGCCCGGCGGGCGACCTCGGCCTCGTCCAGCCGGGGCCCGAAGAACTCGGTGCCCGCGACCGTGCCCGGCGCGACGATGTTGGCGGTGATGCCCGAGGTGCCCAACTGGGCGGCCAGGAAGTGGTTCCAGGCGTGCAGCGAGGCCTTCGCCGCACCGTACGAGCCGGCCCCGCGCAGGGCGGCGATGGAGCTGACGGTGACCACCCGGCCGGAGCCCGGGGTGAGCCGGTCGCGGACCGACTCGGTGAGCAGCACCACGGTCAGCACGTTGCGCTCGAAGTCGCCGCGCCAGCGCGCCAGCAGGGCGTGCGGCCCGCCGCCGACCACGGTCTCCCGGCTGCCGGCGTTGTTGACCAGGACGTCGATCCGCTCGGGCAGTCCGGCGAGCGCGGCCTCGACGGCGTCCGGGTCGGCGAGGTCGCACACCAGCGGGGTGACGCTCGGCCCGAGGTCGGCCGCGGCCTTCTCCAGGACCTCCCGGCGACGGCCCACGATCACCACGTGGTCACCGGCCTCGACGAACCGCCGCGCGACTTCGTACCCGATTCCCGTGCCACCACCGGTGACGACGACGTTCCTGGCCATCAGCCCACTCCCTCCCCAGTTCCGCCGTCGCGAGGCGAATGTGCGCGACGGTCCGTACCGGAATGCCACGATTCCTATCACGCTCGGTTGCCGTGACTGCGGGGAGGGTGACGTCCCGCGCGTGTGAACGTGTGATATGGGCCTGGTACGACGCGCACACGGAGCGTGGCGAGAGGCAGCTCACACCCCCCGGGCGTAACTTCTCACACCCCGATACGTCTTAGGTTGGTAGTGCGGCAGTTTTCCGGTGGGCGGGGACACGCTGAACGGCAACGTGTCCCCGCCCTTCCACCGGCTGTCGCCGACGGGGCTCCGGCGGGCCCCGGGAACGGTCGTCGAACTCGACGGCCTTCGCGCACGACGCCGGGGTTCCGGCGGGCCAGGGACGCTTTGAGCGGCCGTCCCGGGCTGCGGCCGACCCCGGAGTCGTGCGCCGTACGGTTCCGTCCCCGCGCGGCCCCCTCGGGGGCCGCGCACCGGGACGCGAAGGGGCCCGGCCGCTCAGGCGGCCGGGCCCCTCTCAGCTTCCGTGCGGGCCGGTGGACGGCTCCGCTACGGTCAGCGGGCGTCCAGCGGGACGTAGTCGCGGATCGCGGTGCCGGTGTAGATCTGGCGCGGACGGCCGATCCGGCTGGTCGGGTCGTTGATCATCTCGTGCCAGTGGGCGATCCAGCCGGGCAGCCGGCCGAGGGCGAACAGCACGGTGAACATGCTGGTCGGGAAGCCCATGGCGCGGTAGATCAGGCCGGTGTAGAAGTCCACGTTCGGGTACAGCTTGCGCGAGATGAAGAAGTCGTCCTTGAGGGCGTGCTCCTCCAGCTTGAGCGCGATGTCCAGCAGCTCGTCGCTCTTGCCGAGCTGGCCGAGGACCTCGTGCGCGAGGATCTTGACCTGGGCGGCGCGCGGGTCGAAGGCCTTGTAGACCCGGTGGCCGAAGCCCATCAGCTTGACGCCGGCCTCCTTGTTCTTCACCTTGGTGATGAACGAGTCGACGTCGCCGCCGTCCTTGCGGATGCCCTCCAGCATCTCCAGCACGGCCTGGTTGGCGCCGCCGTGCAGCGGGCCCCACAGGGCCGAGATGCCGGCCGAGATCGACGCGAACAGGTTGGCGTGGCTGGAGCCGACCAGGCGCACCGTGGAGGTCGAGCAGTTCTGCTCGTGGTCCGCGTGCAGGATGAGCAGCTTGTCCAGCGCGTTGACGACGACCGGGTTGAGCTCGTAGTCCTCGGCAGGGACGGCGAAGGTCATCCGCAGGAAGTTCTCGACGTAGCTCAGGTCGTTGCGCGGGTAGACGAAGGGCTGGCCCATCGCCTTCTTGTACGCGTACGCGGCGATCGTCGGCAGCTTGGCGAGCAGGCGGACGGTCGACAGGTGGCGCTGGGCCGCGTCGAACGGGTTGTGGCTCTCCGGGTAGAACGTGGACAGCGCGCCGACCACCGAGGACAGCATGGCCATCGGGTGGGCGTCCCGCGGGAAGCCCTGGAAGAAGCGCTTGACGTCCTCGTGCAGCAGGGTGTGCTGGGTGATCTCGCGGTTGAACTCCGCCAGCTGGTTGGCGTTGGGCAGCTCACCGTTGATCAGGAGGTACGCGGTCTCGATGAAGCCGCCATCGGAGGCGAGCTGCTCGATCGGGTAGCCGCGGTACCGCAGGATGCCGTTGTCGCCGTCCACGAAGGTGATCGCGGACTTGTACGCGGCGGTGTTACCGAAGCCGTTGTCCAGGGTGACCAGGCCGGTCTGCGGGAGCAGCTTCGAAATGTCGAAGCCGGCGTTGCCCGCAGTGCTCTCGACGACGGGGTACTCGTACTCGCCGTCCTGGTACCGCAGTACTACCGAGTTGTCGCTCACGTCTTCCTCACCGACGAAATGAATCCTCTTCCAAGGTGCCCTGACTGTCTCTACCATCCCCCATCCGGAGGACAGTCGCGCACCCGGGGTGGCCCGAAAGGGCCCGCCCCTACAAAACCTGCCGCCGCAGCCGGTACGAACCGGACAAGATCGGCACAACCCTAGGCTCTGCCGTAAATCTCTTCACGTCAAGAGAACATTAGAGGCAACCATCCCGTTGGATAATCATCCAGTTGCCAGCCGATGATCGAGCGCGGTGTGCCTCCGACCTGCACTGACGGCCCGGACGGCCTGCCCGATCGCCTTGCGTGACCCCACCAGCACCACCAGTTTCCTGGCCCTGGTCACGGCGGTGTAGAGCAGGTTCCGCTGGAGCATCGTCCAAGCGGACATGGTGACCGGAATCACCACCACCGGGTACTCGCTGCCCTGCGAGCGGTGGATCGTCACCGCGTACGCGTGGGCCAGCTCGTCCAGTTCGTCGAAGTCGTACTCCACCTCCTCGTCCTCGTCGGTGAGCACGGTCAGCCGCTGGTCGTCCACGGCGAGGGCGGTCACCACTCCCACTGTGCCGTTGAAGACGCCGTTGCGCCCCTTGTCGTAGTTGTTGCGGATCTGCGTGACCTTGTCCCCGACCCGGAACGTCCGCCCGCCGAAACGGCGTTCGGCCAGCCCCTCCCTGGCCGGCGTCACGGCCGCCTGGAGCAGGGTGTTCAGGTTCCCCGCGCCCGCCGGGCCGCGGTGCATCGGCGCCAGCACCTG
This sequence comes from Streptomyces sp. CBMA156, assembly GCF_014596515.1. GTDB lineage: Bacteria > Actinomycetota > Actinomycetes > Streptomycetales > Streptomycetaceae > Kitasatospora. The sequence goes on from NZ_MSJQ01000371.1 coordinate 4,017, forward strand.
CACGTCCCGGCGCGGGTCGAAGCCGAACTTCTGCGGGATCCGGCGCGCCACCACGTCCACCGTCAGCCCGGCCGCCCGCTCCGCGTCCTCCTCGGCGAACAGGAAGAAGTCCGCCAGGCCGTCCGTCAGCGGCGGCCGGCCCTCGTTGATCCGGTGCGCGTTGGTCACCACGCCCGACTGCTGCGCCTGCCGGAAGATCCTGGTCAGCCGCACCGACGGGACCGGCCCGCCCTCGGCCAGCAGGTCCCGCAGCACCTCCCCCGCACCCACCGAGGGAAGCTGGTCCACGTCTCCCACGAACAGCAGGTGAGCGCCCATCGGCACGGCCTTGACCAGCTTGTTCGCCAGGATCAGGTCCAGCATCGAGGCCTCGTCGACCACCACCAGGTCCGCGTCCAGCGGCCGGTCCCGGTCGTACGCGGCGTCCCCGCCCGGCTTCAGCTCCAGCAGCCGGTGCACCGTCGAGGCCTCCACCCCGGTCAGCTCCGCCAGCCGCTTCGCCGCCCGGCCGGTCGGCGCCGCCAGCACCACCTTCGCCCGCTTCGCCAGCGCCAGCGTCACGATCGACTTCACCGTGAACGACTTGCCGCAGCCCGGGCCGCCCGTCAGCACCGCGACCTTCTCGGTCAGCGCCAGCCGCACCGACTGCTCCTGCTCCGGCGCCAGCTCGACCCCCGTCCGCCCGGCCAGCCACTCCAGCGCCACCGGCCAGTCCACGTTCCCGAACCACGGCATCCGGTCCTCGTCCGCACGCAGCAGCCGCGCCAGCTGGTTGGCCAGCGAGATCTCCGCCCGGTGGAACGGCACCAGGTACACCGCCGTGACCGGCTGGCCGCCCTCTCCCGGCACCGCCTCGCGCACCACCCCCTCGGCCGCCACCAGCTCCGCCAGGCAATCGATCACCAGCCCGACGTCCACCTGGAGCAGCTTCACGCCGTCCGCGATCAGCCGTTCCTCCGGCAGGAAGCAGTGCCCCTGGTCGGTGCTCTGCGACAGCGCGTACTGGAGGCCGGCCTTCACCCGCTCCGGGCTGTCGTGCGGGATGCCCACCGCCTGGGCGATCCGGTCCGCCGTCAGGAAGCCGATGCCCCACACGTCCGACGCCAGCCGGTAGGGCTCGTTCCGCACCACGCCGATCGAGCCGTCGCCGTACTGCTTGTAGATTCGCACAGCCAGCGAGGTGGACACCCCGACCCCCTGCAGGAAGACCATCACCTCCTTGATGGCCTTCTGCTCCTCCCAGGCCGCCGCGATCTTCTTCGTCCGCTTCGGCCCCAGCCCCGGCACCTCGATCAGCCGGCCGGGCTCGTTCTCGATCACCTCCAGGGTGTCCGCCCCGAAGCGCTCCACGATCCGCTCGGCGAACCGCGGCCCGATCCCCTTGATCAGCCCCGACCCCAGGTACCGCTGGATCCCCTGGACCGTCGCGGGCAGCACCGTCGTGTAGTTCTCCACCGTGAACTGCCGCCCGTACTGCGGGTGCGAGCCCCACCGGCCGTGCAGCCGCAGCGACTCACCGACCTGCGCCCCCAGCAACGCGCCCACCACTGTCAGCAGGTCGTTCGCGCCCCGGCCGGTGTCCACCCGGGCGACCGTGTAACCGGTCTCCTCGTTCGCGTACGTGATCCGCTCCAGCACGCCCTCGACCTGTGCGAGCTGGCGCGGCACCTGCTGCCCGGACTGCGCCGCCTGCTTGCTCACCGGACCCCCTTCGACCGGTACGGGTGGAACATTCCGCTACGCACCGTACCGCCCCGCGCCGACAGACCCGCCGGCCCGCCTCCTCCCCGACTTCCTTCCCTGCCCCGGCCCCTGCCGTGCACCGCCCCGGCCGAGGTGCCAGGCTGGGAGGGACCGAGGGGGACCCGCCGTCGACCGCGCCCGCCCGGGCCCCGTCCGAGGAGCAGTGCCGCCATGCTCAACACCGACTTCCGCCCCGGTTCCCCGGTCTGGCTCGACCTGAGCAGCCCCGACACCCGGGCGTCCGTCGACTTCTACACCGCGCTGTTCGGCTGGACCTTCGACTCGGCCGGCCCCGAGGCCGGCGGGTACGGCTTCTTCAAGCTCGACGGCCGGACCGTCGCCGCCCTCGGCCCGCTCACCGAGGAGGACACCCCTCCCGGCTGGGCGCTCTACTTCGCCACCGACGACGCCGACCGCACCACCGCACTGGTCGAACAGTCCGGCGGACGCGTCCGGTTCGCCCCCTTCGACGTCTTCACCGCGGGCCGGATGGCCGGCTACACCGACCCGACAGGCGCCGACTTCGCGGTCTGGCAGCCGCACGCCAACCGCGGCCTGGACCTCGTCACCGAGGAGGGCAGCCTCTGCTGGACCGAGTGCTACAGCGTCGACGCCGAACGCGCCAAGTCCTTCTACCGCGCCGTCTTCGACTGGCAGGAGCAGGACGTCCCGCTCGGCGAGGCGATGTACACCGTCCTCACCCCGTCCGGCGGCGGCACCGACGACGCCCACGGCGGCATCATGCAGCTCGGCCCCGAACACACCGCGCGCGGCACCACCTCGCACTGGCTCCCCTACTTCGAGGTCCCCAACGTCGACGCCGGCCTCGCCATCGCCGGCACCCTCGGCGCGACCGTGCGGATCCCGCCCATGGACGTGCACGGCGTCGGCCGCCTGGCCCAGCTGGCCGACCCGCACGGGGCCGTCTTCGCCGTCATCACCAGTGCCAAGGCCGGGGAGTGACGCCGGATGGGGTCTCACGGCCCTTCAGGAGGGCCGTGAAGGGGTGCTACGGGCGTAGACGGGGCTTGGCACGGCAGACAGCACACTCCTAGTCTCCGATCATGACCGAAACGGCTGTTCTGACGATCCGACGAGCCACCGCCGACGACCTGCCGGCGATCGTGGCCATGCTCGCCGACGACCCGCTGGGCGCCACCCGCGAGAGCCCTGACGACCTCACCCCCTACCGCGCCGCGTTCGCCCGCATCGACGGCGACCCGCACCAGCACCTGGTCGTCGCCGACCGGGCCGGCCGCACCGTCGGCACCCTGCAACTCACCGTCGTCCCAGGCCTCTCCCGGGCCGGCGCCACCCGCACGATCATCGAGGGCGTCCGCGTCCACGCCGACGAACGCGGCAGCGGACTGGGCACCGAGCTGATCCAGTGGGCCGTCGAACGCTCCCGCGGCATCGGCGCCGTCCTCGTCCAGCTGACCTCCGACGCGACGCGAGCAGACGCGCACCGCTTCTACGAGCGCCTCGGGTTCGTGGCCTCGCACGTCGGGTTCAAGCTCCGGCTCTGACCGCCCGAAAATGCCCTGGAAACGCAAAGAACCCCCATCCGGGATTCCCGGACGGGGGTTCTTCAGAAGAATTGTTCGGCGGCGTCCTACTCTCCCACAGGGTCCCCCCTGCAGTACCATCGGCGCTGTAAGGCTTAGCTTCCGGGTTCGGAATGTAACCGGGCGTTTCCCTCACGCTATGACCACCGAAACACTAT
>NZ_MSJQ01000372.1 GCF_014596515.1 Streptomyces sp. CBMA156
AGGGTGGGGCTGGGGCGGCCGATGCGGTTGGACGTGCGGGCGGCGCGGGGGACGGCGGGTGTGGTGGGGGAGGACGAGGGGGTCGTCCCCGGGCCCGCCACGGGCCGTCGCGCCGCCGGGGCGGCCGGTGGCGGGACCGTCCGGCTCCCGGTCCTCCTCGGCGCCGAGGTCACGGAAGACCGAGGCGAGGAAGCCCGGTCGGGGGAACTGGACGGTGGCGGTTCCGTCGGACTGGCCGTCTGCTGAGTACTGCATCGGTCGTCGTTCCCCCATGCTCGTCCGGCGCCTGCCAGAGGCGGTCGGCGAACCCGTGGACCCGCCCCTGCCGGACATTGTCCCCCGAACGGGCTCAGCGGTCAGCCAAGCCGCTCAGTTGGTGCGGGTGTTGGTCAGGTGCAGTCCGATGTAGCCGACGTAGATCCGGCCGCTGCCGGAACAGTCGTCCAGGTAGTGCAGCCGTGGCGCGGTGCGACCGCCGCCGATCCGCAGGTGCGCGCCCATGAACGCGCGCCGGGAGGAGTCGACGCATTCCGGCACCGGCAGCATCCGCTCGCGCTTCCACTTGGTGTGGCTGAACACCGTCCGGGACTCCCCGCGCACCGCCTTGCGCGGCGGGAAGCCGTGGCAGCCCTCGGGGGTGCGCTCGCACCACTGCTTGAAGTCCCCGCCCGCCGCGCCCCGCACGGCCGCCTCGGCGTACTCCTGAAGGGCGGTCAGACCGTCCCAGGCGAGCCGGGCCCAGCCGGCGCCGGCGCACTGGAGATCGTCCAGGGCGAGCGCGTTCTTCTGGTCGCCGGTGAAGGTCACCAGTGGGAACTCCTCCAGTCTGGCCATCAGCTCGGTGAAGGTCTCGGGCGTGCCACGGCGGTCGGCGGGCCGGGCGGCGGAGTGCGGGCCGACGGCCGGCCCGGTGCCCGGTGTGAGGCAGTGGCGGCTGGTCAGGCCCCGGGCCCCGGAGCGGAGGCGGCCCTCCCTGACGTCCCGGCCGTCGCGGCCCTCCCGGCCCTGGCCCCGCTCGCGGTGGTCCCTGCGCTCCAGGCGCAGGGTGTGCCGGACCCGCTCCGGCTCGTCGGCCCTGGCCTGCTGCTCGGCGCGGTCCTGCTGCTCCTCGCGGGCGACCGCGGCCAGTTCGGCGCCCTGGCGGGGGGCAGCCAGGCCGGCGGGCAGGTCAGCGGCCAGGTCAGCGGTCCGTGCGACGGTCTGCTCGGCGGCCCGCTCCGCGGCCGGGCGGAGCTGCGGCGGCGGGACACGCAGCACCGGGACGGCCGCCAGCGGAGCCGGCAGCGGCTGGTCCGCGGCGAGGCGGCGCGGCTCGCGGGCGAGCAGCCCGGCGGCGCGGCGCGGGTCCTCCTCTATTCGGCCCCGGGCGAGCACCGGATGCCGGGCGCTGTCCTGCCGGGAGGCCGGGTCGACCTCGGGCAGGAAGGTGCGCACCGCTCCGCCGTAGACGGTGTGGTACTCCAGGGCGACGTTGAATCCGGTGCGGGCGCCGGGGTCCAGCACGCAGACGGTGGCGAGGCCGGGCAGCTGCTGGCAGAGCGGGCCGACCACGTCCTGCACCCAGCGGTCGAGCGGGAGGTTCACCGGGACGCTGGCGACCACGGTGGGCAGCCTGCGCTCGGGATCGCACAGCTCGTCGATCAGGGCGTCGACCTCGTCGGCCGTGATCACCCGGGGTGCGGAGTGGACGGCTGCCGGGCCGTCGGTGGCGTCGAGCAGCGGGAGGAGCGAACGGGCGAGTTCGGGCACCGGCACCCGGCAGGGGGTGCGCACACCGCTGCCGGTGCTGTGCGTCTCGGCCTCCAGCCGGACCCAGGTCGCGCCGTCGGACCCGGTGGCCACCGTGAGGGTGAGCTGCTGGGTGCCGTGCGGAGCCGGGGTGCGCAGGCGGCGGCGGTCGTAGCGGCCGGTGCCCGGGCCGTCGCGCAGCGGGCCCCGGTCCCGGTCGAGCAGGACTCGCTCGCCCAGGCGGAGCCGCTCCGTGGCGGGGTCCGGTGCGGCGCTCTGCCCGACGGGGGCGTACGGGGCCGGTGGGGGCTCCTCGTAGCCCTCCTGCTTCAGCCAGGAGGCGAGCTGTTCGTCGGCCAGGGCGACGGCCTCGGCGTGCGCGAGGGCCGTGATGACCGTCATCCGGTAGGGCGTCGCGAGGCCGCGGGGGCCTGGCAGCTCGGCGCCGGCGTGCGAGCGCACGCGGTTCGGGGCGGCGCGGTTCGCGATCGGGTGGTTCGAGGTCTGGTGGTTGGAAGTCGGGCGGTCCGGGGCCGAGTGGTTCGAGGCCGGGTGGAGCGCGAACTGGGGAGTCGAGGTCGAACGGCCTGAGGTCATGCGCATACCTCCGTGGTGCGGGGTGGGGTCCTGTGTCCTCCATCGACGGTTTCGTCCGGTTCTGCCGGAACCTTGCCCAGGAAACGCCACGGCCCGGAGCGGAAGTTCCAACTCCGGGCTACGACACTACGTTCGGGTGAATCTGCTCAAGCGGTCTTCCGCGTGCCGCGGGCGCTGGGTTACGGGAAACAGCCCGTCACGGGCCGTCCGGGCGGGGCGTCCGGGCCCTCCCAGGAGCCCCCGCGCCGCCGCCCGCCGGTGCGGTCAGACCGGCACCTCGACGTAGGTGCGGCCGGCCGGGACGGCCACCGCGGTGCCGCCGGTCGCCTCCGCCAGCCAGACGTGGAAGTCCGCCGTGCCCGGCTCCGGCACGCCCACCTCGATCCGCACCCCGGTGGCCTCGTAGGCCAGGTCGCTCACCGTGTACCCGGCCGCCCGCAGGTCGTTCTCCACCCGCCCGGCACGGACGTGGTCCACCGTCACCGCGAGCAGCGCGACCGGCCGGCGCTCCAGCAGGCCGATCTCGTCCACGGCCTCCGACACCGCGCTGCCGTACGCCCGCACCAGGCCGCCCGCGCCGAGCTTGATCCCGCCGAAGTACCGGGTGACCACGGCGGCGGTGTCGGTCAGACCGCGTCGGCGCAGCACCTCCAGCATCGGCACCCCGGCCGTGCCGCCGGGCTCGCCGTCGTCGCTCGAACGCTCGCGGCGCTGGTCGTCGCCGACCACGAAGGCGGTGCAGTTGTGCCGGGCGTCCCAGTACTGCTTGCGGATGGCGGCGATGAAGGCCTGCGCCTCCTCCTCGTCGGCGACCCGGCCGAGGTGGCAGATGAACCGGGACTTCTTGATCTCGATCTCGTGGCTGCCGGCCCGCCGGATGGTCAGGTACGGCCTGGCGGTGGGCTCCGGCGTGGCGGGCATGGTGCGGCGGTCCTCCCGAGGACGGCGACGGCTGGCGGCGCGCACCCGGGGCACCGGGGCGGCACCGCCAGCCTAGTTGGCACGCGGCGGGGGGAGCGGCGAGCGGGGGTCGCCCCCGTCGCGGGGCCCGGCGCTCTGAGGTCACGGGTCCGCGGGCAGGGGCGCCGTGGGCCGGGACGCTGCAGCTGGGAGGCTGTGGCCGGGGCACCGTGGGGGCCGGCCGTGGGTCAGCGGCCGGCCAGCGCGTTCAGCCGCTCGCGGTCCAGGCCGGTCAGCGCGGTGACCTCGGCGGGGTCGACGGCGCCGCAGTCCAGGCCGCGCAGCAGGTAGCCGCTCAGCGCCCGGGCGGTGGCCGGCTCGTCCATCACGTCGCCGCCCGCCTGGGCGACGTACGCGGCCAGCCTGGCGGCGGCCGCCGCCAGGCCCTCGCGGTAGAAGGAGTAGACCGCGGCGTAGCGGGTCGGCAGGTGCGCCGGGTGCATGTCCCAGCCCTGGTGGTAGGCGCGGGCCAGCGAGCGGCGGACCAGGCCGTGATGGAGCTTCCAGGCGGCGTGCACCTGTTCGGTGGACCCGGCGGGGATGACGTTGGTCGAGCCGTCGGAGAGCCGTACCCCGGTGCCCGCGGCCGCCACCTGCATGACCGCCTTGGCGTGGTCGGCGACCGGGTGGTCCATGCTCTGGTGGGCCGCGCTGACGCCGCAGGCGGCGCTGTAGTCGAAGGTCCCGTAGTGCAGGCCGGTGGCGCGGCACTCGGCGGCCTCGATCATCCGGGCCACGGTGGCCCTGCCGTCCGGGCCGAGGATCGCCTGGGTGGTCTCGATCTGGATCTCGAATCCGAGCCGGCCGGCGGGCAGCCCGGCCCGGCTCTCGAAGTCCTCCAGCAGCCGGACCAGCGCGGTGACCTGTTCGGCGTAGGTCACCTTGGGCAGGGTCAGGACCAGGCCGTCCGGCAGCCCGCCGTGCGCCAGCAGGGTGGCCAGGAACAACTCCAGGGTGCGGATGCCGCGAGCCCGGACGGATGCCTCCAGGCACTTGATCCGGATGCCGAGGTACGGCGGCGCGCCGCCCCCGGCCACGGCGGCGGAGACCAGTTCGGCGGCGCGCACCGCGGCCGCGTCCTCCTCGGCGTCGGGGCGGGGACCGTAGCCGTCCTCGAAGTCGATCCGCAGGTCCTCGATCGGCTCGCGCTCCAGCTTGGCGCGGACCCGGGCGTGCACGTCGGCCAGCAGCTCGTCGTCGGGGACGCCGAGGGCGCGGGCCAGCTCGGCGGGGGTGGCGGCGTGGCGGTCGAGGGCCTCCAGGGCCCGGCGACCCCACTCCCGCACGGTGTCCGCACCGAAGGCGTCGGCCGGGACGTAGACGGTGTGCACCGGCTGCCTGGTCGCGGGCTCACCCGGGTAACGGCGTGCCAGATCGGCGTCGACCGGGGCGAGCAGTGCCTCCACGGCGGCCCGGGTCGCGGTGGAGAAGGAGGCCCCGTCCACGGGCCCGGTTCCGTCGGCCTCGCCCCTTGTCATCCGCACTCCTCCGCACCGAACCAGTGCTTCAACAATTTGTTGACGCGAAGGTAGCTCCGGCGGGACCGGGCGTCAATGGGCACCCGGGCCCCGGACGGACGGCGGCCGGGGTCAGTCCCTTCCAGCGGCAACGTAGCGGTCGTGCAGCTCCGGAATGAGCTCGGCGACCTCCTTGGGGTGCACCGAGTTATTCGGGCCGTTACCAGTGACGCCGTACTCCGTGGTCAGCCATGCGGCGAGCCGCTGGGCGTCGGGCTGACGACCGTCGTGACCGTCGATGTACGAGACGAGCGCCTCGTAGGCGAGGTCCGGGTCAAGGCGCGAGGGCATCGGGCGGAATGCGGACTGCTCTGCATGGACGGACTGCTCTGCCGAGGCCTGCTGCTCCGACGGACGTGCCTGCTCGGGCTGGTGAGCCTGCTGATGGTGCGGCGGCTCGGCGAGGTGCTCGGCCTGCTGGGTCTGCTCGGCCCGCTGCTGGTGGCCGGCCGGGTCCGCGGGGGCGGTCTCCTCGGCGATCGGGCGCGGGGGCTTGAACCAGGGCGAGGCCTGGCCGGGCACCCGCCCGCCGGGGGCGGCGTCGGCCGGATGGCCGGTGGTGCGGACCGGGCGCTCGGTCCAGACGTTCAGCTCCTCGCCGCGCGGCTGCGGGGCGGCCTCCGCCGACTCGTCCGGTTCCTGGGCAGCGCGCAGGCGCACGGCGGCCAGCTTCGCGAGCATCGGTGCGGCGACCTCGGCGGACAGCGGAGCGACAGCCGTGGGCGCCTGGGCCGGTTCCTGTTCGGACTGGGCCTGCTCCGGCTGGGCTTGTTGGGCCTGCTGGGCCTGCCCAGGCCGGATCTGTTGGGCCTGTTGGGCCTGCTGGGCGGTCTGCGCCGCCTGCTGCGGCTGCTGGGACTGCTCCGGGTGCGCCACCGCCGGGGTGGGGGCGATGGCCGCGGCGGTGTGGTTCTCCTGGAGGCCGGTTCCCTGTGCTTCCTTCTCCACCAGGCCTTCCTTGGCCTCGCGCTCCTGTCCCTCGTCGTCCAGCCGGTCGAGCAGCGCCGGATCGAGCGGCACGCCGAACTTGGCGAGCTTGAGCGGCAGCAGCGCCTGGATCGGCGCCGAGCGACGCCAGCCACGGCCGTACCGGAAGCGCAGCTGCGCCCGGTAGACCAGGCGGTTCTGCTCCAGCCGGATGACCTCGTCGTAGGAACGGAGCTCCCAGAGCTTCATCCGCCGCCAGAGCCGGAAGGTCGGCACCGGGGAGAGGATCCAGCGCATCACCCGGACCGACTCCATGTGGCGGTCCGCCGTGATCGCCGCGATCCGGCCGACCGCGTGCCGCGAGGCCTCGACCACGACGACGAAGAGCAGCGGGATGACGGCGTGCATGCCCATGCCGAGCGGATCGCCCCAGGAGGCGGCCGCGTTGAAGGCGATGGTGGCGACGGTCAGCAGCCACGCGGTCTGCCGCAGCATCGGGAAGGGGATGCGCAGCCAGGTCAGCACCAGGTCGAGTGCGAGGAGCACGACGATGCCCGCGTCCACGCCGATCGGGAAGGCGTAGGAAAAGGCGCCGAAACCTTTCTCCTCGGCCAGATCGCGCACCGCGGTGTAGGAGCCCGCGAAGCCGATACCCGAGATGATGCAGGCACCGGCCGCGACCATGCCGAGCAGGCCCCGGTGGGCTTTGGTGAGCGTTGGGCGTGCCATGACGTCTATCAACCCCTGGATGGTCGGCTGCTGCCGTACGCTGCCTCGGCTGCCGGGTACCGCTGATCGGGCCGCCGGACGGTTGAGCAACCTCCGGGCTCGGCCCATCGGAGTTTACTCGTACACCTGTTTAAGCGTTCCCACAGCCTGGGGTGTCACAGAGCGACGGCCCGACGGCGGCCCCGGCACCGCCCGGACCTGCGTCGGAGGCCGGCCGGATCGTCAGCCGGTCTGCCCCGCGGTGCCGTTGAGGTAGGTCAGTACGGCCAGCACCCGCCGGTTGGCGTCCTCGTCGGGGGCGAGTTCGAGCTTGGTGAAGATGTTGGCGATGTGCTTGGCCACCGCGCCGTCGCTCACCGAGAGCCGGGCGGCGATCGCCGAGTTGGAACAGCCCTCGGCCATCAGCTCCAGCACCTCGCGCTCGCGTGGGGACAGCCGCAGCAGCGGGCCGGGCCGGCGCGAAGTGGTCTGCATCAGCTTGGCGATCACGTCCGGGTCCATCGCCGTCCCGCCCGCCGCCACCCGACGGACCGCGTCGATGAACTGTCCGGCGTTGAACACCCGGTCCTTCAGCAGGTATCCGATCCCTCCGGTGCCGTCGGCCAGCAACTCCCGTGCGTAGAGCTGCTGGACGTGCTGCGACAGCACCAGCACCGGCAGGCCATGGATCTCCCGGCGTGCCTTGAGTGCGGCCTGCAGGCCCTCGTCGGTCAGCGTCGGAGGCAGCCGGACGTCCACCACGGCCACGTCCGGGCGGTGGGTGAGCAGTGCCTCCAGCAGCTCGGGACCCGTCTCCACGGCCGCGGCGATGGTGAAGCCGTGCGCTTCCAGCAGCCGGATCAGGCCTTCGCGAAGGAGGTAGAGGTCCTCGGCGAGGACAACTCGCACGGCAACTCCAAGGTGATGGTGGTGGGTCCGCCCGACGTGCTGTCGATGGAGAGGACACCGTCGAAGGTACCCAATCGCTTCTCGATCCCGCGCAGTCCGGTCCCCCGTGAGGGATCCGCCACCCCCACGCCGTCGTCCGTCACCGTGACCCGCAGGAAGCCGGCCCGGTAGAGGATGTCCACCCACACCTGCTCCGCCCCCGAGTGCTTGGCGGCGTTGGCCAGCAGTTCGCAGATGCTGAAGTACACGGTGGCCTCGACCGGTGCCGCCGGCCGGTCCGGCAGGCTCACGAAGACCTCGGTCGGCAGCGCGCTGTCCAGCGCCAACGCCCGGACCGCGTCGCCGAGTCCGCGCTCGGCGAGCACCGGCGGGTGGATGCCGCGCACCAGGTCCCGCAGCTCCTGGAGGGCCCGGGCCGACGACTGACGCGCCTCGGCGAGGAGCTCCCGGGCAGCGTCCTGGTCGGAGTCCATCAGGTGCTCGATGGTGCCCAGCGTCATCCCGATCGCGACCAGCCGCGCCTGTGCACCGTCGTGCAGGTCCCGCTCGATCCGCCGCAGCTCGGCCGCCTGGTTGCCCGCCGCGTCCGCCCGCGTCTCGGTCAACTCGGCCACCCGCCTGGTCAGCTGGGCGTTCGTCGCGCGGCCGTCCTGGTCCAGCACGCGGCGGGCCGCCTCGGCGTACGCCCTGACCGCCAGTGGGGCCCCGAGTATCCCGACGACGATCATGGTTGCCCCGAGCACGAGGCTCACCAGGATGGACAGCTCCCGGCCGCTCAGGAAACCGAAGCCGGCCATGGGGACCGGGCCGGTCAGGATGTAGGCGAGGCCCAGCCCGAGCAGAACCGCGACCGGGCCCACCAGGACCACGGCGAGGAGCGGGTTCACCACCAGCCAGACCAGCTCGGCGCGGGTGGTCCGGTCCCGCAGGCCCCAGTGGACCGCCTGCGCGTACTTCGCCACCGTCCGCGAGCGGTGGTAGGTGTAGCCCGTCCACCAGTGCCCGCGCCCGTCCAGCTCCAGCTCCGGCCGGGGCTCGTAGGTGGCCGGCAGCCGTATGCCGAACCAGCGTTCCACCTGCCCCCGGGTACGGGCGGCGACGCTGTGGACGAGGAAGGCGGCCACCACGGAACCGACGACCGCCGCCACCAGCAGCGCGGCCGGGATCTCCGGGACGTAACCCTGGAGAGTCTGGGCCGTCATCACGCCCGAGACGACCGCGGCCATCACCGGCAGCACGAACCCCAGCACTGCGGCGAGCAACACCACGACCAGCCGGGTCAGGCCCTCACCGCCGGCCACGAAGGCGGACCGGGCCTGCGCACGTACGGAGACGCCGCTCGTACGACTCACTGTTGTCACGGGAAGCTCCTGATGCCGGTACCGATCGTCCTCCATCAGTGTTCACGAACCACCCGCCACCCACACTGGCCATGGCACCCCAATCCCGGGGTAGACCTAGGACCACCTGCTGGTGGACAGAGTGACACCATCGAGTGAGATGATCCTAAAATGCAAAGAACCCCCATCCGGGATTCCCGGATGGGGGTTCTTCAGAAGAATTGTTCGGCGGCGTCCTACTCTCCCACAGGGTCCCCCCTGCAGTACCATCGGCGCTGTAAGGCTTAGCTTCCGGGTTCGGAATGTAACCGGGCGTTTCCCTCACGCTATGACCACCGAAACACTATGAAACTGTCAACCACACTAT
>NZ_MSJQ01000373.1 GCF_014596515.1 Streptomyces sp. CBMA156
GTCGGGCGCGGCCCAGGGGTCGGCGGGGGCGGGCTCGGCGGGGGCTTCGGGCTCGGCCGGCTCGGCGGTGACGTCGGGGGTGACGGCGTCCGGGGCGGCGGTGTGCTTGCGGAAGTCCACCCGCGGGTCCTGGCCGGCCGCCGTCTCGGCAGCCGCCGTCTCGACAGCCTCCGCCGCAGCCGCCGGGTGACGTCGGGGGTGACGGCGTCCGGGGCGGCGGTGTGCTTGCGGAAGTCCACCCGCGGGTCCTGGCCGGCCGCCGTCTCGGCAGCCGCCGTCTCGACAGCCTCCGCCGCAGCCGCCGCCGGGTCCGCGTGCGTACCGGCCCCCGCGACCGCGGGCGACTCCGGCCCCGGGACGGGCGGCTCGGACTCAGGCTTGGACACGTGGACTCCCCCAACCCGCCGCGGCGGGCACTCGGCTCGGCACTCGGCACCATGGCTCGGACCCGAACGGGCCCGATCTGAACGGTCGCGCGACTTTACCCGATCTTTCCGAACGCCTGCCCGTCCTCCCCGGCCCGCCGTCCGCCCGCTCAGCCGCGGGCCAGGACCTCCCCGTGCAGCATCGAGAACCAGCCGTCCCCGGCGTCGCTCCACTCCCGCCAGCCGGCCGCGATCCGGTCCAGCTCGTCCGGCTCCGCGAAGCCCCGCTCGACCGCCGTCCGGCCCAGCGCGGTGCCGGTGACCCGGTCCGCCCACATCCCGCCCCACCAGGCGCGCTGCCCGGGCGTCGCGTACGTCCAGGTGGTGGCGCTCGCGGTGACCTCGGTGAAGCCGGCCGCCCTGGCCCAGGACAGCAGCCGCCGGCCGGCGTCCGGCTCGCCGCCGTTGGCGCGGGCGGTCCGCCGGTACAGCTCCAGCCACCGGTCCAGCGCGGGCACCTCGGGGAACCAGGTCATCGAGGCGTAGTCGACGTCCCGGGCCGCGACCACCCCGCCCGGCGCCGTCACCCGCCGCAGCTCGCGCAGCGCGGCCACCGGGTCGGCCACGTGCTGCAGCACCTGGTGGGCGTGCACGACGTCGAACTCGCCGTCCCGGTACGGCAGCCGGTGCACGTCGGCGCGCTCGAAGACGACGTTGGACAGGCCCCGCCCGGCGACGTACCCGGCGGCCTGCTCCAGCACCTCGGCGGAGGTGTCCACCGCCACCACCCGCCCCTGGGGGCCGACCAGCCCGGCCAGGTCCGCGGTGATCGTGCCCGGCCCGCAGCCGACGTCCAGCAGGGACTGCCCGGGCCGCAGTCCGGGCAGCAGGTAGCCAGCCGAGTCGGCGGCGGTGCGGGAGCGGTGCGAGCGCAGCACGGCCTCCTGGTGGCCGTGGGTGTAGACGGCGGCGGGCTGCGGTCCGGTCATGAGGTCCCCCTGGGCGTGGTCGGCTCCGATGTTCCGCGACGCCCCCGACGCTACTCGCCGTCCCGCATTCCGAGAAGATCTGTCTCAGATGTCGAACGGGGGGCGCCGGGGCGGGACCGGCCGGCCGTACCGTGGAGGCGCCCCCGACAGAACGGTCCCCGCCCATGCCCGGCCAGCGCCCCTTCGTCCTGCTGAGCGCCGCCGTCTCGCTCGACGGCCACCTCGACGACGCCTCCCCCGACCGGCTGCTGCTCTCCGGCGCCGCCGACTTCGACCGGGTGGACGAGGAGCGCGCGGCCGCCGACGCGATCCTGGTCGGCGGCAACACCCTGCGCGCCGACAACCCCCGGCTGCTGGTCGACGACCCCGGGCGGCGGGCCGCCCGGCTGGCGGCCGGCCGGCCGGCCGCGGAGCTGGACAAGGCGGGGCAGGCCTCGCTGCTCGGCTCGCTGGTGCTGCTGGTCGCGGTCGGACTGCTGGGGCCGGTCGCGGCGCGGGCGCTGGCAGCCGTGCTGGGTGCCCCGGCGCGGGTGATCGTCCCCGGGGCGGGCTGGCTGGCGGACGCCAACCTGCGCGGCTACGCGGCCCGGCTCGCCTCGGCGGTCGTGCCGGTCGCGCTGCTGGTCGGGCTGTCCGGCACCATGCTGGTGCTGACCAGCACCGCAGAGCACGTCGCCCGGGCGACAGGTGCCGCGACCAGCGTCACCAAGGAGAGCGACATCTGGCTGCGTGAGATGGAGCTCGCACTGCTGGTCTGCTTCGCCGCGGTCTCCACCGTCAACACCCTGGTGGCGCTGACCGCCGACCGGCGCCGGGAGTTCGGGCTGCTGCGCCTGGTCGGGGCGAGCAGGCGGCAGCTGCTGCGGATGCTCTCCGTGGAGGCGGCCCTGACCACCGCGATCGGCGTGCTGCTGGGCGCGGCGGTGGCGGCCGCGGCCTCCGGGGCGTTCAGCCTGGCGGTGACGGGCTCGGTGGTGCCGGTGGTGCCCGGTACGGCGTGCGCCTGGGTGGTGCTGGGAGCGGCGGTGCTCACCGTACCGGGGATCGTGGGCACGGGTCTGTGGGCGGTCGGCGGTTCGGCGGTGGAGTCGGTGGGCGGGGCACGAGGGCGAGAGGAACGGGACGAGGGCGAGAGGAACGGGACGAGGCGGTCGACGACGGGAGAGCCCGGGACCGGGCGGATCGGTCCGCTGGTGGGCGGTCAGGGTGGTCAGGGCGGTCAGGGTGGTCAGGGCGGAGAGGGAGACGGGCGCGGCGACTCCGGGGTGCCCGGAGGTCCCGCGGGTTCCGGCGGTGTCTGGTGGATGCTGGGAGCCGGTCGGCTGACGAGTGGTGAGGTGGACGGTGGTTGAGCGGCGGCGGTACCGGTCGGTGCCCGGTGGTGAACTGGCCTTTGCGGTGCTCGGGTTGCCGCTCGGGGTGCTCGGCGGGGTGTACGCCGTCGCCGTCCTCTACGCGGGGGCGCTGCTCTCGCTCACCGTGCTGGGCCTGCCGTTCGTGGTGGCAGTGCTGGCCGGGGCGAGGAGGCTCGGTGGGCTGCACCGGTGGCTGGTGGGGCGGCTGCTCGGGGAGGAGGTGCCCGCACCGCCGCCGCTGCCGCGCCCGTCCGGGCTCTTCGCCCGGGGCCGGGCGGTGCTGACCGATCCGGTGGCCTGGCGGGCACTGGTCTACCTCCTCCTGCGGCTGCCGCTCGGCGTCCTCGGCTTCCTGGCCGTGGTCGGGCTGCCGCTCGGCGGCGTCTGGCTGGTGGGGTTCCCGCTCTGGGCTCGGATGATGGAACCGGGGCCGAGGTCGATCGGTCTGCTGGACCTGGGCGCGATCCCGATCGGCCTCGTGGTGCTGGTCGCCGTACCCGCGGCGCTGCGTGCGCTCGGGGGAGCGAACCGCGCGCTGGCCCGTACGCTGCTCGGCCCGGCGCGCTCGCAGCAGCGGGTGCGCCAGCTGGAGCACGCCCGGGCCACCTTGCTGGCCGAGAACACCGATCGGCTGCGGCGCCTGGAACGCGACCTGCACGACGGCACCCAGGCGCAGCTGATCGCGCTCGCCATCACACTGTCGCTGGCCGACGACGTGCTGGCGGAGAGCGTGCCGGCAGAGGATGTGTCGGCAGCGGACGGCGCGGGTCACGGGGGCGCGGTGCACGAAGGCGCCGTCCGCGGCGGTGCGGCCGGCCGGGATCCGGCGCGCGAGGCCGGGCACACGGGTCCGGGTGGGCCCGACCTGCGGCGGCTGCGCGCCCTGGTCGACCGGGCCCGCGCCCAGACCGAGGACACCGTCACCGGTCTGCGCCGGCTGACCAAGGGCATCCACCCGGTGGCGCTGGACGGCGGGTTGGCCCAGGCTCTGCCGGGGCTGACCACCACTTCCCCGGTACCGGTCGGTGTACGGCTGGACCTGCGGGAGCGCCCGGAGGAGGTGATCGAACGGGCCGTCTACTTCTGCGCGGCCGAGCTGCTGACCAACGTGGCCAAGCACAGCGGCGCGCGGTCGGCGGAGCTGAGCGCGAGCGTGGCCGACGGGAGGGTCCGGCTGACGGTGCGCGACGACGGGCACGGCGGTGCCGCGATCGGTGCGGGCACCGGGCTGGCGGGCCTGGCCGAGCGGCTCGCGGCGGTGGACGGAGTGCTGCGGGTGGACAGTCCGCCCGGCGGGCCGACGGTGGTCAGCGCGGAGCTGCCCAGCCGGTTGTGAGGGGCACTCGGCTTCGACGGGCGGTCAGTCAGCCCGCCGATGGCGGACGGGCACGGCCGACGCCGTCGAGGCTTCGGCTCAGGAGGCGCCGCTCTCCGCGAGGTAGGCGAGCACGGCCTTGACCCGCCGGTTGTCGGCGTCGGTCGCGGGCAGGTCGAACTTGCCGAACACCGCCGCCACGTGCTTCTCCACCGCCCGCTCCGACACCGTCAGGAGCGAGGCGATCGAGCGGTTGGAGTGGCCTTGCGCCATCAACTCCAGCACCTCCCGCTCGCGCGGGGTCAGCGCGTCCACCCGGCCGCGCCGCCCGCCGTGCAGCAACCCGTTGACGATCTCCGGGTCGAGGGCGGTGCCGCCCGCGGCGACCCGGTGCAGGGCGTCCACGAACTCGGAGGTGCGGGCCACCCGTTCCTTGAGCAGGTAGCCGATGCCGGCGGCGCCGTCGGCCAGCAGCCGGGCCGCCCAGGCGCTCTCGACGTGCTGGGAGAAGACCAGGATGCCGACCTCGGGCAGCACGGCCCGGATCTCGATCGCGGCCCGGATGCCCTCGTCACTGTGGGTGGGCGGCATCCGGATGTCCACCACGGCCACGTCGGGCCGGTGTTCGGTCACGGCGGCGACCAGCTCGGGCGCCGTCCCGGCGGTGGCGACCACCACGCACCCACGGGCGGTGAGGAGTTCGACCATGCCATCCCTGAGGATCACCGAGTCCTCGGCGAGCACGACGCTGAGCTGCTTGTCGATCATGCCGCCATTATCCGGTCCGCGCGGCGGACGGCAGCCCGCCGGTGCGCGGATGGCGAGCGGTGAGGCCCAGCCCATTCGTCATTCGTTCGTCCGAGACACTCCCGAGCCGGTCGGCGGGGTCGGGCAGATGGCGGCCTCGATGTGGGCGAGTTGGGCGGCGAGGATCTCATCGAACGCCGCGCGGCGATCCACGCCGAGGGGGCGGACGTCGCGCGCGAAGTGGGCCAGGGTCGGGAAACGCTCGGGGTCGGCGCCCAGAACTGCGACGCGGAACAGCTCCGTGCCCTGTTCGTGCTCTTCGGGGGTGACGGTGCTGACGCCGGCTTCGGAGGCGATCAACGCGGCGATGAGGACCGCGATCCGGTGGTATCGCGCCGGGATGCCGGGCCTGTTCGCCGAGGTGCGAGACGGCGACCAGGTCTGGCGCGGCGCCGCCGGGGTCGCCGGGGTCGCGGATATCGCCACGGGCCGCCCCGTCACCGCCGACATGCGGCACCGCGTCGGCAGCGACATGTCCTGGGTAGGGCCGTCCGCCTCGCTGATATCGACCGTCACGGACCTCAACCGCTTCTTCGGCATGCTGCCGGCCGGGGAGATCGTCGGTCCGTCGTCGCTGGCGCAGATGCGACGCACCGTCCCGGTCGTCTCCCAGGAGGGGAAGACCATCGACTACGGGCTCGGCCTGCACCCGATGGACGGTCCCGGCCAGGGCACCTTCTGGGGCCATGGCGGTACGGTCTGGGGTGGTGGAGCGCCGGCCATGACCCGCGCCGACGGCAAGCGGCAGATGTCCGTCGCGGTGAACCTCCAGAGGTGGAACAGGCTCGACGCCTCCGGCAGGCCGCAGCCCCATCCCATCGACGACGCGCTTTCGACGCTGTACCGCGTGGCGATGTCCGGCTGACCGGTCAGGAAGCCGGTGGTGCCCGGCGACCGGCCGGGACCGTGGGCGAGGGGCTGGTGACACCGTCCGGTCCGTACCCGGACCACGTTGTCCGGAGACCCGGCGGCGCGTCAACTCCCGTCGACCGGCCTCCCGCGCCAGGCATGGATGCCGGGGGAGAGCTCGACCACCTCGGACGGGTAGGCGTCCCGTACGAGCGTGAGCAGTGTGCGCTGCTCGTCCAGCCAGCCGGGTGCGAGGGAGAGCACGACCCGGAGCGTGACGCCCGAATCCTCCGCGTCGGAGACCGTCACCCGGAGCCCGCCGGGCCGTCCGGGTTCGATCCGCAGCTCGGGGCCGTGTTCCTCGTCCAGCCAGCGGACCGCGGATCCGCGCCCCAGCCGGTCCAAGGCCGTCTCCCACTGCCCGAGATGGCGTTCGGTCACCAGGGTGACGAAGTGCCCGCGCACCGAGTCCGCGGTGACGGTGATCTCGCAGTCCAGCCAGTCGTGGCCGAGCAGGGACCCGGGGGCGTGCCGGCCGAGTACCCGCACCCGGACGCTCCGGCCACCGGTCCGTCCGTCGCGGCCGGGGGCGTCCTCGGTGCCGGGGCGGTCGGTCAGTCTGATCAACTCGTTCTGCTGCGAAGCGGCTTCGCTCACGGCGTGCTCCTGTTGGCAGCGGATCCAGGGGCTGACATCCTCGCGCAGGTGTTCGCCCCGGAGCCAGTCCGGGAAAGCGGTCGGTTTGCGGCCGTGGCGGGCCCCACGAGCCGTGGGTGCGAGGGGCCGCCGCCGGGTGGTGTCCGTCGGCACGCGGACCGCCCGCCCGATCGCGGGACGGGTCGCCTACGCGCGGGACGGGTCGTGCACACGCAGGACGGCCCGCCGGACCGGGGGTCGGGCGGGCCGTCCTGGCGTACCGCGGGGTGTGCGGGCTGCTGCGCGCTGCCGCGGTCGTGCGGACCGTCCGGCCGTACCGGATGCCCGGTCGGTGCGGCGGCGGGCGTCGCGTGGGCCGGTCGGGTCAGCGGTGGTCCGGGTGGCCGGTGAGGACGGTGGTGAAGATCGGCTCGCCGTGCTGATGGCCGGTCACGGTGGTGGTGAGGGCGTCCGGGTCCTCGCCCGGGGTGTGCCGCGCCGTGATGACGGTGGGCGCGTCGTGCTCGGCGTACCGGTGGAAGGTGGTGGCCGCGGCGGTCGGCATGACGGCGACCGGGCTGGTCAGCGCGTTGGTCGCCTGGCGGGCCGCCTCCAGCAGGACCATGCCGGGGATGTGGTCGTTGGCGTGGTCGAAGAGGATCGGGTGCCAGAAGTCGGGGGTGAGGTGCCAGGTGCCCGGCGCGTCGGCCGGGGTGAGCACGACGTCGCACGGGCGGAGCCGGCCGACCCTGGCCGGCGGCAGCGGCTCGCCGATCTCCTCGGGTGCCGCCGGGAGGCCGGTCTCGTGGCGTCCGCGGCGCAGCCGCTGGTAGGTCGAGTCCGGGACGGTGGTGAAGCGGGCGTTCCCGGTGCCGGCCAGGTGGGGGCCGCGCCGGACGACGGTTTCGAGGGTGAAGTCGATCGTGGTGCGGGTGCGGCGGGGCTCGGCGCTGAGCCGGACCTCCAGCGTGAGGTCGGTCGGCGCCGCGCCGATCAGCAGCTGGCGCGGCCGGGTGGTGTAGTCGAGGTTCCACATCATGAACTTGTGGTCGAGCGGTACGCCGAACCGGGTGTGGGCGAGGTAGAGCCCGGCTTGGCGGATCGTTTCAGCAGCTTGGATCGGGTCGTGCCGGGTGCCGTCCGGGGTGCCGAAGAAAGTGTGTGCCCGCGGCCACTGCGCGGTGACCGCGAAGGTGCTGTCGGTCAGTTGCTCGCTGCCGGTGAGGAAGACCTCGGCGTGGCAGGCCCGGTGGACGTACTCCTTGGCGACGGTGCTGGTCAGGCGGGGTGCCGGGGCCGCTGCCGCGGCCGGGTCGGGAATCGTTCCGGAGTCCGTGCCGGTGACGAGGACGGGGGCAGGCGTGCGGAAGGCAAGCAGGGTCATGGGGAGCGCTCCGAAGGGCCGTGACGGGCGGGGTGGGCTGCTCAGGGCTCGTAAGATACGTACCTACCGGTTTGGTTTTCAAGGAGCCAGAACAAAGGTTCGTCATCGGCCGAGCGTGGTCGGGTGGGCACGGTGGGTGGGCGCCGCTCGTCGCCGCGCGACCGTCCCTTCGGGGCGAACCATCGTGACCAGGAAGGATGTCACCGAACAGACTTGACAGGTTCATGGTTGTGGCAGGACGGTTCGTCGGTGCGGCGGCCGGAAGTGAGGGCTGTTGTTCCGGATGGGGAGGCCGCCGGAGCGGCGTAGGTCGCCTGTTCGACTCGTACCGTCCATGCGGTTTTGGTGCGCTTGAGGACGGCCTCATGTGACCTGGGACGCAGGGATCCCGCAGGACTCGGCAGGTAAGATACGGGGTGTTTGGTTTTGTTTGCCGAGCGTTTCGGGTGGGGTGGTTGCGGTGGTGCGGCAGGAACGGGCGGTCCGGACGCGTCGGCTGATCCTGGAGGCGGCGGCGTCGGTCTTCGACGAGTACGGGTACGAGGGGGCGACGATCGGCGAGGTGGTGGCCAGGGCGGGAGTGACGCGTGGCGCGGTGTACTTCCACTTCGCGTCCAAGCGGGAACTCGCCCAGGGCATCGTCGACGAGCAGTTCGGCCGCGACGAGATCCCCGAACGGCACTGCAAGCTCCAGGAGTTCGTGGACCTCGGGATGGCGGTCGCCCATCTGATGCCGCGCGACCCGGTGCTGAGTGCGGGCGCGCGGCTCTCCCTCGGCCAGGACGTGTTCGGCGACTTCAGCGGTGGCGCGGCGCCCGGCTGGATCCAGCGGACCGAGATCGTGCTGGAAACCGCCGGCCGGCGCGGGGAGTTGCTGCCCCACGTGGTGCCCGCCGAGACGGCGTGGCTGGTCACCGGGGCCTGGACGGGCGTGCAGATCCAGTCCCAGAAGATGTCCGGCCGGATGGATCTGGAGCGCCGGATCGCCGTGATGTACCAGCACCTGATGCCGAGCATCGCGGTGCCCGGGGTGCTGGCCACGCTCGACCTCGGGGTGGACCGGGGTGGCCGGGTGCTCGCGGAACTGGCGGCGGCCCGGGCCGCGGGGGCGGTGGAGGCCGTTGCGGGTGAGGCGGCCGGAGCGGACGCGGGCGGTGCCGGCCCGGCCTGAGGCCGGCGTCGTTGGGCGCCGTTCGGTGCCGGGTCGGCAGGTCGGGGCCCCAGGCTGGAGGGGATCGCTCCGCCCCAAAACAAACAGCGCGTTCGGTTTTGTATTGACAAACCGTCTGTCCTGTTTTTGGATTGGTGTCGGGTGCTCCACCGACCTTCCAGCGGACCTGCGCGGACGGTGAGCAGCGGAGCGCCCGCCCGGCCGGCGGCCGTCGGGGCCGCCGATCCGTCTGGACTTGGGGTGGTCGTCGTGGAAATCCGGGTGCTGGGGTCCTTGGGGGTCCGACTGTGCGGGGTGTCGGTGGTGCCCTCGGCGCCGAAGCCGAGACAAGTGCTCGCCCTGTTGGCCTTACGGGCCGACCAGGTGGTGCCGGCCGGGGTGCTGGCCGACGAGCTGTGGTCCGGCCATCCGCCGCGCAGCGCACGCACCACGGTGCAGACGTACGTGCTCCAGCTGCGCGACCTCATCGAACGGGCGCTCGCCCAGGGTGACGGCGGTCCAGGAGCCTCCTGCGCGAAGGACGTCCTGGTCACCTCGGCCGGCGGCTACATGCTGAACAGCGGCGGCGGACTGGTCGACCTCCAGGAGTTCGACCGCCTCGCCGGACACGGCTACCGGGCCATGGACGGCGGCGACTTCCCGCTCGCCGCCCGCCAGTTGGGCGAGGCGCTCGCGCTGTGGCGCGGTCCGGCCTTCGCCGACGTCCCGGTCGGCGGCCAGCTCGCCGTCGAGGCCAGGCGCCTGGAGGAGACCAGGCTCTGCGCGCTGGACCAGCGGATCGAGGCGGACCTTCGGCTGGGCCGGCACCGGGTGCTGCTCGCCGAACTCACCGTCCTGGTCGACCGCTACCGCACCCACGAGAGCCTGCACGGCCAGTACATGATCGCGCTGCACCGCTCCGGCCGCCGGGGCGAGGCACTGGAGGCCTACCAGCGCCTGCGGAACACCCTGGTCAGGGAGTTGGGCATGGAGCCGTCCGCCATGCTGCGCCGGTTGCAGCGCTCCATCCTGCTCGCCGGTCCCGAACGGCCCGACCAGGAGCAGCCGGGCGCACTCGCCGACGGTGCCGCCGTCCGCACGCCTCCCCTCACCCGGGTCGGCTGAGCCCGCCCGGAGACTGGGCACGTCGAGTGGTGCGGGCACGTCGAGCCCCGCCCGGCCGAGTCGGGCTGATCGACCCGCGCGGGCTGAGCCGATGCGGATCCGGTCCGCTCGGGGTGGGGCGCCGAGGGATGGCCGAGACGCCGCGGCACCGACGACGTTGCGCCCGGCCGAGGGTGTGTGACGAGTCGTCAGCCGGCGGGCACGCCGGTGTTCTGGCAGGCGTGCAGCAGCCACCGTCCGTCGTGCTGCCTGGTCATGACGTACAGCGGGGCGCCCTCCGAACCGCCCTGCGGCGAGTGGTAGACCTGCCGGACCTTGACGGCGGCCACGTCGGGGCGGAGGAACCGGATGTGCACCGGTTCGTAGGTGACCTGGCCGTCCCAGTTCGCGGTGGGCAGCACGGCGCGGGTGAACTCGGCGATCGCGTCCAGGCCGAGGAGGACCTTTCCGTGGGCGGTCGTCCAGACGGCCTCGGGGTGGAACAGGGCGAGGAAGGCGTCCGGGTCCTTGGCGCGCTGGGCGCGCTCGACGGCGGCCACCACGCGTTCGATGGCCGCGATGTCCGCGTCCTCGGTGTGCGCGTTCCTGGCGTCCGTGGGCTCGGCCACTGGGGGCTCGGGGGCTGTGGGCTCTGCGGCTGTGGCTCGGGTGGTCATGCGGATCACCCTGGGCCTTCAAGTGGCCTTGAGGTCAAGCCCGTCCGGGCGTCACGGGGCGCAGCGACAGGTAGTCGTCGAGGCGGGCCGAGGCGGTGAGCATCGCCAGGCCGCGAGTGGTGAGGCGCTGCTGCCAGCCGTCGAGGGCGGCGGACAGTTCGCCGGTGCCGCCCGCCGTGCGGATCTGCCGGAGCACGGTGGCGATGTGGTCCAGCAGGTAGCCGCCCCGGCGGAGCAGATGGGCGAGTTCGGCGTCCCGGACGTCGGCGGGGAGGTAGCGGCGGTGGCCGGTGGCGCGGTCCCGGGCGGGGGTCAGGATGCCGGCGGCCTCCCAGGCGCGCAGGGTCGCGGGGGTGACGCCGAGCCGGTGCGCGACCTCGCCGACGCTGCGGGGGCCGGGCAGTGCGGGAAGGGCCGTTCCGGCGGCGCCGTCGCCCAGGTGTCCGACGGCCTCGCGGACCGCGCTGAGGGTCTCCCGGTCACGCAGCAACTGGGCGTGTCCCAGGTCGAGTTCGGCGAGGGCGTCGCCGAGCCGGTCGGTATGGACGGCGGTCATCACCGAACCCGCGGTCGGATGCCCGTACGCCGGGACGAGGGCCAGGTAGGCGCGCAGGGCGGAGGCGTGCAGCCCGGTGTAGATCCGGTACCCGGCGGGTGTGCGTTCGGCGGGCGGGAGGAAGCCGTCGCGTTCGTAGTTGCGGATCGCCTGGGTCGAGATGCCGTGTTCGCGCGCGAGGTCGGCGGGTCTCATGATCGTCTCCCGTTCCGGGCCGACCGGTCGCTCCGGGCCGACGGGGCGCTCCGGGCCGACGGGTCGTTCCGGGTGGTCCGGTCGTTCCCGGCCGTCGGACTGTACAGGGCGGTTTGAGACTTTCCACCGGAACTGAGCGCCTGTGGTCCGAAAAGTTTCAACCGTTCCCTCAAGGATACGCTTGAGGTCCATGAACCAGGACATGCATGACTTCGTCACCCCGGCGTGCGAGCTTCTTGGCCTCGGTGAGCCGACGCACCAGGAGCCGGCGTTCGGGCGGGTCCGCAACGAGCTGTTCGCCCGGCTGGTCGGCCGGGGCTTCCGGTCGATCGCACTGGAGACCGACCGGGTGGCCGCGTTCGCCGTGGACGCCTACGTCCGGGAGGGTGTCGGCACCCTCGACTCGGTGATGTCGGAGGGCTTCACCCACGACTTCGGTGCGCTTGAGCCCAACCGCCGACTCGTCGCCTGGATGCGGGAGTTCAACCGGGAACGGCCGCCCGGCGAGCGGCTGACGTTCCACGGCTTCGACATCCCGACCGAGAACACCAGCGCCCCCAGTCCCCGCCCGTACCTCCAGCACGCCCGCGACTACCTGGGGCTCGACCTCGGTGTCGACCTCGCCGAGCTGGCGGGTGAGGACGAGCGCTGGAGCCGTACGGAGGCGGTGACGGACCCGGCCCAGTCACCGGGTGGCTCGGCCGAGGCGGCGAGGCTGCGCTGTGTCGCGGACGACCTCCTCCTCCGACTCCACATGCACGCACCGGAGTTGATCGCCTCGACCTCCTCCGCCGAGTGGTTCGAGGCCCGCGCGCGACTGGCGGCCGGGATCGGACTGCTGCGCTACCACGCGCAGTCGGCGGTCCCGGGGCTCGCCCCGAGTGCCCGGCTCGGCGCCCTGCTCGGTGTGCGGGACGCGCTGATGGCGCAGAACCTCCTGGACATCCGGGAGATCGAGGCCCGGCGCGGACCGACCCTGGTCTTCTCCCACAACCTGCACCTGCGACGGACCCCGAGCACCTGGGCGCTGGGCGAACTGGACTGCCGGTGGACCGGCGCGGGCCGCATCGTCGGCTCGCTGCTGGGCGAGCGGTACGCCTTCGTCGCCGGGAGCCTGGGACGCAGCGAGGCACTCGGGCTGGCCGACCCCGCACCGGGGACGTACGAGGCGCACCTGCAAGGATCGGGTGCGGCCTGGGAGTTGACGAGCCCGGCGCTGCCGGACGGAGCCCGTACCCGCACCGGGACCGAACCGCGGCCGGGCTACTTCCCGCTCGACCGGGAGGTCCTCGACGGGGCGGCCGCGGTGCTGCACATCGCCGACGGGGCTGCGGTGCCGGCCGCTTCCTGAGCGTCCGCCGGCCCCGGATAGGCCCGCCGCAGGTGGGCCACCAGGGCGGCGGTCGGCGGTGCGGCGGGCTGCCCGGCCGGCCAGGCCAGCGCGATCCTGACCCGGGGGACGGGTTCGGTGAGCGGACGGACGCGCAGGCCGGGCACCGGGCCCGGGTCCGGCAGGACGGCCACGCCGAGCCCGTGGGCGGCCAGCTCGGCCAACTGCGGTGGCGCGGCCGCCTCGACGCCGATCGACGGGTCGACGCCGGCCTCGGCCAGGGCGCGCTC
>NZ_MSJQ01000374.1 GCF_014596515.1 Streptomyces sp. CBMA156
TGGGCACCGCGCTCGGGCCGTCGCCGGCCCGGGACTTGGCGCCGCCCTTCCCGTGGTCGCCCTTCCCGTGGTCGTGGCCGCCCTGCCCGTCGTGGCCCTCGTCGTCACCGTGCCCGGCGCTGTGCCCGCCCGGCGGCGGGGACGGCTGTGCGTACGCGCCACCCGAGGTCAGGACCGTGCCGACGACCAGCAGGGCCGCCCCGAACAGCCCCGAGACCGTCCCCCCGCGGCGCCGCGCCGCCGCTCCCCCTGCTCCCACCGACCGGCCCCTTTCCCGAGCACTCGCTCCCGTAGGAGACACTTGGATTCTGTCAGTCCCTACCTTGGAGGAACCGTTGGAGTTCGACGTCCTTATCGAAATCCCGAAGGGCTCTCGTAACAAGTACGAGGTCGACCACGAGACCGGCCGTCTGCGGCTCGACCGGATGCTCTTCACCTCGACCCGCTACCCGGCCGACTACGGCTACGTCGAGGGCACGCTCGGCGAGGACGGCGACCCGCTGGACGCGCTGGTCATCCTGGACGAGCCGACCTTCCCCGGCTGCCTGATCAAGTGCCGTGCCATCGGCATGTTCCACATGACCGACGAGGCCGGCGGCGACGACAAGCTGCTCTGCGTCCCGGCGACGGACCCGCGCTGGGAGCACCTGCGCGACATCCACCACGTGTCGGAGTTCGACCGCCTGGAGATCCAGCACTTCTTCGAGGTCTACAAGGACCTGGAGCCCGGCAAGTCCGTCGAGGGCGCCGACTGGGTCGGCCGCGCCGAGGCCGAGGCCGAGGTCACCGCTTCGATCAAGCGTCTGGCGGAGCAGGGCGGCCACTGAGCCGTCGTTCCGGTCCCACTCGATCCAGGACAGTCGAGGCGGGTCGGGACAGCCTGAGGCCGGGGTTCGCGGATTCTTCCGCGGGCCCCGGCCTTCGTCGTGTCCGGGGACCGGACGGTTTGCCGACACCCTGTCGGCATGATGTGAAGTTAGGTTAGGCTAACCAAAACATTCGGTCCGATCGCGAACCGGCCGACCCCGAACCCTGGAGGCCGCATGCCCACGCCCGCGCCCACCCCGTTCTCCACCGTGCTCCGCACCGCCAGCAGCGAGGAGCACGAGGCCGCCGAGCAGTCCTCGTTCATGAGCCACCTGCTGGGCGGCCGGCTCGGGATCGAGGCGTACGCCGACCTCACCGGCCAGCTCTGGTACGTCTACCGGGCCCTGGAGGGCCGGACGGAGCAGCTCGCGGAGCACCCGCTGGCGGGCCCCTTCATCGACCGGGCGCTGCTGCGCACCGCCGCCGTCGAACGCGACCTCGCGCATCTGCGCGGGCCCGGCTGGCGGGACGGCCTGGCACCGCTGCCGGCCACCGCCGCGTACGTCGCCCGGGTGGAGGAACTGGCCGCCGAGTGGCCGGCCGGGTACATCGCGCACCACTACACCCGCTACCTGGGGGACCTCTCGGGCGGCCAGATCATCCGGGGCGTGGCGGAGAAGACCTGGGGCTTCGAGCGCAAGGGCGACGGCGTGCGGTTCTACGTCTTCGAGGAGGTCGACAACCCGGCGGCCTTCAAGCGCGAGTACCGGGCCAAGCTGGACGCGGCCGGGGAGGCGCTGGACGAGGTCGAGCGGCACCGGGTGGTCGAGGAGTGCAAGCGGGCCTTCGTGCTCAACGGGGCGATCTTCCGGGACCTGGACGCGCGTTACCCGCTGAGTGCATAAACGTTTCTCCGCGCCCTTTCCAAGGGACCGGCCCCGGCGAGCGGTTGCTCGCCGGGGCCGTCGCACGTTCCGGAGCCGCCGTCAGGCCTTGGCGGCACCGCGGCGGTTGCGCACCAGCACGGTGGCGCTGCCGCCGACCAGCAGCAGACCGGCGGCGGTGGCCAGCAGCGGGACCACCGGGGTGTCCGCCCCGGTGGCGGCCAGCGAGCCGCCGCCCGTACCGCCCAGGCCGCCGGTGGTGAGCGAGGCACCGCCGGTGGTCAGCAAGGCACCGCCGGACGTGCCGCTGCCCGCGCCCTGGCCGCCCGCCGCGGAGCCGCCGCCACTGCCGCTGCCGCCGGAGGAGCCGGCGGGCGGGGCGGTCGGGAGCTTGGCGTCCTTGTCGAAGGCGAGCGTGGCGCTGACCGGGTCCAGCGCCGTACCGGCCGGGTAGTTGGAGAAGACCGGAACTCCCTCGGCGGTGAGCGTCGCCGGGACACCGGTGAGCGTCACCACGCCGTCGACCGGCTTCAGGGCGGCGGCCGGGACGTCGAGCCTGGCGATCCTGGCACCGGCCAGCGCGGTCGACTTGCCGTCAGGGGACTTGCCGTTGACGTCGGCGGTCAGGAAGGCGCCGTCCCGGTCGACGGTCAGGCCCAGCTTGGAGAGCGTGGTGTCGAGCGCCCAGCCGTCCTTGCCGGGGTGGGCGAGGAAGCGGACCGAGCCGTCGAAGCCCGCGGTCAGCGTGTGGTCGGCGGTGTTGTAGGCGCCGGTGGCACCGCCGAAGCGGTAGTCGGCCGCGCCGCCGCCGAACTCGACCTTGCCGGCCGCCATCGGGCTCGCCAGGTACGTGCGGAAGCTCTCCTTGACCTTCCAGTCCAGGGTGCCGTTCAGCACCGGCAGCCTGGACGGGGCCGTGCTGGGGCTCCCGCTCGCGGAGGGGGTGGCGGTGGCGCTCGGCGAGGAGGTGGCCGTGGCGGACGGCGAGGAGGTGGCCGACGGGGTCGGGGTCGCGGTCGGCGTGTCCGTCGGCGTGGCGGTGGGGGTCGCGCTCGGGGTGCCGGTGGCGCTCGGCGTGACGGTGGGCGAGGCGGACGGCGTGACGGTGGGCGAGGCGGTCGCCGTGGCGGACGGCGAGGGCGTGGCCGGGCTCTGCTTCAGCAGCAGCGACAGCGGGTCCATGTCCGCCCCCGCCTGGTAGAAGCCGGCGAACGCCTGGGCGCCCTGCTCGGTCAGCTTGGCGGCGGCCGGCACCCCGGTGGTGGTGTCCCGCGCGACGGTGAACGTCACCAGCGGAACGTCGTCGCGCCGGGTGATCTCGGTGGCGCCCATCGACTCCTTGGAGGCGGTGTCGGCGGTCAGCGTGCCCGAGGTGCCCGAGGTGGTGATCCGCAGGTCGCTGAGCGCGACGTCCAGCGCCCCGTGGTGGGCGGTGAAGTGCACGCCGCCGGTGAAGGAGGAGCTGAGCACGTGGGTGCCCAGGTCGTACGTCGCGTTCGCCAGGCCGAAGTGGAAGGTGCCGTCGGCGTTGGCGGTGGCGCCGCCGGTCAGCTCGATCGCGCCGCCCTGGGAGCCCGGGCCGTTGAGGTAGTTGCGGAAGCTGGCCTTCACGCCCCAGTCCAGCGAGCCGGTGTCGTACGTGACGCTGCTCGGGGCGCCCGCGCCGAAGGCCAGTGCGGGGACACCGAGGGCGGTCAGGCCGAGACCGGCGGTGGCGGCCGCGAGGGCTGCCAGCCGGGTGCGGTTGCGGGACATGCTGGGTACTCCGTTCGGATGGGGGGAGGGAGCCGGGGGAAGCTCCCTGGAGGGGTCGTCAGGCCGCGTCGTCGGCGGTGGGTCCGGCGACGGCTGCCCCGGACGCGGCGGCCGCCCGGCGACGCCGGACGAGCAGGCCGCCGGTGGCCGCGAGCGCCACCACCAGCACCGCTCCGCCGGCCACGGCCGCCATCGGGACGCCGCCCGAGGAGGAGGAGGCGACGGGCGCGGCGGACGGGGAGGAGGCCGCACTCGCGGGGGCGCTCGGCGCCGTGGCCGGGGCACTGCCGAGGTCGGGCAGCGGGGGCAGTGCGGCGGCCGGGTCGAGGGCGACGGCGAAGCTCAGCGGGTCCATCTCGGTGCCCGCCGGGTACAGGCCGCCGAAGGCCTCGGCGCCGCCCTCGGCGAGCTTGAGCGGCAGTTCGACGGCCTTCAGCAGACCGCCCTCGGCCTGGAGGCCGGCCGGGTCGAACACCGCCAGCTCGACGCCGGGGAGCCGGCGGGTACCGCCGTCCGGGGTCCGGCCGGAGACGTCGGCGACCAGCCTGCCCCGGCCCCCGGAGACGGTGACGCCCGGGTTGGCGAGGGTGAGGTCCAGGCCGTAGCTGTCACCGCTGCGCATGCCGGTGAAGCGGACGGTGCCGGTGAAGGCGGCGGTCAGCTCACCGGTCGCCGGGTCGTACGCGCCCTTGGCCGGGGTCCAGCGGAAGAACGCGCCGCCGTCCGCCGCCCCGCCGCCGAGCTCCCAGCGGCCCTGGGCGATCGCGCCGGTGACGTAGTCCCGGAAGGTGCGGCGCACGCCCCAGTCGAGGGCGCCGGCGGCGAACTCGGTCCTGGCCGGGGCCTGGGCGGTCGGTTCGGCCGTCGGCTCGGCGCTCGGCGTGGCGGCGGGGGCCGCGGGGGTGGCGGGAGCGGCGGTGGGCGTCGGGGTGGCGGCCGGTGCAGGCGCCGCGGGCTTCTCCGGGGCCGCGGGCTTCTCCTGCGCCGCGGGCAGGTTGACCGAGAGGGTGAGCGGGTCGAGGGCCGTACCGGCCTGGTAGAAGCCGCCGAAGGCCTTCGCCCCGGCGTCGGTGAGGGTGGCGGGGACGTTGTCGAGCGTCAGGGTGCCGGCCGCGCCCCGCAGGTCGACGCCGGCCAGCGAGAGGTCGGCCAGCTTGGCCTGGCTCGTGCTGCTCACCTGGCCGGTCTCCTTGGACTTGCTGCTGACGTCCGCGTACAGGCCGGCCGCCCCGCCCTGGGCGGCCTTGAAGGTGAAGCGGCCGACGCTCAGATCCAGCGCGTTGGAACCGTTCTCCTGGTGCCCGGTGAACCGGACACCGCCGGAGAACGCCGCGCTCAGCGCACCGGTCGCCGGGTCGTACGCGCCGTTCGCGGAGTGGAACCGGAAGGTGCTGCCGCCGACCGTGGCCGCGCCGCCGGTGAGCGCCCAACTGCCCTTGGCGATGGGCCCGGTGACGTAGGTCAGGAAGGACTGCTTGATCCCCCAGTCCAGCCGTCCGCCGGAGACCTTGCCCTCGGCGGCCGCCGCCGGTCCCGGCGACAGGCCCACCGCCAGCAGGGCGGCGAGGGCGGCCACCAGGGCGGCGGCCAGACGGCGGAGCCGGCTGGGCAGGGGCACGGCGAATCACTCCTCGAAGGGGGCGCGGGGGATTTTCCGCAGGGGGGGGCTGACAGAGGCCACCCCCTTGCGGAGCTGAGGTAAGGCTAACCTAATATATGAGTCAAGAGCCCCGCCGCCCCACTCCCCCACCCCGGGCGGCACCGGCACCAACTCCCGGCGAAGGGAACCAGGTTGAGCAGCCGCACGATCCGATCCGGGGCGGCCCGCGGGCCCGTCCTCCTGCTGCTCGCCCTCGGCCTGCTGCTCGCCCTCACCTCCTGCGGCTCCGCCACGGGACCGGCCGCGGCGACCGGCTCCCGCGCACCCGACGCGGTCGAGCCGCTGTCCGTCGAGCCCGTCCCGCAGCTCCCGGCCACCACGGCCTCGGCCGACGGCCGCCAGGTCACCGTCACCAGCGCCGAACGGATCATCCCGCTCAACGGCAGCCTCGCCGAGCTGGTGTTCAGCCTCGGCCTGGGCCCCAAGGTGGTCGCCAGGGACGTCTCCACCACCTTCCGGCAGGCCGCCGCCCTGCCGGTGATCACCCAGGCCCACGACGTCTCCGCCGAGGGCGTGCTCTCGCTGCACCCCACCGTCGTCCTCGCCGACCGCTCCACCGGCCCGGCCGAGGCGATCGCACAGATCCGGGCGGCCGGCGTCCCGCTGATCGTGCTGGACGACGCCAAGCGGCTGGCCGACGTCGGCCCGCGCATCGACACCGTCGCCGCGGCGCTCGGAATCCCGGACGCCGGAGGGCAGTTGAAGGAACGCACCGGACAGCGGATCGACGAGGCCAGGGCCGCCGTCCCGGCCGACGGCCGCCACCCCAAGGTCGCCTTCCTCTACCTGCGCGGCAGCGCCTCGGTCTACCTGCTCGGCGGCCCGGCCTCCGGCGCCGGCTCGCTGATCGAGGCGGTCGGCGGCGAGGACGCCGGCACCGCCGCCGGCCTCACCGGCGACTTCACCCCGCTCACCAGCGAGGCCCTGGTCAAGGCCGCGCCCGACGCGATCCTGGTGATGAGCAAGGGGCTCGACTCGGTCGGCGGCGTGGACGGCCTGCTCAAGCTGCCCGGCGTCGCCCAGACCCCGGCCGGCCTCGACCGCAGGATCGTCTCGATCGAGGACGGCCAGCTGCTCAGCTACGGCCCGCGCACCCCGCAGGTGCTGCGCGAGATCACCGCCCAGCTCTACCCGGCGGACGCCAAGTGACCCTCGCCGCAAGCCGGAAGGCCGTCCCGACCGTCCGCCGCACCACCCTGATCACCGCCGGCCTCGCCGCCGCCCTGGTCCTCTGCGCCCTGCTCGCGGCCGGAGTCGGCGCCTACCGCATCCCGCTCGGCGACATCCTCGCCTCCGCCGCCCACCGCCTCGGCCTCGGCGGCCACGCCCTGGACCGGGTACCGGAGTCGGTGCTGTGGAACGTCCGGCTGCCCCGGGTGGTGCTCGCCCTGCTGGTCGGCGGATCGCTGGGCTGCGCCGGCGCGCTGATGCAGGGCGTGTTCGGCAACCCGCTCGCCGAGCCCGCCGTGATCGGCGTCTCCTCGGGCGGCGCGGTCGGCGCGGTGGCCTGCATCGTGCTCGGCCTGGACGCCCTCGGCAGCTGGACCGTCACCACCTTCGCCTTCGCGAGCGGCCTGCTGACGGTCTTCGCGGTGTACGTCATGGCCCGCTCCGGCGGGCGCACCGAAGTGGTCACGCTGATCCTCACCGGCGTCGCCGTGAACGCCTTCTGCGGCGCGCTGATCGGCATCTTCCTGTTCACCGCCGACTCCGCCGCGATCAGCCAGGTCACCTTCTGGCAGCTCGGCTCGCTCTCCCAGGCCACCTGGGGCAAGGTGCTGGCCGTCCTGCCGTTCGCGCTGGCCGGCCTGGCCGTCGCCCCGCTGTACGCCCGCAAGCTGGACCTGCTGGCCCTCGGCGAACGCCCGGCCCGCCACCTCGGGGTGGACGTCGAGCGGATGCGGCTGGTGCTGATCACCGTCGTCGCGCTGCTCACCGCGGCGGCCGTCGCGGTCAGCGGCATCATCGGCTTCGTCGGCCTGGTCGTGCCGCACCTGCTGCGGATGCTCGCCGGGCCCGGCCACCGCTTCCTGCTGCCTGCCTCCGCGCTCGGCGGCGCGCTGGTGCTGGTGGCCGCCGACCTCGCCGCCCGCACCCTCGCCGAGCCGGCCGAACTGCCGCTCGGGGTGCTCACCGCACTGATCGGCAGCCCGTTCTTCTTCTGGCTGCTGCGCCGGACCAGGACCAGACAGGGAGGCTGGGCGTGAGGCTGCGCCACCACCGGGAGATCCCGGAACGACCGTTGCCCGGAAGCGAGTTGCTCGCCGCCGAGGCCGTCCGGCTGAGCGTCGGCGGACGCCCGCTGCTGTCCGGCGCCGCCGTCCGGGTGACCGCCGGCGAGGTGGTCGCGCTGCTCGGGCCGAACGGCGCCGGCAAGTCCACCCTGCTGTCCGTGCTGGCCGGCGACGTCCGGCCGGACGACGGCGCGGTCACCCTGCGCGGGCGCCCGCTGAGCGGCTACGGCGCCGCCGAACTCGCGCTGCACCGCGCGCTGTTGCCGCAGTCCGCGGCGCTGTCCTTCCCGTTCCCGGCCGACGAGGTGGTCCGGATGGGCCGCGCGCCCTGGGCCGGCACGGCGGCCGCCGCCGAGGACGAGGCCGTCGTGGCCGAGGCGATGGCGGCCACCGAGTCCGCCGCCTTCGCCGGCCGCCCGTTCACCGCCCTGTCCGGCGGCGAGCGGGCCCGGGTGGCACTGGCCAGGGTGCTGGCCCAGCGCACCCCGCTGCTGCTCCTGGACGAGCCGACCGCCGCCCTGGACCTGCGCCACCAGGAGCTGGTGCTGCGGGTCGCCCGGGCCAGGGCCGCCGCCGGGGACGGGGTGGTCGTGGTGCTGCACGACCTGTCCCTGGCGGCCGCCTACGCGGACCGGGTGGTCCTGCTGACGGGCGGGGCGACGGTCGCGGACGGGCCGGTCGCCGAGGTGCTGCGGGCGCCGCTGCTCAGCGAGGTGTACGGGCACCCCGTCGAGGTGCTGGCGCACCCGCGCACCGGGGTGCCGCTGGTGCTGCCGGAGCGCTGAACCCCCGGCCGGCACCCGGTCCGCGGCCGGCGCGCAGCCTGGGGGCGGCGCTCGGCCGTCGGGCGGCGCTCAGTCCTCCAGCCGGAAGCCGACCTTCATGCACACCTGGTAGTGCTTGACCCGGCCGTCCTCCAGATGGCCCCGGACCTGCGAGACCTCGAACCAGTCGAGGTTGCGCAGCGTCCTGGAGGCCCGCTCCACCCCGTTGCGGATCGCGGCGTCGACGCTCTCGGACGAGGACCCGACGATCTCGGTCACCCGGTACACGTGGTCGGTCATGGCGGACTCCCTCAGCTGTGCGACGGCCCCCCGGTCCACCGTGCACCGGCCCGGGGCCGCCCGCACGCCGACGGGCGGCCGTCGGCCGTTGTGCCCTAGAACGCCGCCCGCACCTCGCCGACCGGCACGCCGCCGCCGAACAGCGGGGCGGCGGCGATCCGCTCGACGGTCTCGTCCGCCCCGGTCACCCCGAGCCGGCGCAGGGCGGCCGCCAGCACCGGGCCGCGGGCCCGCTCGCCGCCGTCCTCGATCTTGAAGGCCAGCGCCCGCCCGTCCGGCAGCGCCACCACCTGGACGGCCTCCGCGCCCATCTTGGACAGCGCGCCCGGCACCGCCCGCATCAGCCAGGTGTCGGCCCTGCGGGTGCCGGCCACGTACTCGGGGTGGGCACGCATCGCGTCGGCGACGCGGCGCGGCGCGGTGCCCTCGGCGGCCAGCACCAGGCCTCGGTAGCCGCGGGCCAGACCGGTCAGGGAGACGGCCAGCAGCGGCGCGCCGCAGCCGTCCACCCCGGCGTGGCCGGCGGTCTCGCCGGTGCCCTCCTCCAGGGCCTCGCGGGCCAGCCGCTGGATCGGGTGGTCCGGGTCGAGGTAGCCCGCGGTGTCCCAGCCGTTGGCCGCGCAGGCGGCCAGCCAGCCGGCGTGCTTGCCCGAGCAGTCCATCAGGATCGGGGCGCGCCGGCCGCCGGCGGCGAGCAGGAGCTCCGCCTCGGTCTCGTCCAGCGGCAGGTCCGGCGGGGTGCGCAGGGCCGACTCGTCGAGCCCCGCGGAGCCGAGGATGCTCCGCACACCGTCGAGGTGAAACGATTCTGCGGAGTGGCTGGAGGCCGCCAGCGCCAGCAGCTCGCCCCCGATCGCCAGCCCGGCCCGCAGCGTGGCCACCGCCTGGAACGGCTTGGCGGTCGACCGCGGGAACACCGGGGCGTCCGGGTCGCCGAGGGCGAACTCGACCGAGCCGTCGGCCGCGAGCAGCACCAGGGAGCCGCGGTGGCGGCCCTCGACGAAACCGGAGCGCACGACCTCGGCGAGAACGGGCGCGGTGGCGGGCAGGGGCATGGCGGATGAGCCTTCCGGGGCGAGGGTGGGCCTGGGAGTGAGCCGGGCCCACCGCCCGCGGCGACTCACCCGGTCAGAGCGGCCCTCCCGCGAGCAGGTCGTCGACCCGTGCTTCCCCATCACGGTACCTGCGGGTGATCTCGGCGTTGCAACCGTCGGCCGTGCGCAGCAGCCGCTGGCGCCGTCCCGACACCTCGCGCTCGTGCGCCCGCAGCCGTTCCAGGGCCGCCAGCAGTTCCTCGGCCGGGTGCGCCGCCAGATCGGCGAGCTGGACGTCACCCATCAGCGCGTCCGCCTCCAGCCGGGACTCCCGGGTGCGCGGCGGGCCGAGGGTGACGTGCCGGGCCGAGCGCCGCACGGTGGAGGGCGCGTCGGTCAGGATGGCCGGCAGCCGGTCCAGCAGGTCGCCGGGGACCAGCCCGGGGCCGGACGGGCCTGCCGTGCGGACCGGGCCCACGCCGGGCCGCCGGTCGAGCTCGGCGCGCAGGATGTCCATCCGCCCGTGCAGCAGCCGCCGCAGGTAGGACAGGTCGGCCTCCTGCTCCAGGGTCTCCCGGCGCAGCACCCGCAGCTGGTCCAGGCCCAGCCGTTCCAGGTCGGGCTCGTCCTCCGCGCCCGCCGCCGGGCCGTACGGGCCCCCGGGGGCCTGTGCCACCGGCCCGGACCGGTCCCGCGCCGCGCTGCTCGCGTCCATCACCCAACCACCTGACGTCGTCCGATCCCGCCCGCTCGCGGCTCCCGTTCCTGCCGCCGGTCCTGCCCGTCCCCCGACGGGCCGCGCGTCCCGTCGACCGGCACGCCCGGGAGCCCCCGGAGATTCCGGTCCCCGGCCGCGACCGCCCATCGGGCGGCACCGCCGGAACGCTGACCCACCGGCCCGACCGCCCGGCCGAACCCCGGCCCGGCGCGGCGGACCTCCTGGCGCCCCGGACCCTTCGTACGGTCCACCAGCGTGCCACCCCGCCCGGCGCGCGCGCACTGCCCGTGCACCCGAACGGCCCCCTGGCGAACGGGGGTGGCTGATATGACCGGCCCTTTCCGCAGGGAGAGTGGCGCCTGATTCAGCGCAGGCGTGCACGCCAGGGCGTGCGCCTCCGGTGCACGCGCCCCAGGGGTGCGCCCTGAGGAGGCCGCTGGGACGTACGGGAAGGCTGCGACGGCGAGGTCGGGCACGGAGAGCCCGGGGAGAACGCAGAGAGGGCACGGGGAGGCCTCGGGGGCCCTCCCGGGGCCGTGCGGCGCTCCGGCACAATGGCGGCATGCGAGCAGTGGTGCAGCGAGTGACCGAGGCCCGGGTGACCGTGGCCGGTGAGACCGTCGGCGCGATCGAGGGGCCCGGGCTCTGTGTCCTGGTGGGCGTCACCCACGACGACACCCCCGCCAAGGCCGCCCAGCTGGCCCGCAAGCTCTGGACGCTGCGGCTGCTGCCCGCCGACGAGGACGGTGTGGAGCAGTCCTGCTCCGATCTCGCCGCCCCGCTGCTGGTGATCAGCCAGTTCACGCTCTACGGCGACGCCCGCAAGGGCCGCCGCCCCACCTGGAACGCCGCCGCCCCCGGCCCGGTCGCCGAGCCGCTGGTGGAGGAGGTGGTGGCCCGGCTGCGCGAGCTGGGAGCCAAGGTGGAGACGGGCCGGTTCGGCGCCGACATGCAGGTGGCGCTGGTGAACGACGGCCCGTTCACCGTCCTCGTCGAGGTCTGAGCGGCCCCCCTGCCGCGGGCCGATCCACCGCCGGACGGTCTACTGCGGG
Source organism: Streptomyces sp. CBMA156 (assembly GCF_014596515.1). GTDB lineage: Bacteria > Actinomycetota > Actinomycetes > Streptomycetales > Streptomycetaceae > Kitasatospora. Next base: position 11,209 of record NZ_MSJQ01000374.1, read on the forward strand.
ACGATCACGTCCTGGGTGCCCGGCACCGTCCCGGCCAGCAGCACCGCGTCCACCGGGACGTTCCGCTTGACGATCGCCATGGCGATCGGCCCCAGCTCGTGGTGCCGGGCCGAGGAGGTCACGAAGCCCAGCGCCCGCCCGTCCGGGTCGGTGGCCAGCCGCACCTCGGTGCCGTGCGGGGGCAGCGTCTCCTCGGTGCCGTCCAGGTGCAGGAAGACCAGCCGGCGCGGCGGGCGGCCCAGGTTGTGCACCCGGGCGACGGTCTCCTGGCCGCGGTAGCAGCCCTTCTGGAGGTGGACGGCGGTGCCCAGCCAGTCCACCTCGTGCGGGATGGTCCTGTGGTCGGTCTCGAAGCCCAGCCGGGGCCGGTGGCCCTCGATCCGCAGCGCCTCGTACGCCCAGACCCCGGCCGCCGGGCCGTACCCGGCGGTGAGCTTCTCCAGCTCGGCGCGCGGCACGAACAGGTCGCGCCCGTAGGGGAGTTCGCGGACGGCGGCGGCACCCTCGACGGCGGCGGTGGAGCCGGCCGGCAGGTGGACCACGGCGTACTCGGCGGTCGCGTCGGCGACCTCCACCCGGTAGAAGAACCTCATGCTCTCCAGGTAGGCCACCAGCGCGCCCTGGGTGCCCGGCTCGACGTGCGCCCAGGTGGTGGTGCCGTCGTCCACCAGGTAGAGCGCGTGCTCGACGTGCCCGTTCGCGGAGAGCACCAGCGCCTCGGTGGCCTGCTGCGGCGGCAGCCCGCTGACGTGCTGGGTGAGCAGCAGGTGCAGCCAGGCGAGCCGGTCGGCGCCGGTGACGGTGACCACGCCGCGGTGCGAGAGGTCGACGAAGCCTGTGCCCTGCGACAGGTTGCGTTGCTCACGGAAGATGTCGCCGTAGTGGGCGGCGACGCCCTCGTCGGCCCCCTCGGCGGGGACGGCTCCGGACAGGGCAAGCAGCGGGCTCTTCACACCGGTCATACCGGCCAGCTTACGGCCGGTCTCCGGCGAGCTTGGCGGTGCAGTCGGCACAGCGGCCGAAGATGGCGAAGTGCTTGAGGTCGGTGTCGAAGCCGTGCCGCTCGCGCAGGCTCTCTATCAGCGGCTGGGCGATCTCGGTGCCGGTCTCGGTGACCTCGTCGCAGTCCCGGCAGACCAGGTGCAGGTGGTGGTGGCGGCCGGCCAGGTGGTAGGTCGGGGCGCCGTGGCCGAGGTGGGCGTGCGAGACCAGGCCCAGCCCCTCCAGCAGCTCCAGGGTCCGGTAGACGGTGGAGATGTTGACGCCGCTGGCGGTCCGGCGGACGTGGCAGAGGATGTCGTCGGGGGTGGCGTGGTCGAGCACGTCGACGGCCTCCAGCACGAGCTGCCGCTGCGGGGTGAGGCGGTAGCCGCGCTCGCGCAGGTCGGCCTTCCAGTCGTCCGAGAGGTGCCAGTCGCCGGAGAGCTGCCAGTCGGTGGTGCCGGTGTCTGCCACGGTCCTGTCCCTGCCAAACGTCGGGGGTCCTGGGACAAGTGTAGGGACCGGCCGGCGGCCGGTCCCTGCCTCGTGCGCGGAAGTGCCGGCGGCCCGATCAATTCGAGCCGGTCACTTCGGTCCGGTCACTTGAAGAACGCGATGCCGTCGTCCGGCAGGTCGTTGATGTCCTTGATCAGCTGGGCCGGGCTGAGCACCTTGCGCAGCTGGGCGGACATGTACGGACGCAGCGGCACGTTCGGGGCGGCCTTCTCGCCGACCCAGAGCAGTTCGCCGTTGACGAAGCCGTACAGCCGCTTGCCGCCCGAGTACTCCGGGGAGCCCTCGATCCGGGCCACCGCGTCGGTGGAGACGTCGACCTGCGGCTTGCCGTCGGCCAGTTCGCCGTACCAGATCTCGACCGTGCCGTCGTCGCGGACGGAGGAGATCTCGATCCCCCGGACACCGCTGGTGCCGTCGTTGTTGCTGGTGATGCGCCAGAACGCGTGCTCGTTCTCCAGCGGACGGACCTTCTCGCCCTCGGCGTCCAGCACCCAGGTCCGGGAGCGGAACTCCAGGAAGGGGCGGCCGTCGTGGCGGATCACGATCTCCTGGCCGAAGTTGCACTTCTCGTCGCCCGCGCCCCCTTCACCCGGCAGCGGGGCGTAGACGCCCGCGCCTTCCCAGGTGCCGAGGAGGAAGGCGAGCGGCACGACGTCCTTGTGGAGGTCAGAGGGGATCTCGATCATGTTCCTGGTCGCTGTCGTCGTCGGTGTGGGGCTGCCTCAACCGTACGGCAGGCTCAGCGCTGGCCCTGGTACAGCTTCATCACCGAGAAAATGGCGAACCAGGTGATCAGCACGGCCATGAGGGCCAGCAGACCGTCGAAGAAGATTTCCAGACCGGACACGGGTGGCTCCCAGGCGGCGACAGTGTGGTGGATTTTGCTCCGCTCACTCTATCCGCCGTGCTCCGGCCGTTCGCGGTGAGCCCCACCACGTAGCCGTTCGCGCCGCCCTTCCCCCCGGCTGCCCAAGCTTTGCCCAAGGCTTCCCGGGATGCCGGACGGCGGGGGCGGCGGGACCTCTAAGGTGGCGCCATGCCGAAGAAACTCGTCATCAAGGTCACCGCAGGGGCGGACGCGCCGGAGCGGTGCTCGCAGGCGTTCACGGTCGCGGCGGTGGCCGTCGCCAGCGGGATCGACGTCTCGCTCTGGCTGACCGGGGAGTCCTCCTGGTTCGCGCTGCCGGGCCGGGCGGCGGAGTTCGAACTGCCGCACGCGGCGCCGCTGCCCGACCTGCTGGAGTCGATCCTGGCAGCCGGCTCGGTGACGCTGTGCACCCAGTGCGCGGTCCGGCGCGGGATCGAGCAGAAGGACACCGTCGAGGGTGTCCGGATCGCGGGCGCCCAGGTCTTCGTCAGCGAGATCATGGCCGACGGCGTCCAGGCGCTCGTCTACTAGGAGCCGTCCTGCGGTTCTAGGAACCGTCCCGAGGTTCGTGGTCGGGGTGGTCCCGGTCGTGGCCGGGATCGTCCCACTTCGGGTCGTCCCAGCGCGGGTCGTCCCACCAGTCGTCGTCCGGGTCCCGTTTGTTGGCGAACACCGCGGCGGCGGGCGGGATCACCATCGCGACCACGCACATGCCGATCGCGGCGCCCACCGAGAAGAACCGCACCACGCCCCAGGCCATGACGAACAGGCCCAGGCACACGCCCATCATGGCGAAGTAGTAGCGACGCCGCCGCCTTGCCTGCACCCTTCCACGGTACGGCCGAGGGCCCCTGCGCGGCAGGGGCCCTCGGGGTGGTCCGGGAACGTCGTGGCGCCGGTCAGACCGCGATCGCGACCTCGACGGCGGTGCCCTGGGAGGCCACCACCTGGCGGTCCACGGTCTGCCCGGGCACCAGCGCACGCAGGGTCCACTTGCCCGGACGGGCGAAGAACCGGAACTGGCCGGTCGCCGAGGTGGGTACCTCGGCCGTGAACTCGTTGTTCTCGTCCAGCAGCCGGACGTAGCCGTTGACCGGCTCACCGTCGCGGGTCACCGAACCCTGGATGATCGTCTCGTTCGCCACGTCAACTCCTGCCAGGTCCGGGCCGCCGGCCTTCGCACCGCACATGTCTGTATTTCCCTTCTGACTTACGGGTCGAGCCGGGGCTCAGTTGCCGAGCTCGATCGGCACGCCGACCAGGCTGCCGTACTCGGTCCACGAGCCGTCGTAGTTCTTGACGTTCTCCTGGCCGAGCAGCTCGTGCAGCACGAACCAGGTGAGCGCGGAGCGCTCGCCGATGCGGCAGTAGGCGATGGTGTCCTTCGCCAGGTCGACGCCCTCGGCCTCGTACAGCGCCTTGAGCTCGTCGTCGCTCTTGAAGGTGCCGTCGTCGTTGGCGTTCTTGGCCCACGGGATGTTGCGGGCGCTCGGCACGTGGCCGGGGCGCTGCGACTGCTCCTGCGGGAGGTGGGCCGGGGCGAGCAGCTTGCCGGAGAACTCGTCGGGCGAGCGGACGTCGACCAGGTTCAGGCTGCCGATGGCGGCGAGCACGTCGTCGCGGAAGGCCCGGATCGAGGAGTCGACGGCCTGCGCCGTGTACTGGGTGGCCGGGCGGGCCGGCACCTCGGCGACCAGGTCGCGGGAGTCCAGCTCCCACTTCTTGCGGCCGCCGTCCAGCAGGCGGACGTCGCCGTGGCCGTACAGCTTGAAGTACCAGTAGGCGTACGAGGCGAACCAGTTGTTGTTGCCGCCGTACAGGACGACGGTGTCGTCGTTGGCGATACCCTTGGCGCTGAGCAGCGCCTCGAAGCCGGCCTGGTCGATGAAGTCGCGGCGGACCGGGTCCTGGAGGTCCTGCCGCCAGTCGATCCGGACGGCGTTGCGGATGTGGTTCTTCTCGTACGCGGAGGTGTCCTCGTCGACCTCGACGATGACGACCTTCGGGTCGTCCAGGCGGGCCTGGACCCAGTCGGCGTCGACCAGGACGTCGCTGCGGCTCATGGTGGTGTTCTCCATCCGAGGGCGGTTGTGCGGAAGGTGCTGCTCAGGAGGGTGCTGCGAGGACGCCCAGATGGGTATGGTCCGAATTCCCGTCCGAATACCGGGACGAGGAGGGTGGACCGGTGCGACCGGGCGGGGAGCTGCGGAGTACGTCGGCGCCAGCCCGCTCACAGAGCCGGGCGCGGTTGCCGGGAAGATCGGCGGCGGGCGTCAACTGCCCTGCCGGGGCGCCGAGTCAGCGCATTCGACACAGACAGGCGGCCACGCGGCACAGGTCTACCGCCCGCCGCTTCGTGAGGTCCGTCTGTCGCTTCATGCCGACGATGCTAGGGACACCGGAGGCCCGCTGTCATCAGCGTATCGAATGCTGGGATCGAAACGACCGCATCATGGGATCTGGCCTCGGCCCGGCCCGCCGGGGCCCGCCCGGAAGCCCTCCGGCGGCACCCCCGGGGCGGAAACGACACCGCTCCGCGGCCCGCGCTGGACAGCGCGTCTCGCGGAGCGGAACGATTCGGCAGGGCCTGGAAGGGACCGGGGATCAGCCCAGGAGCTTGACGTCCCTGCCGTCGAAGGTCAGCTGGAGGCCCTCGGGCAGCGGCGTCACGCCACCGCCCCCGCCGTCCTTGTCGGCCAGTCCCAGCCCGGCCGGCAGCGAGTCGAGGGTGAAGCTCATCGGCTCGACCTGCTGGCTGGTGACACCGGCCACCGCCCCCACCAGCGAACTCAGCCGGAAGCCGTCCACCGTGACGGTGTTCCCCTTGTTGTGCACGGTGCCCTCACCGATCGCGAGCGGCCCCAGCGAAGCCTTGATCTTGCCGGGACCGGCGTAGGACAGGCTCAGCCGGGAGCTGCCGCCCACCGGCAGCTTGGCCCCGTGCAGCAGCTCGGAGGCGGGCGGCAGCAGCTGCGCGAGGTCCGGGTAGGAGATCACCCCGCTGCCGGTGCCGCTCTCCACCGTGGCGCTGTTCATGCTGTCGCTGACCTTGACCCCGGCGAGCTTGGCCTTGAACGAGTGCAGTGCCACCTGGTGGCCGCCGTCGCCGACGGTCAGGCCGTCGGAGGAGATCCGGACGTCGTCCAGTCTCATCGACAGCACCTGGGTGAGGAACGGGAAGCCCTCGATCGACACGTCCGGGCGCTGGCTCATCCGGCCGCTCTTCACGATCCGGTCGGCGGCCTCGTCCTCGGCCACGCCGACCGCGATCCGGTCGGCGCCCAGCAGCAGGCCGGAGAGCACCGCCAGGCCGATCGTGGCCTTCAGCCATCCGCGCATCGTGTCCCCCGTCGTCGCCGGTCGCTGCCGGTCGTCCGCAGTCGTTCGCAGTGGGTCTCAGTGGGTCGTTCGCCGCTCCGTGGCGGGCGCAGGACGCGACCGCTCCCGCACGACCGTACGACGTCCCGCCCCAGAACATGGTTCCGGGGCGGGACCGGGCCCGCCCGGCGCGGCCGGGCCGGGCCGGGCAGGAGGATCAGGCCAGCAGGTCGGTGGCGATCCAGATCAGCGGCGCGGCCACCGCCAGCGGCAGCGCCACCCCCGCCGTCATGTGCACGAAGCGGGACGGGAAGTCGTACGCCGCGACCCGGCGGCCAACCAGCGCACCCAGCCCGGCCAGCAGGCCGAGCGCCACCGGCGCACCGACCAGCAGGCCCAGCACCACCGCCGCGGCCAGGCCCAGCACCGGGCCCAGTTGCTTCGGGCCCGGCAGCGGCGCCGCGGCCAGCACGGTGGCCAGCGCGACCGCGCCCACCCCGGCCGGCACCCAGTCCGCCAGCAGCAGCATGGTGCCCAGCGCCGTCACCACGGTGGCGGAGCCGAGCACGGTCAGCGCGTAGAACCGCTCCTTCGGGTCCGACGGGCGGAACGTCTGGAGCACCAGGACGAGCAGGAAGAACCCGCCCAGGGTGCCCACCACGGCTGCCACGCCGCCGTCGGCGTCCGCCAGCAGCACCGAGACGTCCGCGACGAGCCCGGCCAGGGCGGCGAGCAGGATGCCCTGCCGGGCCGGCCACATGCCGTTCAGCCGGAACCAGCCGGCCGCCGTCAGCAGCTGGAGCGGCGCGAGCACGAGGGCCAGGGCGATCTGGCCGAGCGCGGCGCCCCCGGCCAGCAGTGCGGCCGCGCCGGCGGTGATCAGGGCCGGCTGCAGGCCCGGGTCGATGATCGGCGAGCCGGTCCGGCCGCGCGGGCCCGCGGGCTGCGCGGCCGGCGGCGGGACGGCCGCGTACGGCGGCGCGGCGGGGGCGCCCGGCGGGCCTGCCGCCCGGCCCGGGCCCGCCGGGTCGGGCGCGGTCGGGCGCTTGAGCGTCATGGTCGGCGGGTCGAAGGCGTCCGCCGCCTGCTGCGCGGGGGCGGGCTGCGGCGCCGGGGCCGCGTGCCTGGCCCGCGGCCTCAACGGCTGCCTGAGCTGCACCGTCGGGTCCGGCTGGGGCTGCGGCTGCCCCTGCGGCCGGGACCGCCCCGGCCGCTGGGACCGAGGCTGCTGGGCCTGCTGAGGCGGCTGGACCTGTTGGGTCTGCTGGGCCTGGTGCTGCCGCGGTGCGACCGGCGGCACACCGGACACCACCACCGGCGGCAGCAGCGCCGTCGTCTCGGCGTCGTCCACCGCCGGCACCGGCGGCAGCAGGGTGGTCGCGTCCGCGTCGTCGAACGCGGGCACCGGCGGCAGCACGGTAGTCGCCGCCGCGTCGTCCACCGGGTAGCCGTACGGCGGCCGGTGGCCCGAGTGCTGCGGCGGGAAGGGCTGGTGCTGTTGCGGGTGCTGCTGGTGCTGCGGCTGGTGGGGGTACCGCGGTGGCTGCGGTGCCTGGGGCTGCTGGGGCTGCGGCGGCCACTCGTCGTGGCCGCCGTGGTTCGGATGGTTCGGGTTGTTCATGTCCGTCACGCCGCTCAGCCTCCCGCGAACGGCGGGAGGACCTCGACCGTCCCGCCCTCGGTCAGGGCGACGGCCGCGTGGTCGCGGCCGCCCACCTGGGCACCGTCGACCAGGTACGAGCAGTGCCCGAGCAGCCGGACGAGCTTCGGCCGGCCGGCGTGCCGCTCCCTGGCCGCCGCCAGCGCCTCCGCCAGGGTCGCCGCCTCGTACGGCTCCTCGGCCAGCCCGGCCTCGGACTTCGCCGCCGCCCAGTAGCGGATCGTCCCGCGCACCCGGGCTCCGCTCGCGGGCTCGGTGGTCGCGCCCATCGGGCCACCCCTTCTCGTCGTCCTCGCCCGGCCCCGGTGCCCCGGTCCGGTCCGCCACCACGGCACCCGCACGGCCACCCCAACGATGGACCCGAACAGCGCCGACGATGTGCGTCCCATGATGGCGTGTCCGCCACCACGAGCGGCAATCGCCCTGGCCGGACGGACACGGAGCACGCACCGGCCTTCCACCCGGCCGCCACCGGGGGACGCCGGACCGGCACTCGAAGCTGTGTCCAGCCTCACCCGGCACACGCCCGATTTGGGCGAACCGCCGGATCGGGGCACTCCCGGCCCGGGGGGTGGTCGGCTATCCTCGACCACCTAGAGGGATCCGGGCAGAGTCGCCCCCGGGTCCTTTTGTGCTTCCAGGACGCCAGTACGGACGTTCTTGCGATTCGTCGGCCCACCTCCGGCGCGCCGCGGGAACCGCCCCGCCTGACGCGGCACAACGACGTGCCCCGGCCGGCCCGGGGCGTCGCCACCCGGCACCGGGCCGCCACCCGGCACCGGACCAGACCGGAGGGTTCACGGTGAGGAACAGGGCAGGAACGGTGCGCCAGGGGTCGCGGGACCCCCTGCGGACCCGCCGTCGCGCCCGGCACACCGTCCACTCCCCCGGCGCGCCGCGGACCGTCGTCCGCTCCTCCCCCTCAGCACGTGCGCCATCCGGCTGTGGCGGCAGCCGTCACGTGACCGCGACGACCCGGAAAGGGGACCACCGGGTATGAGTTCTCTCCTCCTCCTCACCAACGCGCTGCAACCCTCCGCCGAGGTGCTGCCCGCCCTCGGCCTGCTGCTGCACAACGTCCGGGTGGCCCCCGCCGAGGGCGCCGCCCTCGTGGACACCCCCAGCGCGGACGTCATCCTCGTCGACGGCCGGCGCGACCTGCCGCAGATCCGCAGCCTCTGCCAGCTGCTGCGCTCCACCGGCATCGGCTGCCCGCTGATCCTGGTGGTCACCGAGGGCGGCCTGGCCGCCGTCACCGCCGAGTGGGGGATCGACGACGTCCTGCTGGACACCGCGGGACCGGCCGAGGTCGAGGCCCGGCTGCGGCTCGCGCTCGGCCGCCTCCAGGTCGTCACCGACGACAGCCCGATGGAGATCCGCAACGGCGACCTCTCGGTCGACGAGGCCACCTACTCCGCCAAGCTCAAGGGCCGGGTGCTCGACCTCACCTTCAAGGAGTTCGAGCTGCTCAAGTACCTCGCCCAGCACCCCGGCCGGGTCTTCACCCGGGCGCAGCTGCTCCAGGAGGTCTGGGGCTACGACTACTTCGGCGGCACCCGGACGGTGGACGTGCACGTCCGGCGGCTGCGCGCCAAGCTCGGCGTGGAGAACGAGCAGCTGATCGGCACCGTTCGCAACGTCGGCTACCGCTTCGTCGTCCCGGAGAAGCCGGAGAAGGGCGAGCGGCCGGAGCTCGCCCAGCGCCCCACCACCCCCCTGGACGTCTGAGGCAGGGCCGGGCGGGCCGACTCCCGCCCGGCTTGTCCGGCTTCCTCCCGGAGCCTCCCGCCGGCTGCCGGACGGGGCCCCAGGTCCCACTGCCGCCCCGGAGACCACACGCGTAGACTCCCCCCGTGGCCAAAGTGACGCGCGACGATGTAGCCCGACTGGCTGGTACCTCGACCGCGGTCGTCAGCTACGTCATCAACAACGGGCCGCGCCCGGTCGCGCCCGCGACCCGGGAGAAGGTCCTCGCGGCGATCGAGCAGCTCGGCTACCGGCCGAACAGCGTCGCCCAGGCGATGGCCTCCCGCCGCACCAACCTCATCGGCATGGTCGTCCCGGACGCCCGCCAGCCCTTCTTCGCCGAGATGGCGCACGCCGTGGAACGGGCCGCCTCCGAGCGCGGCAAGCTCGTGCTGATCGGCAACTCCGACTACGTCGACGACCGCGAGGTGCACTACGTCCGCGCCTTCCTCGGGATGCGCGTCTCCGGCCTGATCCTGGTCAGCCAGGGCCCCTCGCAGCGCGCCGCCGAGGAGTTCGCCGCGATGGAGGGCGCCAAGGTGGTGCTGCTGCACCGCCGGCCCGAGGCGATCGACGACGTCGCCGTGGTCACCGACGACGTGGCCGGCGCCGAGGCGATCGTGCGCCACCTGCTGGAGGTGCACGGGCACCCGTACGTGGCCTGCTTCGGCGGCCCGGTCGAGTCCCCCGCCCCCGGCGACCCGGTCATCGACCACGTCGAGGGCTGGCAGCGCGCCATGGACGCGCACGGCGTCCCCACCGAACCGCACCTGATCGACGCGCCCTTCCACCGCTACGGCGCCTACGACGTCGCGCTCGGCGTGCTGCGCTCGCCGGACCGGCCGCGGGCGATCTTCTGCTCCACCGACGACCAGGCGATCGGCGTGCTGCGGGCCGCCCGCGAGGTCGGCCTGCGGGTCCCTGAGGACCTCGCGGTGGCCGGCTTCGACGACGTGCCGGAGGCCGCGCTGGCCGACCCGCCGCTGACCACCGTCGCCTCCGACCGCGACGCGATGGCCAGGGCCGCCGTGGACCTGGTGCTGGACGACTCGCTGATGGTGCCCGGCTCCGACACCGAGCGGGTCCGCACGTTCCCGTCCCGGCTGGTCATCCGCCGCTCCTGCGGCTGCTCGGGCGACGCCCCCGGCCGATCCGTACCGGAATAGTCGATTCCGCTCGGCGGACTGCCTGACCAGGCTTTATGAGAAGTCAACGGGCTTCTCTCCCCGTTCTGAGCCGGTTCTCATGAAGTCCTCATGCACCGGGCCGAGCTTGGTCGGCATGACCGAACAGCAGCAGCACCCCGACGAGCAGTACCGCCCGTACCGGCCCGACGAGCAGTACGGCCCGTACCAGGCCCAGGCGCAGTACAGCCCGTACCAGGCCCACGCGCAGTACGACCCGTACCAGGCCGACGAGCCCCGGGTGATCGAGGGCACCGTGGTCGGCACCGGCCCGGCCGCCGGCGGCCCCGGCAGCGGCGCTCCGGCCGGGTACGGCCCCCGCGACGACCACTCCGGCGGCGGCTTCGACGGCCCGCCGCCCCCGCCGCCGATCCC
>NZ_MSJQ01000375.1 GCF_014596515.1 Streptomyces sp. CBMA156
GCCGGGCACGGCGGGGGCGGTCGGCACGGCCGGCGTCTCGGGCGTCTCGGGCGGGCCCGGCACCGCGGGTACGCCCGGCGCCACGGGGGCTGCGGGGGCCGTCGGTACGCCGGACGGCTCCGGCGCCCCCTTCGAACCGGACATCAGCTGCTTGAACCTCGCCGCCGAGCGCGGATTGCGGTCGCACTGGAAGAAGCCGTGCGGGCAGTAGTCGGTGACGGTCTGGTAAGCGGTGTCGTGGGTGCGGATCCAGTCGACCATCCGCTGCACGAACTCGGGGTTGTCGCCGTTGCGGAACAGCCCCCACTCCGGGTACGAGACCGGCTTGCCGCGCTTGGCGGCGAACTCCACCTGGTCCTGGAGGCCGTACGGCTCGCGCACGTAGTCGTCGAAGGTGCCCCCGGCGGGCTGGTCGTAGTTGTCCATGCCGATGATGTCGACCACGTCGTCGCCGGGGTAGCACTTGGTCCACGGGACGGCGTCCAGACCCCGGCTGGGGGCGAAGTCGAACCGGAACCGCTGCCCAGGCACCGAGCGCATCACCCCGACGATCCGCCGCCAGTACCCCTTCCACGCGGACGGGTCGGGCTTGCAGCGGTGGGTGTACGTGGTGCCGTTCATCTCCCAGCCGAGAGTGAGCACGGTGTCCGCGCCGCCCAGCGCGACCAACCGGCGCGCGAGCTTGAGGAAGTGCCCGTCGAAGTCCCCGCGCGCCCCCTGGGCGAGCAGCTTGGCGACCTCGCCGTCCGGGACGTCCGCCTCGTTGGGCACCAGCATCGGCACACCGAGCACCAGCAGCCGGGACGGGTCGGCCTGCCGCCACTGCGACCACAGGCCGAGCACCAACGGCTCGCCCTCGACGTCGCTCCAGCCGTTGCCCGCCAGATAGGTGTGGCCGACCTGCATGTTCGCGTCGCCCAGCCACTGTGCGTACCGGCCGATCTGCGGGATGTAGTCGTCCCAGGAACCGACGAAGGCCCCGAACGGGGGCTCGTGCGCTGGTCGCTGGACCAGGGGGCGGGGGGCCGCGCCGCGCGGCTCGACGGCGTCCGAGGAGAGGGTGTGCCGTTCGGTCTGGCTGAACGGCGTCCCGGCAGGAACGCTGGCCGTGGCCATCAGCAACAGGGTGGCGGCGGCCAGCGTCAGGCGGCCGATTCGCATGCTCTCTCCTCCGGACGTCGCGTGAGCGGGGCGCCCCGTCTCGGCGTGGACGGACCGTGGCGCCCCGCTCGCCGACAGTAGGGCCGACGGAGGGCGAAAAAGCCGAATGTCACCCTAAAGTGGGCGCCATTCGAACGCCGTCTGTCGCAACGCCCGGCGACCGGCGGCCATGTATCAGCTCTGTAACGGTCCGGCCGGGCCCGTCCGGCCCGCTCCGGCACGCCCCGCGCAGCGGTCGGAGCCCCGATGGTGCAGGTGGGCGGGCGGGCATGCGGGGAGGGCGCACGGCGCCGGGCGCGCGCTGGGCGGGACGGGCGGGCGGCGGAACCGGGCTGACTCGCGGGCCCGGCGAAAGGTACGCTCCGGCGGTGTCCTGGAAGCCACTGCGTGTACTGACCCCCCGCTCGATCCTGCCTGCCTCGGCGGTGATGCTGGTCCTTGCGGTCGGAGCGGCGGCGCACGCGAACAAGCCGGTGCCGTTCGGCGACCGGGTGGCGGGACCCGGCGACGCGGGGGCGGCGCCGGTGAACTCCGAGTCGCTCAGCTCGGCCGACCTCGACCTGCGGGTGGGCCCCGGCCTGGAGGCCTTCCACAAGCGGACCGGCGAGCAGGCCTGGTCCTACCGCCGCGAGGGCGCCGAGGCGCTCCACCTGGCGATGGCCGGCGACAACGCGATCGTGGTCTGGGACGACGGCCTGGTCACCTCGGTGCGCCCCGGCGACCACGAGGTGCGCTGGCACCGGGCGGTGCCCGGCCTGGCCGACTGGCTGCGCGGCGACGGCGAGCCCGGCGCCGACAAGCGGACCGACGCCCAGCGCACGGCGCTCGCCAAGCAGCGGGCCGCGGCCGCGCTGCACACCGTCCAGCGGGACGGCTCGCCCTGGCTCGCCCTGGTCACGCCGAACCTGACCATGGGCCTGCGCGACGCCGACGGCGACCTGCGCTACAACGACAAGCCGTCCGGCAGCTGCGTCTACGACCCGCTGCGCGCCGTCCACACCGACTACGCCGTGCTCGTCCCGCGCACCTGCACCAACAGCGGTGGGCAGGCCGTCTCCGGCGGCATCACCGGTTACCGGCTGGACAGCAACGGCTGGACGACGAACACCGGCCCGACCGCCACCGTCAAGGTCCTGGACCGCAGCAGGGTGGAGATCACCGACGGCCCGATCGTCCCGCCCAGGGTCTTCGACACCAAGGCGGCCGCGCCCGAGACGGCCTGCGGCAGCGTGGACGCCCCGTTCGCGGCTGTCCGTCCGCAGGGCGGCTGCGCGGACCCGTCGGCGGCCCAGGCCCCGGCGGGAGCCCCCGCCCCGGACGCCACCGACGCCCCCGTGGGGGACCGGCCGGCCGCGCAGCCGCAGTAGCAGGGACGGCCCGGGGAGCGGCGGGCACTCCCTGGCCGGCGACTCCTCGGGGGCCGTGTGGGGCCCGGTAGACTTGCCGCCATGGCTATTTTCTCCGGGCAATAGCGGGCGGCGGCGCCACGAAGGCCGCGCCGACCGTCGATGAAGTCCCCCTCACGTCAACCGGCCCCGGGGCCGTCGCACCCGGCCGCCCGCCCACGTCCCAGGAGTAGTACCCAGCCATGATTTCCGCCAACGCCCTCGAACTGCGTGCCGGTGCCCGAATCCTGATCGAGTCCGCGAGCTTCAAGGTCGCCGCCGGCGACCGGATCGGCCTGGTCGGCCGCAACGGCGCGGGCAAGACCACGCTCACCAAGGTGCTGGCCGGCGAGGGCCTGCCGGCCGCCGGTACCGTCACCCGTTCGGGCGAGGTCGGCTACCTCCCGCAGGACCCGCGCACCGGTGACCTGGACGTCCTCGCCAAGGACCGCATCCTGTCCGCCCGCGGCCTCGACACCGTGCTGAAGAAGATGCGCGAGAACGAGGACCGGATGGCCAACGGCAAGGGCGCCACCCAGGACAACGCGATGAAGAAGTACGCCCGGCTGGAGACCGAGTTCCTCACCAAGGGCGGGTACGCCGCCGAGGCCGAGGCCGCCACCATCGCCGCCGCGCTGGGCCTGCCGGACCGCATCCTCGCCCAGCCGCTGCACACCCTGTCCGGTGGTCAGCGCCGCCGCGTCGAGCTGGCCCGGATCCTCTTCTCGGACTCCGACGTGCTGCTGCTCGACGAGCCCACCAACCACCTGGACGCGGACTCGATCGCCTGGCTGCGGGACTTCCTGAAGACCTACAAGGGCGGCTTCATCGTCATCTCGCACGACGTCGACCTGGTCGAGACGGTCGTCAACAAGGTCTTCTACCTGGACGCCAACCGGTCGGCCATCGACGTCTACAACATGGGCTGGAAGCAGTACCAGCAGCAGCGCGAGGACGACGAGAAGCGCCGCAAGCGCGAGCGGGCCAACGCCGAGAAGAAGGCCGCGACCCTCAACGCCCAGGCCGACAAGATGCGCGCCAAGGCGACCAAGACGGTGGCCGCGCAGAACATGGCCCGCCGTGCCGAGAAGCTGCTGTCCGGGCTGGAGCAGGTGCGCCAGAACGACCGGGTCGCCAAGCTGCGCTTCCCGGACCCGGCTCCCTGCGGCAAGACCCCGCTGACCGCGGCCGACCTCTCCAAGTCCTACGGCTCGCTGGAGATCTTCACGGGCGTGGACCTGGCGATCGACCGCGGTTCGCGGGTCGTCGTCCTCGGCCTGAACGGCGCCGGCAAGACCACCCTGCTGCGGATGCTCGCCGGGGTGGAGCAGTCGGACACCGGCGAGGTGATTCCGGGCCACGGCCTGAAGATCGGCTACTACGCCCAGGAGCACGAGACCCTGGACCCGGACCGCAGCGTGCTGGAGAACATGCGCTCGGCCGCCCCGGACACCGACCTGGTGCAGATCCGCAAGATCCTCGGCTCCTTCCTGTTCTCCGGCGACGACGTCGACAAGCCGGCCGGGGTGCTCTCCGGCGGCGAGAAGACCCGTCTGGCGCTGGCCACCCTGGTGGTCTCCTCCGCCAACGTGCTGCTGCTCGACGAGCCCACCAACAACCTCGACCCGGCCAGCCGTGAGGAGATCCTGGGCGCGCTGCGCGAGTTCGCCGGGGCGGTCGTCCTGGTCACCCACGACGAGGGCGCGGTCGACGCGCTCCAGCCGGAGCGGATCATCCTGCTGCCGGACGGGGTGGAGGACCTCTGGAGCCCGGCCTACGCCGATCTGGTCTCCCTCGCCTGACCCGAAGTAGACGCGACATCCGCTTTTCGGATGAGAATATCTAGTCCTTTCGGCGTGTCCGGGAATGAAGTAGACCTGGATTCCGTTTAAGGACTTCCCGTCGGCCCGCCACTCGATCGTGGTCGGGCCGACGCTGCTGATCAGCTCTTTCTCGGCGAATGGCGACTTCCACCTGGGGGCGCGCACTCTGTGTGAGCGCCCCGATGCGCTCGGATCACCACCGGCGGACCACGCATTTCCGACATCGACCTTGTCGAATGGGTGGCCAGGACGCGGTGGATGGGTGATCATGGGAATCTGACCGAGCAACGCTACGAGGAGGCACGGGTGGCCGAGACTCTGAAAAAGGGCAGCCGGGTGACCGGTGCCGCGCGTGAGAAGCTCGCGGCCGATCTCAAGAAGAAGTACGACTCCGGGGCGAGCATTCGCGCTCTCGCGGAGGAGACCGGTCGTTCGTACGGCTTCGTGCACCGGATGTTGAGCGAATCCGGAGTCATTCTCCGGGGTCGTGGCGGTGCCACGCGGGGCAAGAGCAAGGCGACTGCCGGGGCAGGTTCCTGACGGTTCGTCAGCCATAGGCTGGATGACGCGGCGGCAGGGCGCCGACCGAGGAGACGTCAGCTGAGCGTCGGCTGGGCGTCCGCCCTCGGGTCGTGTGGACCGGCCGCCGATCGTCATGTCCGGGGTGTCGCCCGTCCCCCGTTTCTTTTCTCCGTTCGTTTTCCTTTCGCTCATCGTCGGTCTTCGCGGCCCCGTCGATCTTTCCGGGGTCGGGGCCCTGCCCTGGCGCGCCCAGGTTTGTTACTCTCCGGTAGCCAAGTCCCTCGCCACCGGAGGTCCCCGCATGACCGCCCCCGCCACCGACCCGCAGGCCCCGAGCTGGGAGCGGGACGGCGTCCGCCTGGAGATCGAAGGCGAACTCGCCGTTGTCACCCTGTGTCAGCCCAAGCGGCGCAACGCCCAGTCGCCCGCGCTCTGGCGCGCCCTCGCCGACGCCGGCCGCGAGCTGCCCGGCAGCGTCCGGGTGGTGCTGCTGCGCGCGGAGGGGGTCTCCTTCTCGGCCGGGCTGGACCGGGCCATGTTCACCCCCGAGGGCATCCCGGGTGAGCCCACCTTCCTCCGGCTGGCCGCCTCCACCGACGCGGAGCTGGACGACGCCATCGCCTCGTACCAGGAGGCCTTCACCTGGTGGCGCCGTCCGGACCTGATCTCCATCGCGGCGGTCCAGGGCCACGCCGTCGGCGCGGGCTTCCAGCTCGCCCTCGGCTGCGACCTGCGGGTGGTCGCCGAGGACGCCCGGTTCGCGATGAAGGAGACCTCGCTGGGCCTCGTGCCGGACCTGGCGGGCACCAAGCCGCTCACCGAACTCGTCGGCTACGCGCGAGCACTGGAGATCTGCGCGACCGGACGCTGGGTGGGTGCCGAGGAGGCCGCCGCGATCGGGCTGGCCAACCTGGCGGTGCCGGGGGAGGAGCTGGAGGCGGCTGCCCGCGATCTCGCGGCGGCCCTGCTGGCCGCTCCGCGCGGAGCGGTGATCGAGACCAAGGCCCTGCTGCAGGGGGCCGCCGGGCGCTCCTTCGACGAGCAGCGTTCGGCCGAACGGGCGGCGCAGGCCCGTCGGCTGCGGGAGCTCGCCGGCATCGGTGACTGACCGCCGTACGGCACCGACGCAGGGCCCGCCCCCGGGGGATCTCCCGGGGGCGGGCCCTTTCGGTGTTTCCGGGGGCGCCGGCGGCGTTCCGGCCGGGGTTGCGGGGTCGTACGGCCGCGGGGTCCGCGTACGGCCGGACGGGCGTCGGGTTGGCGCCGCTCGGCGGGCGGGGGACGCGGCGGAATGCCAGAGTTGGGGAGGTTTGCGATATAGCTGGAGCCGTACGACGGGAGATGTGCCCATGCCTGACACTCCGACGCCCGCGACCATGCACAAGCACGCCGGCAGCGGTCCGCCCCCCGGTTCGCCGCCCGGCGCCGGGGGCGGCGCCAAGCCGGTGGAGGAACGCGGCCGTACGGCGCTGGCCGTCGGCGTGGTGGAGAAGATCGCCGGGATGGCGGCCCGCGAGGTCACCGGCATCCATGCGCTCGGCTCCGGGCTCGCCCGTACCTTCGGCGCGATGCGGGACCGGGTGCCCGGCGGCAAGCCCAGCGTCGGACGGGGTATCAAGGCCGAGGTCGGCGAGAAGCAGACCGCGATCGACATCGCCCTGGTGGTCGAGTACGGCGTGGTCATTCCCGAACTGGCCCGGCAGGTCAGGGAGAACATCATCAATGCGGTCGAACGGATGACCGGCCTGGAAGTCGTCGAGGTCAACATCGCGGTCAACGACGTCCACCTGCCGGACGAACCGGAGTACGAGGAGGAAGAGGAACCGGTCGCGACGTCAGGTCAGCGGCCGAAGCTCAAGTAGCGGCGCGATGGTGAGGCCCGTGGCGGTGGCGGCGGGCCGGGGTCCGGCTGGACGAGGTAGCGGGAGACGAGGGAGTAGCGGATGAACCTGGCCATCGTCGGCCTGGTGGTGGGCATGGCCCTCGGCTTCGCCGGGTACTTCGGCGGGTTCGCGGCCTTCCTGTTGGTGGCCGTGCTCGGACTGGTCGGCTTCGTGGTCGGGCGCCTGCTGGAGGGCGACATCGAGCTGGGCGACCTCGGGGAGCTGCTCCGCGGCCGCGACCGGCGCCGCTGATGGCGGGGCCCGTGTCGGTTCCGGCTTCGGCTTCCGGTCCGGTCGCCGGTCCGGCTTCGGGTTCCGTGCCCGGGCGCCGGGGGCGGCTTCGGGTGGCTGATCGGGTGTATGCCCGGATCGCGGCTCGGGCCGTCCGGGAGGTGCTGGCCGAGGCCTGGCCCGCCGGGCGGGCGAAGGGGGCGCCGCCGCATGTCTCGGTGACCGTGCCGGGGAGCACGGTGACGGTCAGGGTCACGGTGGAGCTGCCGTTTCCGTCGGACATCGCGGCACTGGCCGGGGCGGTGCGGGGGCGGATCGCCGAGCGGGTGGTGGGGCTGACCGGGACCAGGGTGTCGGAAGTGGTGGTCGTGGTCGAGAAGTTGGTGACAGGGGGCGCGTCGTGAGTACGGAGGCTTCCGGGGCGGAGGGGGCGGACCAGGGGGCTGATCCTGGGGCTGGTCCGGGGGTTCGGCCGGGGAAGGTGCGGCGGCTGCGGGCGCCTCGTACGGCCGCGGCCGCGCTGGTGGCGACGGCGGTGCTGGTGGTGTCGGGCGCTCTGCTGTACGACGTGGTCGCGGTGCGGGTGGGGCAGCCGGCGCGGAGGTGGCGGGCGCAGATCGCGGATGAGCTGGCGACGCGGCACCTCGACGACCTGTGGGTGCTGGTGGGGGCCGGGGCGGCGACCCTGCTCGGTGGGTGGCTGCTGTGGCTGGCCGTCGCTCCCGGACTGCGGCGGTGGCTCGTACTGCGGCCGTACGGGGGGACGACGGCGGCCATCGACCGGGCCGGTGTCGGGCACCTGCTGACGGACCGGGCAGCAGGTCTGGACGGGATCGACCGGCTGCGGATCCGGGTCGGGCGGCGGCGGATCCGGATCTCGTTGGCCGGGGCGGCGGAGCCGGCGTTGGTGCAGCGGCAGCTGCGGGACGAGCTGGGGAGGGTGGGGCTGGGGCGGCCGATGCGGTTGGACGTGCGGGCGGCGCGGGGGACGGCGGGTGTGGTGGGGGAGGACGAGGGGGTCGTCCCCGGGCCCGGGGACGGCGGCGCCGGGGCGGCCGGTGGCGAGGGGTCGGGGGCGGCCGGGTGAGGCGGACGGTCGTCAATCGGGTGCTGCTGGGGGCGGTGGGGGTGGTGCTGCTCGGTGTCGGGGTGCTGGTGCTGGCGGGTGGGCTCGACCTGTACCGGAGGCTGGGTGTCCAGCCGCCGGGGTGGTGGCCGCTCACCGCGCCGGACCAGCCGGTGGTGAGCGCGCGGTCGAGGGGGCGCTGGGTGGCGTCGGCGTGGTGGTGGCCGACGGTGATCGGCGGGCTGGCCGTGCTCGTGGCGGGGATGGCGTGGTGGCTGGTGGCGCAGCTGAGGCGCAGTGGGCTGTCGAGCATCGCGGTGCCGACGCCGGGGGTGAGCGGGCTTCGGCTGCGGGTCGGTGCGCGGGCGCTGGAGGAGGCGCTGGAGAGTGGGACGGCGGTGCTGCCGGAGGTCGAGCGGGCCGGAGTGCGGTTGGTGCGGGCGCCCGGCCATCCACGCTTGCGCGGTGCCGTGCGGCTGAAGCCGGGCGGGGACCCGGCAGCGCTGGTGGAGCACTTCGAGGATGGGCCTCGGGCGGACGCCCTCGGGAGCCTGCGGCTGGCGGAGCTGCCGGCCGAGCTGCGGATCCGGGTCTTGCAGGCGGCCTCCGCCGAGCCGCGGCGGGGTCGGCGGGGGCGCAGGCAGCCGCGGGTGGAGTGAGCGGCACGGATTGGTCGGAGGTGATTGGTCGATGGTGATTAGTCAGGATTGGAATAGTCGAGGGTGATGTAAGGGGCGGAGATCAGAGGGAGCGGAGAGCGCCGCCGTCGACCGGGACCATGATGCCGGTCAGGTAGGACGCCGCAGGGGAGAGCAGGAAGGCGGCGACCTTGCCGAACTCCTCGGGGGAGCCGTATCGGCGGAGCGGGATGGCGGCGCTGGCCGCGGCGCGGGCGGCATCCGGGTCGGCGGCGAGACCGTCGAGTTCGCGGACCCGATCGGTGTCGATCCGGGCCGGGAGCAGGCCGAGCACCCGGATGCCGCGGGGGCCGAGCTCGTCGGCGAGGGACTTGGCGGCCATGGCGAGGCCAGGGCGCAGACCGTTGGAGATGGCCAGGCCGGGGATCGGTTGGCGGACCGAGCTGGAGAGCACGAAGGCGATCACACCGCCGTCGGGGAGTGCGGCTGCGGTGGCGCGGGCGAGGCGTAGGGCGCCGAGGAAGACGGACTCGAACGCGTCGCGCCAGGCGTCCTCGGGGGTGGTCTCTACGGAGCCGGCCTTGGGGCCGCCGACGCTGATCAGGATGCCGTCGAGGCGGCCGAACTGCCGGCGCGCCTCGGCGATGAGGCGCTCCGGGGTGTCGGGAGCGGCGTTGTCGGCGACGAGGCCCCGGGCGGTGCCGAGAGTTTCGAGTTCGGCGACGGCGGTGTCGACGGCTTGCCGGGTTCGGCCGCTGATGAGCACACGGGCGCCGTCGGCGGCGAGTTCGCGGGCGCCGGCGAGGCCGAGGCCTCGGGTGGCGCCGGTGACGATGTAGGCCTTGTCCTTCAGTCCGAGATCCATGGGGACATAGTGCCTGCTGGGAGTTGCTGGTGGGGTGGGCTTTGCCCTGCGTGCCTGCGTGCCTGCGTGCCTGCGTGGCTGCGCGTCTGTGCGCCTGCGGGGTTGAGGCTGGCGTTGACGTTGAGGGGAAGGTTTACGGTCGTTGTCGGAAGTGCGGGAGGAGTGGTTCGGCATGCGGATCGGGGAGTTGGCGGAGCGGGCGGGGACGACCACGCGGGCGTTGCGGTACTACGAGCAGTTGGGACTGTTGCCGGCCCGGCGGGCGGGCAACGGGTACCGGGCGTACGACGAGGGGGATCTGCGGTTGCTGCGGGAGATCCGGATGCTGCAGGACTTCGGGTTCGGGCTGGAGGAGACCAGGCCGTTCGTGGAGTGCCTGCGGGCGGGGCACCCGGAGGGGGACTCGTGCCCGGCCTCTCTGGAGGTGTACCGGCGGAAGTTGGGGGAGCTGGACGAGTGCATCGCCCGGCTCCAGGACGTGCGGACTCAGGTGGCGGGGCAGTTCGAGCGGGCGGTGAAGGCCCGGGACGAGTTGGCCGCCGTCGAGGAACCGCCTCTGTGTGAACTGGTGAAGGAGTAGACGATGGTGCAGATCACGGGTGTGCCGGCGGTGACGGACGAGACGTTCGCCACCGAGGTGCTGGCGGCCGAAGGACCGGTGCTGGTCGACTTCACGGCGGACTGGTGCCCGCCGTGCCGGATGATGGCGCCGGTGCTGGCGGACATCGCACGGGAGGAGGCGCACCGGCTGCGGGTGGTGAGTGTGGACGTGGACCACAACCCGCGGACGCAGGCGGCGTACGCGGTGCTGTCGATGCCGACGCTGATGGTGTTCCGGGACGGGCAGCCGGTGCGGTCGGTGGTGGGCGCGCGGGCGAAGGCGCGGTTGCTGCGGGAGCTCGAGGACGTGCTCTAGCTAGGCGGGGACGGCGTCGAGCGGGACCTCGGCTTCGGCGGCCTGCTTGGCGCGGTCCTTGGCCTCGCGGCGGGCGAGGACCCAGACGCCGACCGGGATCATCGCGGTGAACAGCCACCACTGGATGGCGTAGGCCATGTGCGGGCCGATGTCGGAGTGGTTGGGCTCGGGGATCAGCTGGGGCTGGTCGGCCGGGGCCGGGGTGGTGCCGTCGAGTTCGAGGTAGCCGCCGAGGAGGGCGGCGCCGGTCCGCTTGGCCTGCTCGTCGGTGTTGATCAGGTTGAACTGGCGGTCGGGCAGCCCGGTGCGGTCCTTGATGCCGCTGTCGCCGTAGGTCTCCTCGGCGCGCAGGCGGCCGGCGAGGGAGACCTCGCCGGTGGGGGCGGCCGGGACGGGCGGGTACTCGACGGCCCCGTTGCCGGAGGCGACCCAGCCGCGGTTGACCAGGACGGTGCCCTTGCCGTCGGCGAGCAGGAACGGGGTCACGACGAAGTAGCCGATGCTCCCGTTGGAGTCGGTCCGCTTGCGGACCACGAACTCGTGTGCCGGGTCGTACTGTCCGTTGGCGGTCACCGCGCGCCAGGTGAGGTCCTTGGGGACCGCGAAGCCGGGGGTCGCCGACAGGGTGTCGAAGGGGACCGGCGCGGCCGTGAGGGCCTGGCCGATCAGCTCGTTCCTGGCCACCCGCGCCTCGTGGCGGTGCAGCTGCCAGAAGCCCAGCTTGATCGTCGCGGGGATCAGCAGCAGCGCGATCAGCATGGTGATCAGCCACTGTCGGGTCAGCAGAAAACGGTACACATGGGAACGGTACGCCGACCTCACAACGGGCTCACGCACCGGGGTGCGGGGCGACCTCGCGCAACAACTGGAGGAAGGCGTCCTCGCCGACCACCGGGGTGCCGACGTCGCGGGCCTTGCGGGCCTTGCCGCTCCAGCTGTCCGGCTCGTTGGTGACGAGCAGGCTGGTGAGGCGGCTCACCGAGGTGGCGACGTGCAGGCCGGCCTCGACCGCGCGGTCCTCCAGGACCTCGCGGTCGGTGGCGGTGTCGCCGGTGATGGCCACCCGCATGCCCTGGACCAGTGGCTTGCCGTCCTCCCAGCGCCCCGGGTTGGGGTACGGGCAGGGCAGGCGCTTCTTGCTCTGGCGGTACGTGGCACCGGTCCAGGTGCTGCGACCGGGGGTGGCGGGCTCCTCCTCGCCGAGGTCGGTGACCGCGACGCAGTTCTGGAGCGGCAGCGGCACGCCGCCGTCGCGGGCGAGGTGCAGGCTGGGGCGGAAGGCCTCGGCGAGCACCCGGGCGTCGTCCAGGGCGTTGTGGGCGTGGCGCTGCTGGACGCCGAAGTGGGCGGCGAGCGAGGCCAGCTTGCCGTTGGGCAGCGGCAGCCGCAGGTCGCGGGAGAGGACCATGGTGCACAGCCGCTGCTCGACCGGGGCGTGCAGGCCGGCCCGGGAGAACTCGCGGGAGATCATGTTCCAGTCGAAGAGCGCGTTGTGTGCGACCAGGACCCGGCCGCGCAGCCGGTCGGCGAACTCGTCGGCGACCTGCGCGAAGGTCGGGGCGGCCGAGAGCAGCTCGGCGGTGAGGCCGTGGATCCAGACCGGGCCCGGGTCCCGCCCGGGGTTGACCAGGGTGTACCAGTGGTCGATGACGTCGCCGTCCGGGTCCAGCCGGTAGACGCCCGCCGAGATGACGCGGTCGGAGCGGCCGAGACCGGTGGTCTCGACGTCGACGACCGCGAAGCCCCCGGTGGGGGCGGCGGAGCGCTGGGCGGGGACCGGGGCGGTCCGCGGCACTCCGTACGTCTCGGGCTGGATCGGTTGCATGGTCCAACAGGATAAGGGGCGGGAGGGGACGCTCCGGTCGGAGTGTTCCGACCGACCGGCCGGAATAGAGTGGTCGACGGGGGTGTCGTACACCTGGTCGAGATCGTTTTCAGCTAAGGAACAGCGCATGCGTGCCACCGTGATCCACGGCCCCAACGACATCCGGATCGAAGAGGTGCCGGACCCGGTGGTCCAGCAGCCGACGGACGTGGTGCTCCGGGTGGTGAACGCCTGTATCTGCGGCAGCGACCTGTGGGCCTACCGCGGGGTGGCGCAGCGGGTGGCCGGGCAGCGGATCGGGCACGAGTTCCTGGGCGTGGTCGAGGAGGCCGGCGCCGAGGTGCGCGGCTTCGCCAAGGGCGACCTGGTGGTGGCGCCGTTCGTCTGGTCGGACGGGTCGTGTGACTTCTGTCTCGAAGGCCTCCAGACCTCCTGCCCGCACGGCGGGTTCTGGGGGCAAGTCGGTTCGGACGGCGGCCAGGGCGAGGCGGTGCGGGTGCCGTTCGCGGACGGCACGCTGGTGAAGCT
Organism: Streptomyces sp. CBMA156; assembly: GCF_014596515.1. Classification (GTDB taxonomy): domain Bacteria; phylum Actinomycetota; class Actinomycetes; order Streptomycetales; family Streptomycetaceae; genus Kitasatospora. The sequence goes on from NZ_MSJQ01000375.1 coordinate 12,844, forward strand.
GCCGAAGGAGGCGGCGTGTGACGAGAAGCTGCTGACCGGGCTGCTGGCGCTGTCCGACGTGATGGCGACCGGGCACCACGCGGCGGTCTCGGCGCGGGTGCGCCCGGGTGCGACGGTCGCGGTGGTCGGCGACGGCGCGGTGGGCCTGTGCGGCGTGCTGGCCGCGCACCGGCTGGGCGCGGGCCGGATCATCGCGCTGGGCCGGCACACGGCCCGCACCGAGCTGGCCCGCCGTTTCGGTGCGACGGACGTGGTGGCGGAGCGCGGCGAGGCCGCCGTCGAGGCGGTGAAGGAGCTGACCGGCGGCCAGGGCGCGCACGCGGTGCTGGAGGCGGTCGGCACCGAGGAGTCCATGCGGACGGCCATCTCGATCGCCAGGGACGGCGGTGCGGTGGGCTACGTCGGGGTGCCGCACGGCGGCAGCGCGGGCGTCGACATCGGTCAGATGTTCGGCCGGAACGTTTCGCTGAACGGCGGCGTCGCCCCGGCCCGCGCGTACATCCCCGAGCTGCTCCCGGACGTGCTCTCGGGTGCCATCGAGCCGGGTCTGGTCTTCGACCGCACCGTCGATCTGGACGGAGTTCCGGACGGTTACCGCGCGATGGACGACCGCTCGGCGCTGAAGGTGCGCATCGCGTTCTGAGACGTCGGTCTCCCGCACCGGCCCGTGCCGCCCCGTTCGGGGTGCGGCACGGGCCGGTGCCGTTCTTCCGGGGGTGTGCGGACGGCGGCCCGGATCCGGTCGATGGGCGGTGCGGGCACTGGGATGGACTGCTTTTCGGCCAATCGGATGGTGCGAGGGGGTGAACGGTCGACTGATCGCGGTCAACCCCTTCCGGGGCGGGCAGGACGCTCCTAGCATTGCGCGGCGCACACCAGACATGTGACGCCCCTCACGTTCGATCGTCCCCCCCCGTGTGACACATACGCCGAAGGAGTGAGGAGACCCGCGTGGATTCGCCGCCGAGCACCACCGCCGCCACGGACGTCCAACTCATCGATGACAGCGAGGAGTTCCGTACCCTGCGGCGCTCGTTCCGGAGCTTCGCCTTCCCGGTCACCATCGGTTTCGTGCTCTGGTACCTGCTCTACGTCCTGCTCTCCTGCTACGCCCCCGGACTGATGCGGACCAAGGTCATCGGGCACGTCAACGTGGCCCTGGTGCTCGGGCTGCTGCAGTTCGCGACCACCTTCGCCATCGCCGCCTGGTACGCCCGCTACGCGGACCGGCGGATCGACCCGTCCGCCACGGCGATCCGCGAGGCGCACGGCGCCGTCGTCCACGCCCCCCGGGAGTCCGCCGAATGAGCCTGCTCGCCAGCTCCGCCACCGAGCACCGCGGCCTGACGATGGCCCTGTTCGGCGTCTTCGTCCTGGCCACCCTCGGCATCACCGTCTGGGCCGGGCGGCAGACCAAGAGTGCCTCCGACTTCTACGCCGGCGGGCGCGGCTTCACCGGCTTCCAGAACGGCCTGGCCATCTCCGGTGACTACATGTCCGCCGCCTCCTTCCTCGGCATCGCCGGGACCATCGCGCTCAGCGGCTACGACGGCTTCCTCTACTCGATCGGCTTCCTGGTCGCCTGGCTGGTCGCGCTGCTGCTGATCGCCGAACCACTGCGCAACTCCGGCCGCTTCACGATGGCGGACGTGCTCGCCTTCCGGATGCGCCAGCGCCCGGTGCGCACCGCGGCGGGCGTCTCCACCATCGTGGTGTCGATCTTCTACCTGCTCGCCCAGATGGTCGGCGCCGGCACCCTGGTGGCGCTGCTGCTGGGGGCCGAGGGGAACGCCGCCAAGCGCTGGACCATCGTCGGGGTCGGCCTGCTGATGATCGTCTATGTGGTGATAGGTGGAATGAAGGGCACCACCTGGGTGCAGATCGTCAAGGCCGTCCTGCTGATCGCCGGCGCCGCCCTGATGACCGTCCTGGTGCTGGCCAAGTACCACTTCAACCCCTCCGAACTGCTCGGCGCGGCGGCCAGCGCGAGCGGCAAGGGTGAGGCCTTCCTCCAACCGGGCCAGAAGTACGGAAGCAGCACCGCCAAGCTCGACTTCATCAGCCTCGGCATCGCACTGGTGCTGGGCACCGCGGGACTGCCGCACATCCTGGTCCGCTTCTACACCGTGCCCACCGCCAAGGCGGCCCGGAAGTCGGTGCTCTGGGCGATCGGCATCATCGGCGTCTTCTACCTGATGACCCTGGCGCTCGGCTTCGGCGCGACCGCGCTGGTCGGCCCCAAGGCGATCAAGGGCGCGAACGCGGCGGGCAACACGGCGGCCCCGCAGCTGGCCGAGGCGCTCGGCGGAGGTGCCGGGACCACCGGCGGCGCCATCCTGCTCGCGGTGATCTCGGCGGTCGCCTTCGCCACCATCCTGGCCGTGGTCGCCGGCCTCACCCTGGCCTCCTCGGCTTCCTTCGCGCACGACCTCTATGCCAACGTGATCCGGCGCGGCAAGGCCTCCGAGAAGGAGGAGGTGCGGTCGGCGAAGTGGGCCGCGTTCGCGATCGGGGCGGTGGCGATCGTGCTCAGCCTCTTCGCGGACAAACTCAACACCGCGGCCCTGGTCGCCCTGGCCTTCGCGGTCGCCGCCTCGGCGAACCTGCCCACCCTGCTCTACTCACTCTTCTGGAAGCGCTTCACCACCGTCGGCGCGGTCAGCTCGGTCTACGCCGGACTGGTCACCTCGGTGACGCTGGTGGTCTTCTCCCCGGTGGTCTCCGGCGCGAAGACCTCGCTCTTCCCGCACTCCGACTTCCACTGGTTCCCTTTGGAGAACCCCGGCCTGGTCTCCATCCCGGTCGGCTTCCTGGCCGGCTGGCTCGGCACGCTGCTGTCCAGGGAACGCCCCGATCCGGCGAAGTACGCTGAACTGGAGGTCCGCTCGCTGACCGGGCTGGGCGCCCACTGATCGACCCACGATGACTATGCTGGCCCGGCCCGCCATGACGGTGGTCGGGCCGGCCGCATCTCGGGGAAGGACCCACGTGCTGCTCGACACCTTCGGACGACAGGCCGTCGACCTCCGGGTCTCCCTCACGGACCGGTGCAATCTGCGCTGCACCTACTGCATGCCGGAGGAGGGCCTGCAGTGGCTGGCCAAGCCCGACCTGCTGACCGACGAGGAGATCGTCCGGCTGGTCACCGTCGCCGTGCGCGACCTGGGCGTGCGCGAGGTCCGCTTCACCGGCGGTGAGCCGATGCTGCGCCCGGGACTGGTCGCGATCGTCGCCGCCTGTTCCGAGCTGGAGCCGCGCCCCGAGCTCTCGCTGACCACCAACGGCATCGGGCTGGCCCGTACCGCGACCGCGCTGCGCGAGGCCGGGCTGGACCGGGTCAACGTCTCGCTGGACACCCTCGACGCCGAGGTGTTCCACACGCTCACCCGTCGCCGTCGCCACCAGGACGTGCTGGACGGGCTGGCCGCCGCCGAGGCCGCCGGGCTGGCGCCGGTGAAGCTGAACGCGGTGCTGATGCGCGGGGTCAACGACCACGAGGCGGCCGACCTGCTGGCGTGGTGCCTGGAGCACGGCTACGAGCTGCGCTTCATCGAGCAGATGCCGCTGGACGCCCAGCACGGCTGGGACCGCTCGTCGATGGTCACCGCGGCGGAGATCCTGGAACTGCTGCGGGCCCGCTTCGCGCTCACCCCGGAGCCGTCCGCGCGCCGGGGCGCGGCACCCGCCGAGCGCTGGGTGGTGGACGGCGGCCCGGGCCGGGTGGGCGTGATCGCCTCGGTCACCCGCCCGTTCTGCCGGGCCTGCGACCGCACCCGGCTGACCGCCGACGGCCAGGTGCGCAACTGCCTGTTCGCGACCGGCGAGACCGACCTGCGCACCGCGCTGCGCTCGGGTGCGGACGACGCCGAGCTGGCCGCGCTGTGGCGGGCGGCGATGTGGGGCAAGAAGGCCGGGGCCGGGATCGACGACCCGGAGTTCCTGCAGCCCGAGCGTCCGATGTCCGCGATCGGCGGTTAGACGGGCTCCTCGGTGGTCAGGCCGGCTCCCCGGTCGCCCCGGCGGCTTCGGGGGTCCAGTCGGCGAAGGCGACGACCTCCTTGAGGAAGCCGCGCACTCCGAGGAACTGGGACAGGTGCTCGCGGTGTTCGTCGCAGGCGAGCCAGGTCTTGCGGCGGTCGGGGGTGTGCAGCTTGGGGTTGTTCCACACCAGCACCCAGCCGGCCTCCGCCCGGCAGCCCTTGGCGGAGCAGATCGGCGTCTGCGGGGTGTCCATCGGGCCGTCCTCCACGATTGGCGGGTCTCTGCACCGCCAGTCTGCCACGCTCGCTCGGGCCGAAATGATCCGGGCATGGCGACGCCGGGCAGCCACGGGGGGAGCCGCCCGGCGTCGGTCCGTCGCTCCGACGGGGGATGCGGAGCGCGTACGCAGTATGTCACGCGAAGACCCTCGGATGGGGAGGTCTTGCATGATTAATCTGAGCTTCTTTTGAGCTTTCGTCGAGCCGGGCAGGGGCGAACCGACCTGAAAAGGACGGTCAGTTCACGTCCTGTGAAGGATCGGTGGCAGCGGCCTTTGCCTCTGCTGTACCAGCCGTCGCAGCGGCCCCACCTCTCCCACCCGTGCCACCGGGGCCGAGCATCAGCGGAGTGTCGAGCGGAATGTCGAAGGTGCTCGGCAGCCCCGGTGCCCGCTCCCGGCCGGCGTTGGCGATCAGCACCGCGAAGTACGGCAGCAGCACGGCACCCGCCAGCGCGGCGAACGCCAGCACCCGCTGGACGTCCCAGAGCACCACCGCGAGCAGCACGCAGACCGTACGGGCCAGCATCGAGATGACGTAGCGGCGCTGACGTCCCCGGACGTCCTCGGTGAGGCTGCTGCGCGCTCCCGTGATCCGGAAGACCTGCCCGTCGTCGGCGCTCTTGCCCATTGTCCTACCGCCCTCGTCGCGCACCCGCGCGCCTGGCCGCGCGGCCTCCTCACGGTACGCCCGGACACGGGCGGCGACGAGACCGGGTGGGCCGGGCGCACCCGGTCGGGTACGAGAAGGGCCTGCCCGGCGGAGCGGACAGGCCCTTCGGCGGCGAATGGCGAACGGTGGTGCGATGCTGCGGCGGACTACGAGCGGCGCGAGAGGTACTGCGGGGGCACGGCGTCGGTGAGCCAGACGCCGTTCTCGCTGAGCCGGAACTCGTGGCCGGTCGCCGTCATCGCCGCCGCGTTCACGGTCAGCACCACCGGACGGCCGTGCCTGGCGCCGACCCCGGTCGCCGTCTCGGTGTCCGCCGAGAGGTGGACGTCCTGGCGGGCCATCGGGCGCAGGCCCTCGCGGAAGATCGCCGCCAGGTGACGGTCCGCGGTGCCGTGGTAGAGCACCGGCGGCGGTACGGCGGCGGCCAGACCGAGGTCGACCGTCACCGTGTGGCCCTGGTTGGCGCGGATCGAGAGACCGTCCGGCGAGTAGCCGAAGCGGCGCTTGTTGTTGGTCGCCACGACGTGGTCCAGCTCGGCCCGGGTGAGCGGCCTGCCTCGTGCGGCGATTGCGGCGAGCAGTTCGTCGACCCTGACCCAGCCGGCCTCGTCCAGCGTGACCCCCACCAGCCCGGGCTCGTGCCGCAGGATGCGCGACAGCATCTTGCTCGATCTGACCAGGCGCTTCTCGTCCATCATGTCTCTCGTATCCCCCCGATGGTCAGTGGCTAAGAGGCCTGGCTGACCGAACTCATGTTGAAGTCCGTGACACGCACGGGTGGCATCGCGGTGCGGGTGAACCAGTCGTTCCACTCGCGGGGCAGGCAGCGCTCGGTGCGGCCCACCTCGGTGATCCGGTTCAGCAGGTCCACCGGGGACTCGTTGAACCGGAAGTTGTTGACCTCGCCGACGACCTCGCCGTTCTCCACCAGGTAGACGCCGTCCCGGGTGAGGCCGGTGAGCAGCAGCGTCGCCGGGTCCACCTCGCGGATGTACCAGAGGCAGGTGAGCAGCAGACCGCGCTCGGTGCGGGCGACCATCTCGTCCAGGGTCGGCGCCGACTCCTGGTCGGCCGTCTCCAGCACGAGGTTGTCGATCGCCGGGCGCAGCGGCAGGCCGGTGAGGCCGGCCGTGTGGCGGCTGGTGATCAGGTCGTTCAGCACGCCCTCGCGGATCCACTCGGTGGCGGCGACCGGCCGGCCGTTGTCGAAGACCGAGCAGTCCCCGCCGGTGGAGTGGGTGAGCACGAACGGCGCGGCCTCCAGGCCGGGCTCGTGCGGGTCGGAACGCAGCGTCAGCGGCAGGCCGCCGAGCTTGTCGCCGAGCCGGGTGCCGCCGCCGGGCTTGGCGAAGACCGTCCGTCCCTCCTGGGCGTCCCGGCCGCCGGAGGACCAGTTGAGGACGATCATCAGGTCGGCGACGGCCGATGGCGGCAGCAGCGCCTCGTACCGTCCGGCCGGCAGGTCCACCTTGCGGGCGCCCCAGCCGAGCCGCTTGGTCAGCTCGGTGTGCAGGGCGGCGACGTCGATGTCGGCGAAGTCCCTGGTCGCGGCGCCCACCCAGGCCGAGCCGGACAGGTCGGCGGTCTTGGCGTTGATCTCGACCGTGCCGGTGGGCTGGTCGTGGCGCAGCCGCAGGCCGGTGGAGCTGCCCAGGTAGCTGGAGGTCACCTCGTGCCTGGCGAAGCCGTACAGCAGCTCGCCCTGCGCGGCGGCACGGGCGAAGGCCTCGCCGAGGGCCGGGCCGAAGGCGTCGAACACCTCGACGGAGGTCAGCGCGGGCGGCTCGGTGAAGCCCGGGGAGGCGGGGCGGTCGGCGATCAGCGGCTGGGCGTCCTCGGCCGGGCCGGCCGCGCGGGCGGCCTCCTCGGCGGCCCGCACCAGGTCCTCCACCTCCTCCGCGGTGACGGCCTCGCGGGAGACCACGCCGGCGGCGGTGCCCTCGGCGCCGGCCACGGTGGCGATCACGGTGAGGCGGCGGCCGCGGGTGACGCCGTTGGTGGTCAGCGCGTTGCCCGCCCAGCGCAGGTTGGCGGTGGACTCCTCGTCGGCGATCACCACGCAGCCGTCGGCGCGGGAGAGGCCGAGCGCCAGCTCGACGAGTTCGTGGGGCTGCATCGCGGTCATCAGTGACCCGCCTCCTGCTGGGTGTTGAGCACGTTGACGTTGCGGAACAGCGCCGACGGGCAGCCGTGGCTGACCGCCGCGATCTGGCCGGGCTGCGCCTTGCCGCAGTTGAAGGCGCCGCCGAGCAGGTAGGTCTGCGGGCCGCCGACGGCCGCCATCGAGCCCCAGAAGTCGGTGGTGGTGGCCTGGTAGGCGAAGTCCTTGACCTGCCCGGCGAGTTCGCCGTCCTTGATGGCGTAGGCGCGCTGGCCGGTGAACTGGAAGTTGTAGCGCTGCATGTCGATCGACCAGGAGCGGTCGCCGACGATGTAGAGGCCGTTCTCGACTTGGGTGAACAGGCCCTCGGTGTCCGGGCCGTCGGCGGCGGGCCGGAGCGAGACGTTGGCCATCCGCTGCACCGGGACGTGCGCGGGGGAGTCCGCGAAGGCGCAGCCGTTGGAGCGCTCGAAGCCCTTCAGCCCGGCCATGCCGCGGTCGAGCTGGTAGCCGACCAGGACGCCGTCCTTGACCAGGTCCCAGGACTGGGTGGCCACGCCCTCGTCGTCGTAGCCGATGGTGGACAGGCCGTGCTCGGCGGTGCGGTCGCCGGTGACGTGCATCAGCTCGGAGCCGTACCGGAGCGAGCCGAGCCGGTCGAAGGTGGCGAAGGAGGTGCCGGCGTAGGCGGCCTCGTAGCCGAGCGCGCGGTCCAGCTCGGTGGCGTGGCCGATCGACTCGTGGATGGTCAGCCAGAGGTTCGTCGGGTCGATGACCAGGTCGTAGCGGCCCGCCTCGACGCTCGGGGCCTTCATCTTCTCGGCCAGCAGGACGGGCAGTTCGGCGAGCTCGGCGTCCCAGTCCCAGCCGGTGCCGGTGAGGTACTCGTATCCGCGGCCGGCCGGCGGGGCCAGGGTCTGCATCGAGTCGAAGGCGCCGGTGCGCTCGTCGACCGAGGTGGCCTCCAGGTCGGAGTGGACCCGGATCCGCTGCTGGGTGGTCACGGTGCCCGCGGTGTCCGCGTAGAACTTGTTCTCCTGGACGGTCCGCAGCGCCGCCTGGACGTGCGAGACGCCGTCGGCTGCCAGCAGCCGCGAACTGCGCTCGGCGAGCAGCGTGGTCTTCTCGGCGTCCGGCACCTCGAAGGGGTTGACCTCGTACGCGGAGACCCAGGTGACGTCCCGGTACACGGGCTCGTCGGCCAGTTCGACCCGCTCGGTGGAACCGGCCGCCCGGCTGATCCCGCCGGAGAGCCGGGCCACCGCGACGGCCTGCTCGGCGACCCGGGCCGCCGCGGCGGGGGTGAGGTCCACGCCGGCGGCGAAGCCCCAGGCGCCGTCCAGCACCACCCGGACGGCGAAACCGAGCTGCACGCTGTCGGAGGTGCCGGCCGGACGCGCGTCGCGCAGCCGCCAAGAGGCGCTGCGGATCCGCTCCAGGCGGAAGTCGGCGTGGCTCGCGCCCAGTTCGCGGGCCCGGGTCAGAGCGGCGTCGGCGAGGGAGCGCAGCGGCAGGGCGAGGAACAGCGGGTCGACGGCGCGCCCGTGCGGGGCGCCGGAGCGATCGGCCGGAGGGATCGGAGGCAATCGGGCTCCCAGGTCGCGGAGGGTGGCGGTGCGGCGCCACAGGGGCGCCCGCATCGCATCATTTCCCGTCCAGCGGGTTTCCGGCCAGCGCATTTCGACCGGTGCGCTGCGGTTTCGGCCAGTACGGTCCGTTTACGGAGCTCGTTGTCCCGGCGGTCCCCGGTGCGCCGTCGGTCGCGGCTGTGCCGACGGACCCCGCTGCCGCCCCGCTGCCTCGGGGCGCAGGTGAGTGGGCGAGCCGGTGCGGGCCGTCAGCCGACGGTCTCCCACCAGCCGTCCGGCTCCGGCGGGTTGTCGACGTCCACCCGCTCGCCGGGGCGCGGCACGGTCAGCGGGACGGCCTGCTCCTTGGCCGCCTTGACGAGCCGCTCGATCGGCTCGGCCCACGGGTGCAGGCCCAGGTTGAAGGTGCACCAGTGGACGGGCACCAGCAGGCCGGCCGACAGGTCCCGGTGGGCGAGGACGGCGTCCTCGGGGGTCATGTGGATGTCCGCCCAGGCCGCGTCGTAGGCGCCGATCTGGACCAGCGCGGCGTCGAACGGCCCGTGCTGCTCGCCGATCCGGGCGTAGCCCTCGAAGTACCCGGAGTCGCCGGTGTAGAAGACCCTGCGGCTCGGACCGGCGACCACCCAGGAGCCCCACAGGGTGGTGTTGCGGGTCAGGCCGCGGCCGGAGAAGTGGTGCGCCGCGGTCAGGGTGAGCACCAGGTCGCCCAGGGTGCAGGTCTCGTCCCAGTCCAGCTCGATGATCCGGTGCTCGGGGACGCCCCAGCGGCGCAGGTGGGCGCCGATGCCGAGCGGCACCGCGAAGGGCGCGGACTGGCTGCGCACCAGGCGCTTGACCGTCGCCATGTCCAGGTGGTCGTAGTGGTCGTGCGAGATCAGCACCGCGTCGACCTGCGGCAGCTCCTCCAGTTCCACCGGCACCGGGTGCAGCCGCTTGGGGCCGACGAGCGCGGCGGGGGAGCAGCGGTCGCTCCAGATCGGGTCGAGCAGCACCCGGAAGCCCTCGATCTCCACCAGCGCCGAGGCGTGCCCGTACCAGGTGACCTCCACACCCTCGGCGGCCGGCCCGGGCGGGGTGGCGGGGCGGACCGTCGGCACCGGGTGGGCGGGGACGCGGCCCTCGCGCTCGAAGAGCATCCGGCGGGCGGTGGCGCCGTCGAAGCCCGGGGCGCCGGCGGTGCGGGCGAGCGTGGAGGGCGCGTTGTGGAAGACGCCGTCGCGGTACTGCGGGGAGTTGCGGACCCGCTCCTCGCGCTCGCCGTCCGGCCGCCGGCCGAACGCCGCCGGCAGGTCGCGCAGGGCCCAGGCGGTCGCGCCCAGGCCGGCCGCCAGGGCGGTGAGGGCCAGCAGTCGTCCGCGTCGGTGGGTGCTCCCGGGCCGTGCCATGGTCATCCGCTCTGCCTTCGTCACTCGCCGGGATGGTCGGGGATCGGCACGGCCCGTCCCGGGGCGGCCCGCACCACGGGGGCAACGGGTGCGCCCGCCCGTGTTGTTCCCGTACAGTCGCTCGGATCCGGGCGGCGCCCGGGCCTGGGCGATGTCCGCGGCCGGGACGGCTGGGGCGGGCACGGATTGTCGGATTGCGACAGATCCTTCGGGGTGGCGCTGTGGGAGCCCGATGCGCCGCCGCCGCCGACCGCCCGATAGCGTCACACTGCGTACGCATTCTGACGTACGTGTTCACACACGGAGAGAGGTGGATCGTTGAGCCGCTCGGTTCTCGTCACCGGAGGAAACCGGGGCATCGGCCTCGCGATCGCCCAGGCCTTCGCCGAAGCGGGCGACAAGGTGGCCATCACCAGCCGCTCGGGTGAGGTGCCCGAGGCGCTGGCCAAGTACGACGTCCTCGCGGTGCGCTGCGACATCACGGACGCCGGGCAGGTCGACGCCGCCTTCACCGAGATCGAGCAGAAGCACGGCGCGGTCGAGGTGCTGGTCGCCAACGCGGGCATCACCCACGACACCCTGCTGCTGCGCATGTCCGAGGAGGACTTCACCTCCGTCCTGGACACCAACCTGACCGGTACCTTCCGGGTGGTCAAGCGCGCGTCCAAGCTGATGATGCGTGCCAAGAAGGGCCGTGTCGTGCTGATCTCGTCCGTGGTGGGCCTGTCCGGCTCCCCGGGCCAGGCCAACTACGCCGCCTCCAAGGCCGGCCTGGTGGGCTTCGCCCGGTCGCTGGCGCGCGAACTCGGCCCGCGCAACATCACCGTCAACGTGGTCGCGCCCGGCTTCGTCGACACCGACATGACCGCCGTGCTCAGCGACGAGCGCCGCGCGGAGATCGTCTCGGGCGTGCCGCTGGGCCGCTACGCGGCGCCCGCCGAGGTCGCGTCCACCGTGCGGTTCCTCGGGTCGGACGAGGCCGCGTACATCACCGGAGCCGTCATTCCCGTCGACGGCGGATTGGGCATGGGTCACTGATCATGAGTGGAATCCTCGAAGGCAAGCGGATCCTGATCACCGGCGTGCTGATGGAGTCCTCCATCGCGTTCCACACCGCCAAGCTCGCGCAGGAGCAGGGCGCGGAGATCATCCTCACCGCCTTCCCGCGCCCGAGCCTGACCGAGCGGATCGCCAGGAAGCTGCCGCACCCGGTCAAGGTGCTGGAGCTGGACGTCTCCAACCCCGAGCAGCTGGCCGGCATCGCCGACCAGGTCCGCGAGCACCTGCCGACCCTGGACGGCATCGTCCACTCGATCGGCTTCGCGCCGCAGGACGCGCTGGGCGGCAACTTCCTGGACACCCCGTGGGAGTCCGTGGCCACCGCGATGCACGTCTCGGCGTACTCGCTGAAGTCGCTGACCACGGCGCTGCTGCCGCTGATGCAGGACGGCGGTTCGGTGGTCGGCCTGACCTTCGACGCGCAGTTCGCCTGGCCGCAGTACGACTGGATGGGCCCGGCCAAGGCCGCCCTGGAGTCGACCAACCGCTACCTGGCGCGCTACCTGGGCGAGCGGAACATCCGCTGCAACCTGGTCTCGGCCGGTCCGATCGGCTCGATGGCCGCCAAGTCCATCCCGGGCTTCGGCGACCTGGCGGACACCTGGAACCAGCGCTCCCCGCTGAAGTGGGACCTGAGCGACCCGGAGCCGGCCGGCCGCGGCATCGTCGCGCTGCTGTCGGACTGGTTCCCGAAGACCACCGGTGAGATCGTCCACGTCGACGGCGGTCTGCACGCCATCGGCGCCTGACACCCCGCCCGTACTGCCGGCCGTACGCCGCTGCCCGGCGCCCCTTCACGGGGTGCCGGGCAGCGGCGTTTACGTCGGTGCGCTCTCGGGACGAGGGCCGGTGAGGTCTGGGGCGTCGGCGTGCGCGTGGGTGAGGGCCCGGGCGAGGGTGTGGGTTGGCGCGTGGGTCTCGTCGCCGGGCCGGGTGCCGGTGCGCGGGTCAGACCTTGGCGGTGCCGCTCTCGGTAGTGCCGCAGGCCCCGATGGCGCGGCCGGCCTCGACCGAGGCGCGCTGGGCGTCGCCGGCCCGAATGGCCTCCAGGATGCTCTGATGGCCGATGTAGCGCTCGGCGATCAGCTCGGGGCCGACGTCGTGCCGCAGGTGCTCGCGGGTGACCTCGCCGAGGTCGGCGTAGACGGCGAGCAGGACGTCGTTGTGGGCGGCGGACACCACGGCGTGGTGGAAGGCGGCGTCGGCCTGGACGAAGTCCTCGGCGCCACCGGAGTGCCAGGCGGCCTCCCGGCGGGCCATCGCGCCGTCCAGCAGCTCCAGGTCACGTGCGGTGCGGCGGTGGGCGGCCAGGCCGGCAGCGGAGGTCTCCAGGGCCGCCCGCAGCTCGGCCACCTGTGCCTGGTCGGCGTCCGCGAAGCGGCGGTGCATCACTCCGGCCAGCTCACTGGTGGCCAGCACGTACGTGCCGGAGCCCTGTCTGATGTCGAGCAGGCCGTTGTGGGCGAGGGCGCGGACGGCCTCGCGAACGGTGTTGCGGGCGACGCCGAGCTGCTCGACCAGGGCGGCCTCGGTGGGGATGCGCGAGCCGACCGGCCACTCACCGGAAGTGATCTGGGCACGCAGTTGTGCGATCACCTGGTCGGACAGCGGGGTGCGCCTCGGCGAGGACAGCGCCACGGGTACTCCTTGCGACTACGGCTCGGGTGGGGCCTGGGTGGGAGGTGGCCGGTGGATGAACGGTCGGCACATCATGCCAATTCCAAGGTGCATCAATTCATCCCATCATTCTATGATGCTCCTCATGCCCGCAGCAGACACCACCGCTTCCAACCGGACCGAGAGCCGGCCGCCGACCACCGAGCGGCCCGCCGCCTCCGGCTCCGTCAAGTACCTGGGCTGGCTGTTCGCCGTCGCGATCGCCGCCGCCGCCTTCAACCTGCGCCCCGTGGTCACCAGCCTCGGGCCGCTGCTCGACCAGGTCCGCGACGACCTCGGGATGAACCCGACGCTCGCCGGACTGCTCACCGCCGTCCCGTCGCTGTGCTTCGCGCTGTTCGGCTTCGCCGCCCCGGCCGCGGCACGCCGGCTCGGCCCGATCGCCGTGGTCACGGCCGGGATGGGCGCGATCACCGCGGGCGTGCTGGCCCGCTCCTTCGCCGGCGGCACCGCCGTCTTCCTGCTGCTGACCGCGCTCGCACTGGCCGGTGTCGCGGTCTCCAACGTGCTGCTCCCGGTCGTGATCAAGCGGTACTTCCCGGAGAAGGTCGGTCCGATGATCGGCCTGTACTCCATGGCCCTGTCCGCCGGCACCGCGTTGGCCGCCGCCGTCACCGTGCCGCTGACCAACGCGTTCGGCGGCGACTGGCGCTACGGCCTGGGCATCTGGGCGGGGATCGGCGCGCTCGCGCTGGTGCTCTGGCTGCCGGTGCTGATCGCCAAGCGCGAGCGCGGCGGGCGGGAGGCCGACGGCGCCGTCCCGGCCAAGCTGCCGATCACCCGCAGCCGTACGGCCTGGGCGATGGCCTGCTTCTTCGGCCTCCAGGCCACCGGTGCGTACGTGGTGATGGGCTGGCTGCCGAAGATCTTCCAGGACTCCGGCATCGACAAGGGCACCTCCGGGGTGCTGCTCGCGGTCACCATGGCGATCGGCGTTCCGGTCTCCTACGTCCTGCCCAACCTCGCCGCCCGTCGCGGCGACCAGCGGCTGTTCGTGGTCGTGCTGGCCTTCTGCGGCATCGCCGGATACGCCGGGCTGGCGCTCGCCCCGGCCGGTGCTCCGTGGGTCTGGGCGGTCCTGGTGGGCCTGTCCAACTGCGCCTTCCCGCTGGTTCTGACGATGATCGGACTGCGTGCCCGGACGGCCGGCGGCGTCGCCCAGCTGTCCGCCTTCGCCCAGGGCGTCGGCTACCTGATCTCCATCCCCGGCCCGATCCTGATCGGCCGGATCTACGAGGTCACCGGCCAGTGGCACTGGCCGCTGGGCTTCCTGGCGCTGCTGCTGGTGCCGCAGATGCTGTTCGGTCTGCGCGCGGCGCTCGCCCGGCACATCGAGGACGAGGCGGTCCACCAGGCGGAGCAGGCCAAGGTGTGACACCCGACGGGGCGGGGGAGAGCGACTGGCCGGGCCCGGTGGTGCGGGCCGAGGCCTGACGCGGAAGGTCAAGCCCCGGCCAAGGCGGTGGGGTCGGCGGACGACGGGCGTGTTCGGGATGGAAGAATCCCGGACATGCCCGTTCTCGATCCCGATCCCACCGACGGCCGCAAGCAGCTCGGCCGCATCGCCCTCGCCTTCGCCGCCATCGCGGTGCTGGTGGCGGTCATCGCCTCCGTCGCCACGGCAATGGGCTGACCGCGGTCCGTACGCGGCACGACGCCCCGGTGGGCGGGGTGTGACGGCACTCGTCGTCCCTCGGAGTGGCGGCACCCGGGAGCGTCGCGCCGCCGGGCCGCTTTTCTGCCAAGCTTGCTGGGTATGAGCGCCGAAACGCCCCGCAGGATCATCGTTCTCCGCCATGCCAAGGCCGACTGGCCGGACGGCGTCGACGACCACGAGCGGCCGCTGGCCGACCGGGGCCGCCACCAGGCCCAGGACGCCGGCCGTTGGCTGGCGGACTCCGGCATCAACCCCGACTACGTGCTCTGCTCCACCGCGCTGCGCACCCGCGAGACCTGGAAGACGGCGGCGCACGAGCTGACCAAGCGGGCCCGCAAGACGGTGTACGAGGAGCGGGTCTACGAGGCCAGCCCCGGCGAGATCATCGCCGTGCTCCAGGAGACCCCGGAGGAGCACGCGGACGTGGTGCTGGTCGGGCACAACCCGGGAGTGCTGGGCCTCACCCAAGTGCTGGCCGGCGACGCGGGGGACCCGGACGCGCTGGAGCGGCTGCGGCTCGGGGGCTTCCCGACGGCGGGGATCGCGGTGCTCAGTTTCGACGGCTCCTGGAAGGGCGTCGAGCCGGGGGTGGCCGAGCTGGTCTCGTACCACACGCCGCAGGACTGACCCCGGAACGTGCACGAACGCGAGGGGCGCGCGGTTGGATCCGCGCGCCCCTCGTGTGCGTCCACAGGCCCTCTTCCGGCGGGCCTCACTCCGTCGGCCGGGGCGGGGGACGGCCCCGCTCGGCCGGAGAGCGGGTGGGGCTCTACTCGGTCGGGGTGCCGTGCAGCGCGTCGGCCGCCTCGACCTCCTCGCGGGTGATGCCCAGCAGGTACAGCACGGTGTCCAGGAACGGCACGTTCACCGCGGTGTCGGCGGCCTCACGCACCACCGGCTTGGCGTTGAACGCCACACCGAGCCCGGCCGCGTTCAGCATGTCCAGGTCGTTGGCGCCGTCGCCGATCGCCACCGTCTGCTCCAGCGGCACCTTCGCCTGCTCGGCGAAGCGGGCCAGCCAGCGGGCCTTGCCCGCCCGGTCCACGATCTCGCCGACCACCCGGCCGGTGAACCTGCCGTCCACCACCTCCAGCGTGTTCGCGGCGGCGAAGTCTAGTCCCAACTGCTCCACCAGGTGGTCGGTGACCTGGGTGAAACCGCCGGACACCACCGCGACCTGGTAGCCGAGGCGCTGGAGCGTACGGATCAGGGTGCGCGCGCCCGGAGTGAACCGGACCTCGGCGCGGACCTTCTCGGTCACCGAGGCGTCCAGCCCGGCCAGCAGCGCCACCCGGGCCCGCAGCGACTCGGCGAAGTCCAGCTCGCCGCGCATCGCCGCCGCGGTCACCTCGGCGACCTCCTCCTCGCAGCCCGCGTGGGCGGCGAACAGCTCGATCACCTCGTCCTGGATGAGCGTGGAGTCGACGTCCATGACCACCAGGCGCTTGGCCCGGCGCTCCAGCCCGGCGGCGACCACCGCGACGTCCACCCGCTGGGTGGCCGCCTCCTGGGCCAGCGCGGCCCGGAGCTCGTCGGTGGCCACACCGGAGACGGCCAGCTCGACCGCCGTCACTGGGTACTTGGCGAGCCGGAAGACACGGTCGATGTTGCCGCCCGAGGCGGTGATCCGGGAGGTGAGCGCGGAGACGGCGGCGGCGGTCAGCGGGTTGCCGAGCACCGTGACGTGCGAACGGCCCTCGCGGCGCGGCCGGTTGTCACCGATGCCGGAGAGGATCTCGGCCTGGAGCTTCTGCTCGTCGGCCCAGCGGTGGACGGTGGCCCGCAGCCCACCCTCGGCGCCGGGTGCGGGGGGCGGGGTGACCAGGGCACACAGCGTGATGCGGCCACGGGTGACGACCTGCTCGATGTCGATGACGTCGACGCCGAAGCCGGCCAGCGTCGCGAAGAGGCCGGCGGTGATGCCGGGGCGGTCCTTGCCGAACACCTTGACGAGCAGGGTGCGCTCGTCCGCGGTCCGGTGCTGGGCGGTGGGAAGGGGCTCAGCGGCCAGGGGCGATGCGTTCATGGTGCCTCCCACGCTACCGGGCGCCCGATGGGCCGGGAGCACCCGTCCCACCTCGCGGGACGCCGCGGGACCGCGGCGGGTAGCAGCCTGGTCACAGTCACCCGGGGTGACTTTCATCGCCGGTCGGCGGGCTGGAATGATTCCCCCCGTCAGTCAGAGGAACATCGCAGCCCCGGCCGGGGGCCACAATTCGGGGGAACCGAGAGAGCGGGGCAGGCGAGCAGTGCCGCAACTCGTCATTGAGATCAACGGACAGCAGCGGACTCTGGAGCCCGGGCGGTCCTACACCATCGGGCGCAACCCGCAGTCGGACTTCCCGTTCGACGACGCCAGGGTCTCCTGGCACCACGGGACCATGAGCTTCAACGGCAGCGGTTGGCAGCTGGACGACCACGGCAGCACCAACGGAACGTACGTGGCCGGCGCCCGCACCATGCAGGCCCAGCTGTTCCCCGGTGCCGTGGTCAACCTCGGCAACCCGGAGAACGGCCCCCGGCTCGGCTTCTCCGCACCCGCGCACGCCGCCGCGGCGCCGGCCACCCCGATGCACGAGGCCGCCACCAGCCGCGGTCCGGTGCCGACGCCCCAGCCGCCCGCCCAGCAGCAGGGCTGGCCGCAGCACGACCCGTACCAGCAGCCGCAGCAGCAGGCCTGGCCGGGGCAGCCTCAGGCCCAGCAGCCGTTCCCGCAGCAGCAGTACGCGCCGCCGCAGGCCCAGCCGGCCCCGCCGCAGCAGCCCCAGCACGGCGGTTTCCCGCAGCAGGGCTTCCCGGCCCCGCCGCAGCAGGACGGCGGCGGTGGCCCGCAGCCGACCATCATCCGCAACCTGACGTC
The DNA here is from genome assembly GCF_014596515.1 of Streptomyces sp. CBMA156. Lineage (GTDB taxonomy): Bacteria > Actinomycetota > Actinomycetes > Streptomycetales > Streptomycetaceae > Kitasatospora. The sequence goes on from NZ_MSJQ01000375.1 coordinate 30,106, forward strand.
GGCCATGCGCACCGTCCGGATCGGTCGTGCGCTGGACAACGACATCGTGGTGTCCGACCTCCAGGTCTCCCGTCACCACGCCGAGCTGCGTCAGCTCCCGGACGGCCGCTACGAGATCATCGACCTCGGCAGCCACAACGGCATCTTCCTCAACGGCCAGCGGGTGCAGCGTCAGCTGATGGGCCCGCAGGACCGGCTGACCGTCGGCCACTCCGGCTTCGTCCTGGTCGGCGACCAGCTCCAGGAGTTCGTCGACACCGGCGCGGTCTCCTTCTCCGCCCGCCACCTGACCGTCGAGGTCGAGCACAAGGGCGGCAAGAAGGTCCTGCTCAACGACGTCAGCTTCGGCGTCCCGGAGAAGTCCCTGGTCGCGGTCATCGGCCCGTCCGGCTCCGGCAAGTCCACGCTGCTGCGCGCCCTCACCGGCTACCGCCCGGCCGACCGCGGCGAGGTGCTGTACGACGGCCGCAACCTCTACAAGCAGTTCGCCGAGCTCCGCTCGCGCATCGGCCTGGTGCCGCAGTCCGAGATCCTGCACCGCGAACTCACCGTGCGCAACGGCCTCAAGTACGCGGCCCGGCTGCGCTTCCCCGGCGACACCGAGCCGCGCGAGCGCGAGGCCCGGATCGACGAGGTGCTGTACGAGCTGCGCCTGGACAAGCGGGCCGACAACAAGATCACCGCGCTCTCCGGCGGCCAGCAGAAGCGCGTCTCGGTTGCCCTGGAGCTGCTCACCAAGCCTTCGCTGATCTTCCTGGACGAGCCCACCTCGGGCCTCGACCCGGGCATGGACCGCGAGGTCATGCAGATGCTGCGCGGCCTCGCCGACGACGGCCGCACCATCCTGGTCGTCACCCACTCGGTGGCCGAGCTCGCGCTCTGCGACCGGCTGCTGGTGATGGCGCCGGGCGGTTCGGTGGCCTATTTCGGCCCGCCGGACGAGGCGCTGCACTTCTTCGGGTACGAGACCTGGGCGGACATCTTCCAGGCCTTCGAGAACTACCCGGACCACGACTGGGCCGGCCGCTACCGCGGCTCCGTGCACTACCAGCAGTACTCCGCGCCCGTCGCGGAGGCGGGCGAGGTGCAGCACGTCCAGGTCGCCCAGGAGGCCGTCAAACCGCCGAAGCCGCAGAGCTGGGGCTCGCAGCTGTGGACGCTGATGCGCCGCTACATGTCGGTGCTCGCCTCGGACCGCGGTTTCCTCGCGCTGTCCGTACTGCTGCCGGCCGTCATCGGCGCGGTCAGTGTGCTGGTACCGAACGAGGCGGGTCTCGCGGCCAACCCGAAGACACAGCTCCACCTCAACAGCGGGGCCGCCACGATCATCATGATCCTCGCGATCGGCGCCTGCTTCTCCGGAGCGGCCAACTCGGTCCGAGAACTGATCAAGGAACGGGCGATCTACGAGCGAGAACGAGCCACCGGGCTCTCCCGCTCGGCGTACATGATGTCCAAGGTCATCGTGCTGGGATTCTTCAGCGTGATCCAGGGCGCCATCATCTCCGCCGTCGGCTTCCTGCCGCGCAAGCTGCCCGAGACCGGCCTGATCGTGAAGAACCTCCCGATCATCGAGATGACCATCGGCATGATCCTGCTCAGCTTCACCGCGATGATGTTCGGCCTGATGATCTCGGCCCTGGTGAAGACCGCCGAGAAGACCATGCCGCTGCTGGTCATGTTCGCCATCATCCAGGTCGTCTTCACCGGCTGCCTCTTCCAGATCTTCAGCAAGCCCGGACTGGAGCAGGGCGCCTGGCTGATGCCGGCCCGCTGGGGCACCGGCATCGTGGCCACCACGCTCGACCTGTCCAAGCTCATGGGCCCCTGGAACAAGGACTTCCAGAACCCCAACTACGACCCGCTCTGGGAGCACAGCGTCGCCCAGTGGGCGATCGACGCGGGTGTGCTGATCGTCATCTCGGTCATCATCGGCGTCATCGTGACCCGGCTCCAGCGCCGGCACGAGCCCGAGGTGATGCAGAAGGGCTGAGCCCTTCTCCGGCAGGCTGAGGGGCGGTTCTCCCATGGGGGAGAGCCGCCCCTCAACGTTCCCTCCAGTCGTGCGGCGATCCCGGGCGGGCCCTGCGGCCTAGGTCCCCGGACCCGGGCCCGGGACGGCCGCGGACGGACGCGGCGGTCGTCGGGGCGGCGGTAGTTTGGCGGTATGTCCAGCACCACCGGAGACCACCAGGACCACCCGGGTCCGCTTCCCGCCTGCGAATCCTGTCTGTCCGGGATCGAGGCCGTCAGCCAGGCGCTGCTCGCCATGAGCCGGCACCTGGAGGTCCGCGAGGTGCTGCGCCGCATCACCGCTTCGGCCCGGGGGCTGCTCGGAGCCGAATACGCGGCCCTGGGCGTGCCCGACGACCACGGGGGCTTCGCCCAGTTCGTGGTCGACGGCGTTACCGACGAGCAGTGGCGGGCGATCGGCCCACTGCCCCGGCAGCACGGTGTGCTCGCCGCGATGCTGCACGAGACCGGGCCCACCCGGCTCGTGGACGTCCGCAAAGCGCCCGCCTTCGAAGGGTGGCCCGCCGCCCACCCCGACATGGACGCCTTCCTGGGCATGCCGATCCTGGACACCGACGCGGCCGAGGACGAGCCGGAGGTGATGGGCGTCATCTTCCTCGCCAACAAGAGTGGCGGCGGCCTCTTCACCGATCACGACGAGGAACTGCTGCGGATCCTCGCCGCGCACGCGGCCCTTGCCCTGTCCAACGCACGGCTGTACGAGCGCAGCCGTGAGCTCACGCTGGCCGGTGAGCGTGCCCGGATCGCGCATGACCTGCACGATGCCGTCTCGCAGAAGCTCTTCTCGCTCCGGCTCACCGCCAAGGCCGCCGCCAAGCTCGTCGACCGGGACCCGGCCCGGGCCCGTGCCGAACTCGCCGAGGTCGCCCGGCTGGCCGCCGAGGCCGCTGACGAACTGCGTGCCGTAGTCGTGGAGCTGCGCCCTGCCGCTCTGGAGGAGGACGGGCTGAGCGCGACCCTGGCCTCCCAGGTGCAGGTCCTCGACCGGGCGCACGCCGCCGACGTCGCCTTCGCCGCCGTCGGCGTCCGGGCGCTGCCGCCGGCTCAGGAGGCCGCGTTGTTGAGAGTCGCCCAGGAGGCGTTGCACAACGCGCTGCGCCACTCCGGCGCCGGCCGGGTCTCCGTCACCCTGGCCGGGACGCCCGCGCGCGGTGCGGTGCTGCGGGTGCACGACGACGGGCGCGGCTTCGATCCGGAATCCGTTCGTCGAGCCGGCCGCCACCTCGGCCTGGCCTCGATGCGCGACCGCGCGGCCGCCGTCGGCGGCACGCTCACCCTTGAGTCGGCCCCCGGCCGGGGGACGCTCGTCGAGATGGAGGTCCCCGGTGCCTGAGAGCACACCGTCGATCCGTGTCCTGCTGGTCGACGACCATCAGGTGGTTCGGCGCGGGCTGCGTACCTTTCTGGAGGTCCAGGACGACATCGAGGTGGTCGGGGAGGCGGCCGATGGGGCGGAGGGCGTCGAGAGAGCCCGTGAACTCGACCCCGACGTCGTCCTGATGGATCTCAAGATGCCCAACGTAGACGGCATCGAGGCCCTGCGCACGCTCAAGGGGGAGGGCAGCAGGGCCCGGATCCTGATCGTCACCAGCTTCACCGAGCACCGCACGATGGTGCCCGCGCTGCGGGCCGGCGCGGCCGGTTACGTCTACAAGGACGTGGATCCGGAGGCGCTGGCCGGGGCGATCCGTTCAGTGCATGCCGGACACGTCCTGCTTCAGCCCGAACTGGCCGAAGCCCTGCTTTCCGATGATGGCCCACGCCTTTCCCAGGGCCGCGGTGGCACCCTCACCGAGCGCGAGCGTGAGGTGCTCGGTCACATCGCCGATGGCCGGTCCAACCGGGAGATCGCCCGCAGCCTGCACCTGTCGGAGAAGACGGTGAAGACCCATGTGTCCAACATCCTCATGAAGTTGGACCTGGCCGACCGAACCCAGGCCGCTCTTTGGGCCGTTCGCCACGGCGAAACTCGCGACGAGTAGTGCGCCGGGGGCGCGGGGCGTCGATGCGGACGCCGTGCCGATCGGCAGGTTTTCGGCCAAGGCAGGCGTCAAACAGTGGCCCAGGGTATGTCGTTCGGCAGGGGTAGCCCGAATTCGGGCGATGTGTCGCCATTCAGCTGTGCCAGGCTGAGCGCAGACACCGATCCCGAGGGAGGGCCGGATGAACGCGATGCGAAGTGAGTGCGGGCCTGTCGTACTGGCCCACGAGCTTCAGTTGACATGCCTTCTGTTCGACGGTCCGTCGGGTTCCGAGTCTCGGTCAAGGCCGGTTGCCGGGGCCGGAGACGGAAGTCGAGGACGGGAGGAAGACTGCCCCTTGTCCGAGTGTCCGGAGACGAGCACCGGCGGTTGTACAGGCGTGGCTGTCGAACGCGCAGCGAGGCTGGTCCAGGACACTGTCCGAGACCGGGCGGCCTATGGACCGGAGTTGCTGAGGCGCCGGCTCCGGATGCGGAGATGGCAGTTCAACCTGGCGCGGGAACGTGAACTGATCCCGGAGCCGGACCTCGACAACGGCGCCTGGTCGGCGATGGTTGAGGCGCAGCTGAAGGTCCGTGCCGAGGAGATCGTCCTTGCGCTGGGCGTCGTGCCACCGGTGGGGGCGACCAAGGCGGCCACGGTCCTGGGGCACACCACCGGCCTGCTGGTGATCGCCGAAGACGTCAGGCGGCTTGCCGCCGCAGGGGATCTTCGCCCCTGCGGCGGATACCGAGGCTGGCCGACGTACAGCCGGGAGGCCTTGGCCGCCGTCTCGTATGCCGCAGTGGAGCAGGCAGTCACCGAACGCTTGCACAGGGCTGCGGCCACGGCACGGGCTGCGGCCGAGGCCCTGGAGCGGCGCCTCGGGGAGAGCTTCTCGGCAGCTGAGGCAGCCGAGGTATTGGGGTGGTCCCTGCGTAGGTTGGAGGCCATCGCAGCTCAGGAAGGTTTGGCCCCCGGGACCGACGGCAGGTACGAGCGCGCCGAGGTGTTTGCGCTCGCCGCTGCGAGCCCTCGGAGTCGGAACGTCTCAACGGTCGTCTCGTTCGTCGACGAGGGCGTTGTAGGCGGCCACCTGGGCACGCCGGGCGGTGCGCCACAGCGGAGCCAGGACGGTCTGGCGGGCAGCCATCTCGGAGGCGCTGACGGCGGCGCCGTGCCCGCCGGAGGCGATCGACAGCAAGACGGACACCTGGCGGGCCGACTCCAGGACACGAACGGCCCGCGGCGGGTAGCCGGGAGCGAGAAGCTCGCCATGGCCGCGCCGCCGGTAGGCGTCGAGGGCACGAAGGGCTTCCGGTCCGGCGCCGGCCACATCGAGGCGGGTGAGCATGACGGTCGCCTCCCGGAGCCCGTCTGCCAGCTCACGCTCGGCCTCGTGCAGCGACGGTACGTCCGCCGGCGGGGCATCGTTGACGTCGAAACACCGCCACAGCACGGTGACCGAGCGGTCGTCGGCCGGGCCGTGCACTTCCACCTCCGGCACGAGCCCAAGCGGTGCGCCCACGGCCAGGACGGCCTCGCCCGCACTCATGGCGCGCTCGTTGAAAGCCCTTGGGCCGGTCAGACCCAGCGGATGCCCGGCTGAGGGCAACGCGAGGCGCAGACCCTTCACACCGAGTACCCGCAGTCGTCCCAGCGCCCAGGTCAGCCCGTGCCGTTCGCCGGGCTCGTCCCCGGGGAGCCCGGACACTCGGTGGATCTCGTCCGTGCCCAGGACAGCCGCAGCGGCGTCGTCGGGCGGCACCAGGCCCGCCAGCAGGGCGTTGCCCCATGCGGTGAGCCGCCCCGAACGGGGCTCTTCGTACGGATTGTCGGGAGGAGTCGCGAGCATCCGGCCAGCCTACGGAATCGGCGGTCATCCGCGTGGCGTAGGTTTGCCCATGCGTGTGCGGCGCACCCACTCCGTGCCCACCGGCTGCCGGAGTAGGCTCGCCGCCCGCATCGACGGCCGAGAATCTTGTTTTTGGGGAAGGCATAGGCATGAGCGACGTGCTGGAGCTGGTGGACGTATCCGTGGTCCGAGAGGGGCGCGCGCTGGTCGACCAGGTCTCGTGGTCCATCTCCGAGGGCGAGCGCTGGGTCATCCTGGGCCCGAACGGCGCCGGCAAGACCACGCTGTTGCAGATCGCCTCCTCGTACCTGTTCCCGACCTCGGGCAAGGTCACGGTGCTGGGTGAGAAGCTCGGCGAGATCGACGTCTTCGAGCTGCGTTCCCGGATCGGCCTGGCCGGTGCCGCCATGTTCGACAAGCTGCCGGCCGAGCAGACCGTGCTCCAGACCGTGCTGACCGCCGCATACGGCATGACGGTCAGCTGGCAGGAGACCTACGAGCAGTCGGACGAGGCCCGTGCCCTCGCCCTGCTCGACCGCCTCGGTATGGCCAACCTCACGGACCGCAAGTTCGGCACCCTCTCCGAGGGTGAGCGCAAGCGCACCCTCATCGCCCGCGCCCTGATGACCGACCCCGAGCTGCTGCTGCTCGACGAGCCCGCCGCCGGCCTGGACCTCGGCGGCCGCGAGGACCTGGTCCGCCGGCTCGGTGCGCTGGCTCAGGACGAGTTCGCTCCGGCCATGGCGATGGTCACCCACCACGTCGAGGAGATCGCGCCGGGCTTCACCCACGTCCTGATGATCCGCCAGGGCAAGGTGCTCACGGCCGGTCCGATCGACACCGAGCTGACCGCCCGCAACCTCTCCAAGTGCTTCGGTCTGCCGCTCACCCTGGAGCGGCACGGCGACCGCTGGTCGGCCCAGGGTCTGCCGCTGGGCTGAGGCCCTGTTCGCCCGTCATCGGGAGGGCTGTCGGAACCGGTCGCACGCGCGACCGGTTTCCGCCCCTCGACCTGCGGGAACTGTCCGCTTCGAAAGCCTTCGCTCCCTAGGATGGACGTGTGGACAGCTGGATCTGGTGGCTTGCGGCCGCCGCAGGGCTCGGCATACCGCTGGTGCTCACCGCGATGCCGGAGTTTGCCATGTTCGCGGTCGGGGCGCTGGCCGCCGCGGGCGTGGGCGCACTGGGCGGGGGAGTGGTCCTGGAGACCCTGACCTTCGTCGTCGTCTCGGTCGCGCTGGTGGTGTTCGTCCGCCCGATCGCCTACCGGCAGCTCCAGAAGGGCCCGCACGTCAAGATGGGCATCGAGGCGCTCCAGGGTGCCACCGCGGTCGTCGCGGAAACCGTCGACGGGGAGGGCGGGCGGATCAAGTTGAACGGCGAGATCTGGTCGGCTCGTGCACTCCACCCGGGCCAGGTGTACCAACCGGGGCAGCAGGTCGACGTCGTCGAAATCCAGGGCGCGACCGCCCTGGTCGTCTAGGGGAGAGTCCGTGGAACCCGTCCTTATCGTTTTGGTCGTCCTGGTCGTGGTGGCCTTCATCGCGCTGATCAAGACGATCCAGGTCATCCCGCAGGCCAGCGCCGCGATCGTGGAGCGCTTCGGCCGCTACACCCGGACGCTCAACGCAGGGCTGAACATCGTTGTCCCGTTCATCGACCGCGTCCGCAACCGGATCGACCTGCGCGAGCAGGTCGTGCCGTTCCCGCCGCAGCCGGTGATCACCCAGGACAACCTGGTCGTCAACATCGACACCGTCATCTACTACCAGGTGACCGACCCCCGCGCCGCGACATACGAGGTCGCCAGCTACATCCAGGCGATCGAGCAGCTCACCGTCACCACGCTGCGCAACATCATCGGCTCGATGGACCTGGAGTCCACCCTGACCTCGCGCGAGGTCATCAACGCCGGCCTGCGCGGCGTCCTGGACGAGGCCACCGGCAAGTGGGGCATCCGGGTCAACCGTGTCGAGCTGAAGGCGATCGAGCCGCCGACCTCCATCCAGGACTCGATGGAGAAGCAGATGCGCGCCGACCGGGACAAGCGCGCCGCGATCCTCACCGCCGAAGGCCAGCGCCAGGCTCAGATCCTCAAGGCCGAGGGTGAGAAGCAGGCCGAGGTGCTCAAGGCCGAGGGTGAGGCGCAGGCGGCGGTCCTGCGCGCCGACGGTGAGGCGGCCGCGATCCGGACGGTCTTCGAGGCCATCCACGACGGCGACGCCGACCAGAAGCTGCTCGCCTACCAGTACCTCCAGACCCTGCCCGAGCTGGCCAAGGGCGACTCCAACAAGCTCTGGATCATCCCCAGCGAGGTCGGCGACGCGCTCAAGGGCCTCGGCGGTGCCTTCACCGGCCTGACCGGCAACGGCGGGGTGAACGGAGGCGCGCTTGCGGCGCCCAGCATCCCGCAGACCGCCCCGGCGGCCACTCAGGTGCCGCTGGACCCGGCGTCCGGCCCGCGGCCGGTGGACACCGAGAAGGGTGCCGCTCGTCCCCGGGTCGACCCTGCGCGGGAGTACCCGAAGATCGACCCGGAGTGATCGGTCGATTCGTGCTTCGCCGAGGGCCCGCTGCCGAGAGGTGGCGGGCCCTCGGCCGTTCATGGCGGTGAAGCCTGCGGCCCCGGCACTGTGGCGTACGTCCCGAATCGCGGGCGGGTCTGGTCGGGCGGCAGGGAGGTCCGGCATGATCCCCTCGGACAGGACCGAGAGGAGAGGTGACCCATGACGCTCTGGGAGTCGATCGCCGTCCTGGTGGCCGGCGTCGGTGCCGGGATGATCAACGTGATCGTCGGCTCCGGCACGCTGATCACCTTCCCGGTCCTGCTCGCCGTCGGCATCCCGCCGATCACCGCCAACGTCTCCAACTCTTTTGGCCTGGTCCCCGGCTCGCTCAGCGGCGTGATCGGCTACCGCAGGGAGCTGGCCGGCCAGGGCCGTCGTGTGCTGCGCATGGGTACGGCCTCGTTGCTCGGCGGGCTGGTCGGCGCGTTGTTGCTGATCAAGCTGCCGAGCGGCGCCTTCGACGCGATCGTCCCGGTGCTGATCCTGCTGGCGCTCGTCCTGGTGGTGATCCAGCCCCGGGTCGCCAAGGTCGTCGCCGCTCGCCGCCGCCCCGGCGGCGATCCGGACGGCAGCCCGGTGCTGCTGGTCGGGGTGTTCCTCACCGGCATCTACGGCGGCTACTTCGGCGCCGCGCAGGGTGTGCTGCTGATGGCGCTGATGGGCATGCTGCTCCAGGAGGACCTTCAGCGGATCAACGGGGTGAAGAACGCCCTGGCGATGATCGTCAACAGCGTCGCCGCGCTGTTCTTCCTGTTCACCTCGACCGTGAACTGGGCCGCCGCCGGTCTGATCGCGGCAGGCTCACTGGTCGGTGGCCTGCTCGGCGCCAAGGTCGGCCGCCGCCTTCCGCCGACCGCGCTGCGCGGGGTCATCGTGGTGGTCGGCCTGGTGGCCGTCACCAAGCTGCTGGTGAGTTGAACGACCGTCAGACCGTATGCACGTCGGAGGAGTACGCCATGGCCCTGGAGATGCGTGAGACCTGCGAGCGCTGCGCGGTGTCGCTGACCGCAGAGGGCCCCGCCTCGATATGTTCCTACGAGTGCACCTTCTGCCCGGACTGCACCGAGGCCATGGCCGCCGCCTGCCCCAACTGTGGCGGCGAACTGGCGGCCCGGCCGCGGCGGAAGGCCGCCTGACGCCGGGACCCCGGACCTCCCGGAATCCCGGCACCCAGGACGACGACCCACCAGGAGCGCGGCGATGAGCAGCAGGGTCCGGCTGAACGAGGACGAGATCACGGCGGCCCTGGCGGCACTGCCCCAGTGGACGCGGGAAGGCGAGAGCATCGCCCGCGGCGCCGACGCCCCGGATTTCCCGGCGGCGATCCGGATCGTCGTCGCCGTCGCCGAGCAGGCCGAGGCGCTCGACCATCACCCCGACATCGACATCCGCTGGCGCACGCTGCGTTTCGTCCTGTCCACCCACAGCGCCGGCGGCCTCACCGCTCTGGACTTCACCCTCGCCACCCGCATCGACGAGGCCCTGCGCGCCGAGTCGGCGGCCTGACGCAGCACGGCCGAGCGCCCGGGACCGTACGAGCGAGGGCCCGGGCCGAGTTCCCGTGCGGGCGTGAGATGCTGACTGGCGCATCGGCAGGCAGACGGTTCGGGAGGGACGCAACGGATGGCCCAGGAGCCCTTCGGAGACGCCCACGCCCAGCAGCCGTGGCAGCCGCAGAACCCCCCGGACTGGCAGAACGACGGGTACGGCGGGTACTCCGAGCAGCACCAGTCGCCGCAGCAGCCGATCCAGTGGCAGCCGCAGCCGGGCTACGGCTCGGCCGAGTACGGGCAGCAGCCGCAGTACGGCCAGGAGGTCTACGGCCAGGACACGTACGGGCATACCGGCTACGACCAGGGCGGCTACGGCCGGACCGGCTATGTCGAAGGCGGCTACGTCCAGGGCCAGTACGGCGGCGGCCAGGAGCAGTACCAGCCGTATCCGCAGTACCCGGACCACACGCAGCAGCACACGCCGTACGCCGCCACGCAGCAGCCCGTGGGGGAGGGGCTGTACGTTCCGGCGGGGGCGGAGTACTCGGCGGACGGCTACGTGCACATCGAGGAGGCCGGGCCGACGACCGTGCCCGTCCCGGAGGAGCCCGCGGCGACGTCCCCGGAGCTCGCTCCCGAGCGCCCGGCCGATCCGGCAACGCTGTCGCGGGCCGCTCGTCGAGGCACCGGTGGCAGGTCCGGCACGGCTTCGGGCTCCGGTTCCTCGTTCTCCGCCAGGGCCCGGAAGGCCGCCGACGCGGTGCTCACCGGGGATCACATGCCCAGCCGCAAGGCACTGCTGGTGCGGACCGGCGCAGGGGTGGCCGCACTGGGAGTGCTGGTGGCGGCCGGATTGATGGTCGGCGCCGAGGGCGGTGGCAGCGCGGCGGCGAGCAGCGGTGGTGAGCCGGGCTTCACGGTGGCGCACGCCAGGGCGTGGGCGGCGCAGCCCGCCGCGGCCGGTGCGTCCGGGGGCGACGACACGCTGGTCGGCAGCTGGCTGCTGGCCGACGCGGTGGTCCGGGCCGACGGTTCCGGGGTGCACGCGTACGACCGGGCGGGTGGCAAGCAGACCTGGTCGGTGGAGCCGCCGGCCGCCGGCGCCGTTCCGTGCGGGCTGTCGGAGAGTGTGAACCAGGCGGGCCTGGGGGCGGCACTGTTCCGTCCGCAGGCCGACCCGAAGAGCCCGTGCACGTTGGTCGCCGCCGTGGACACCAAGACCGGCAAGACCGCCTGGACCAAGACCGTCTCGGACACCAAGGGCGCGTACTCGGCCCGGGTCGGCGTCACCGAGGACAAGGTGGTCGCCGTCGGCGACGACCGGGCGGTGGCGTGGGAGTCGGCCGAGGGGAAGGACGTCTGGCAGTACACCGGTCAGGGCAAGTTCTGCACCCTCTCCGGCGGTGTCAGCGGCAAGACCGTGCTCGTCGCCTCCTCGTGCGCCGACTCGACGCCCCCCGCCCAGGCCGTCGCACTGAACATCGCGGACGGCAAGATCGGCTGGTGGCGGGGCCTGAACAACCAGCCGAAGACGGTGACGGTGCTGTCGGCCGAGCCGTCCGTGGTCCTGACCACGGGAGAGAAGCCCGAGGACGACCGGGTGTTCGCCTGGGGCGCCGGCGGCGACCCGGCCGCCGAGATTCCGGTGGCTGTCGACGGTGGCCGGCTGGACGTCGCCCACGGGACGTTTTCGGCCACTCCCGGCGTGTACTTCGAAGGCCGCACGATGGTCACCACGCTGGCCCCGGCGAACGGCGGCGGGCCGGTGGCCGCGATCGGCTACGACCTGGACACCGGCAAGCAGCACTGGAAGGTGCCGACTTCCGCCGCGGGCGCCGCCCGGGCGGTCGGCATCGACGGGGGATCCCTGGTGCTCGCCGCCGACGAGCGCCGCGACCAGCCGGCCCGCCTCAGCCGGTTCCCGCTGGCGGGCGGCCGGGAGGCGACCGGCGGCAACTTCCCGTCGGGCACCGGTTCGCTGCTGATCTCCGGGCGGGTGCTGATCGGCGGTGGGCAGGTGGTCGTGGTGCCCGAGCACTCGACCAACTACGGCACGGCGGCGGGGTACCAGGCGAAGGACTGAGCCTTCCGCCCGGCATAGGCCCACCGCCGTTCGCATCGGCGACTGTCCGTTCTCACGCCGAGGGTGTCCTTGGTCCCGAGAGTTGTCCTGGAACCACTTCAGTCCTCCTCAGTACCGCCTCACGCCGCGGAGACCGGCCGGCCCGGCAGGGTCGGCAGCCAGTCGGCGAGATCCCGGACCTCCGAGCTGCGCAGGCCCAGCGCCAGCATCAGGCTGGCCTGCGGCGTCGGCACGAACGGCCGGCGCAGCAGTTTCATCCCGGCCTGCTCCGGCGTGCGGTCCGCCTTGCGCTGGTTGTCCTCCGGGCACGCGGCAACGGTGTTCATCCAGCTGTCCGCACCACCGCGTGACCTGGGCTGGAGGTGGTCCACCGTGGTGGCCCGCCTACCGCAGTACGCGCACAGGTGCTGGTCCCTGGCCAGGACACCCCGCCGAGACCACGGAGCCTGTTGTCGGAACGGCACCCGTACGTACCGTTGCAGCCTGATCACCCGGGGCACCGGGACGGCCACGCCCGTTCCCCGGATCGAGCGCAGCGGATGCGCCTGCTCCACCACCGCCTTGTCCTGGAGCACCAGGACGACGGCGCGCTGGAGCGACACCGTCGTCAGGGGCTCGTAGCTCGCGTTCAGAACCAGCGTGTTGCGCACTCGGCACACCCTTCCCGCGGGCGTGCCACGGCGGCACGACCGTCTTTACACACGTCACTGCCGCCGCACGGCGGTGGAACCACTCTGAATGGGCCCACAGCCGTCGAACAACGGAATTTCCGGTATCCGGGAGGGGCCCGGTGCGTGGGCGGCCCGGCCGGGAGGGGTGCCTCGGGGAAAACTCGCTGGCCGGAACCGCGTAGGCTCTATCAGGCTGGAGTCGTACCGACCCGGGGCCCGACCGAACCGGGCCGGCACCGGGCGGACGCCCGATCGAAGGAGAAGCGTGACCGTGACGGACATCGTCGACGAGCTGCGGTGGCGAGGGCTGATCGCCCTGTCCACTGACGAGGACGCACTGCGCAAGGCGTTCGCGGACGGCCCGGTCACGTTCTATTGCGGGTTCGACCCGACGGCCCCCAGCCTGCACCTCGGCAACCTGGTGCAGATCCTCACCATGCGCCGCATCCAGCAGGCGGGGAACCTCCCGCTCGGTCTGGTCGGCGGCGCGACGGGCCTGATCGGCGACCCGAAGCCCACCGCCGAGCGGGTGCTCAACGACCCGGAGACGGTGGCCGGCTGGGTCGAACGCCTGCGGGGCCAGATCTCGCGTTTCCTCGACTTCGAGGGCCCGTACGCGGCGCGCATGGTCAACAACCTGGACTGGACGTCCGGGATGTCGGCGATCAGCCTGCTGCGTGACGTGGGCAAGTACTTCCGGGTCAACAACATGATCGCCAAGGAGGCCGTCGCCCGACGGCTCAACTCCGACGCGGGCATCAGCTACACCGAGTTCAGCTACCAGATCCTCCAGGGCATGGACTACCTGGAGCTGAACCGCCGCTACGGCTGCACCCTGCAGACGGGCGGCAGCGACCAGTGGGGCAACCTGACCGCCGGCACGGACCTGATCCGCAAGGCCGACGGGAAGTCCGTCCACGCGCTGGCCACGCCGCTGATCGTCAAGGCCGACGGCACCAAGTTCGGCAAGACCGAGTCGGGCACGGTCTGGCTCGACCCCGAGCTGACCACCCCGTACGCCTTCTACCAGTTCTGGCTGAACGCGGACGACCGGGACATCCCCAACTTCCTGCGGATCTTCAGCTTCCGCTCGAAGGAGGAGGTCGAGGAGCTGGAGCGCGAGACCACCGAGCGCCCCGCCGCCCGCCTCGCCCAGCGAGCCCTCGCCGAGGAGCTCACCACGCTGGTGCACGGTGCCGACCAGTACGAGCGCGCGGTCGCTGCGTCCAAGGCGCTGTTCGGCCAGGGCGACCTCGCCGACCTGGAGGCCCCGACCCTGGCCGCAGCCCTGGCCGAGGTCCCGAAGGCCGTGGTGCCCGAACTCCAGTCGATGGTGGACCTGTTGATCGCCGTGGGCCTGTCGCCGAGTCGTTCGGCCGCCCGTCGGACGATCAAGGAGGGCGGCGCCTACCTCAACAACGTCAAGGTGACGGACGAGGAGGCGGTGCCGACTGAGGCCGATCTGCTGCACGGTCGCTGGCTCGTGCTGCGGCGCGGCAAGCGGAACCTGGCAGCGGCGGAGCTGGTCGCCGCCGGCTGATCGGCGGCTGAGCGACCGGCCGGCCGAGGCTGGCTGAAAACGAATCCACTCTGAGCTGCGGCTTTGAGCCCCGAGGGCCGGATCTGGACAGATCCGGCCCTCGACGTTTGACGATGTCCTTCGGGTGGCCTAGTGTTGAACGAGTCGCTGGAGCGGCCACCCCACTCAGCAAGACCCACTCTCACTCTGATCCCCATGAATATGGGCTCATTGGCGTTCCGTCAATCAGGCGAGAGTGAATTTCGGGTAACACTCGAAATGCGCTAATGTGGTGGACGTCGCGAAAAGCGGCACCGACCAGTTCGGGAAATCGGATGAATGAAACTCCGGAAAACGGAGCGGAAAGCATCTGGTAAGCTGGAAACACGAAAGAACGAAGCCCGGAGGGCCTGCTGGAAGGCAGACCGAAGGAAGCGTCCGTTCCTTGAGAACTCAACAGCGTGCCAAAAGTCAACGCCAGATATGTTGACATCCCCGGCCTCAGGTTTCCTGGGGTTGGAGATTCCTTTTGAAACAAACACTAGCGAGGACGCAGTGCGCGGGACCGCCCTATTCCGGTGGTTGCCGTGCCGCTCAACGCGAGTGTGGACCCGGCGCTTTTAATTAAGCACTGTCGGGAAGACATTCACGGAGAGTTTGATCCTGGCTCAGGACGAACGCTGGCGGCGTGCTTAACACATGCAAGTCGAACGGTGAAGCCCTTCGGGGTGGATCAGTGGCGAACGGGTGAGTAACACGTGGGCAATCT
>NZ_MSJQ01000376.1 GCF_014596515.1 Streptomyces sp. CBMA156
CTCGGCGGCCAGCCGGGCGGCCAGCACCTCGCGGTCCCGCGCCCCGCCGAGGGCGGTGGCGAGCCAGCGCAGCTCGGCGGCCAGATCGTCGGTGGCGCCGGCGGTGAACAGCCGCCGGAAGGTCCGCAGGGCGCTGCGCAGCCGCCGGCAGGCGACCCTCATCCGGTGCACGGCGTCCGGCTCGTCGGCCCGGACGGCGTCGTCCAGCTCCGCCAGCACCACCGCCTGCGCCTCGATCCGGGCCAGCAGGACCTGCCCCACCGTGGTCTCGGGTTTCGCCATGTGCGCTCGCCCCCTCGTCGGGTCAGCGGGAACGCCTTCCAGGCTAGTGCGCGTACGGCCGCTGTCGACCCCACCGGAGATCCCGCCCGAGCCCCCACCGGAGACCTCACGGGAGACCTCTCGGGCCACTGAGGACACGTCAGCCGGACCAGGGACCTACGGGCCCTCGTGCGGATGTGAGCGCCATGGCATACTCCGGAGCGTGACGACCTCCTCCCCCTCGACCAGGGCCCTGCGGGCCGCGGTGTTCACCGCGCTCGCCGTGCCCATGGCCGCGTTGGGCCAGGTGGTCATCACGGGCCGCCCGCTGCCGCTGCCGCTGGTGGCCTCGGCGGGTGTCGTCGTCTTCCTGGTCGCGGCCGTGCTGGCCGGCGGGGAGCGGCGGTTGCTGCACATCTGCGGTGTGATGGTGCCGGTCGAGCTGCTGCTCAACACCATGTTCAACCTGGGCCAGACCGGCTGTGCGCCGGTGCTGACCGGCCAGGTGCCCGCCCGCGGCGTGAACCTGCTGGTCTGTGGCGGCGGTTCGGTGGACGGCTCGCTGCTGGGCCACGTCGGACAGTTGGCACCGGCGGCGACCCAGCTGCTGCTCCTGCTGGCGCACCTGGTGATCGCGCTGGCGGCCTCGGCCTGGCTGCGGCTGGGCGACGCGGCGCTGTCGGGCCTGGCCCGGGCGATGCGCACGCTGCGCGAGTCGCTGGCCGCCCCGCTGCACGCCCTGGTGGTCCTGCTGACCCCGGCTCCGGTCCGCCCGGTGCTGAGGGTGCCGCTGCCGGTGTCGGACCGCCCGCGGCCGCGCCGCGAGGACGTGCTGCTGAGCCCGGCACCCCGGCGTGGTCCGCCCGCCTTCGCGCCTGCCTGCTGATCGCCTTTCCCCCTCCGATCACCCCGTACCCGGCCGGACGGCCCCGGTGCGCCCGCAGGCAGTGCGCACGACTCCCGCGTTCACCCGACCCCGCCGCACCCCGTGCGGTTTCCCGCGCGCACCCGCGCGCCGCGTACAGGAGTTGACTTCCCCATGGCTCAGACCCCCAGCAAGCAGCAGGCCAAGCGCGTCAGTGCCCGTGAGCGGATCCAGGAGGCGCAGCGCCGCGAGCAGCAGGCCGGCAAGCGCCGTCAGCGGATCGTGGTGGCGGTCTCGGCCGTCGCCGTCCTGGCCCTCGCGGGCGGCGTCGCCGTCGCGATCAACTCGGCCTCGGACAAGGGCGACAAGGGCACCGCGGCCGCTTCGGCACCGTTCGTCGCGCCCGCCAACGCCTCCGGCCCGGACGGCACGGTGATCACCTACGGCAAGGCCGACGCCCCGCACACCATGGAGATCTACGAGGACTTCCGCTGCCCGATCTGCAAGCACTTCGAGGCGGCGAACAGCGAGACCGTCAAGAAGCTCACCGAGGACGGCCAGATCAAGGTGGAGTTCCACCTGGCGGCGTTCCTGGACAAGAACCTCGGCGGCAAGGGCTCGCGCACCGCGCTGGCCGCCGCCGGAGCCGCGCTGAACGAGGGCGTGGACCAGTTCAAGGCGTTCCACGACGTGCTGTACGCCAACCAGCCGGACGAGCGCGAGGACGCCTTCGGCGACGTCGACCACATCCTGGACCTGGCCGGCCAGGTGCCCGGGCTGAAGACGGACGCCTTCGTGAAGGCGGTGACCGACAAGACCTACGCCCCGTGGGCGGCCAAGGTCTCCGACGCGTTCAACGGCAGCGGCGTGACCGGCACCCCGACGGTCAAGGTGGACGGCAAGACGATCACCCTGTTCGCCGGCAACGCCGTGGTCCCGGCCGAGCAGTTCAGCGCGCAGGTGAAGCAGGCCGCCGGCCTCCAGTAGGCCGGAGCCCCGCACCGTACGGCACAACCCGGCCCGGCCGACCATCCGGCCGGGCCGGCTCCTCCCAGCCAGCCACCGGAGTGTGCTGCCATGACCGCCGCTACCACCGTGCACCTGTCCCGCTCCGAACCCGACGACGCCGGCCGGGCCCCGGTCGGCGCGAGCCGCGCCTACGCGTTCCTGCTGTTCCTCGGCGGGCTGGTCGGGCTGGCCGCCTCGGCCGTCCTGACCTTCGACAAGCTCCGCATCCTGGAGAACCCCTCCTACGTCCCCAGTTGCAACCTCAACCCGGTCATCAGCTGCGGCTCGGTGATGCGCACCGACCAGGCGGAGGTCTTCGGCTTCCCGAACCCGCTGCTCGGGCTGGCGGCCTTCGGCGCGCTGACCGCGATCGGCGCGGGGCTGCTCTCCGGTGCCGCGTACCGGCGCTGGTTCTGGCTGGGGCTGAACGCGGGCACCGCGCTGGGCGTGGTGTTCGTGCACTGGCTGGTCGACCAGGCGCTGTACGACATCGGTGCGCTGTGCCCGTACTGCATGGTGGTCTGGGCGACGGTGGTGGTGCTGTTCTGGTACACCACGCTGCACAACCTGCGCTCCGGCGTGATCCCGGTGGGCCCGCGGCTGGCGGTGGCCGTCCGGGAGGCGGCGCGGTACCACTGGGCGCTGCCGGTGCTGTGGGCGGCGGTGATCGCGCTGCTGGTGCTCAACCGGTTCTGGTACTACTGGAGCACCCTCCTCTGACCGTCCCTCACCCCACGTACCCGTGGGAGTGCAGCAGTGCGGCGGCGCCGGTCCGCCGGGCCTCCAGGGCCCCGGAGAGCCGGCGCGCCGCACCGGGCTGCAGCAGGACGGCGGCCTGCGCCGGGGTGAAGTACCCGTGGTCGGCGACCTCCTCGGGTTGCGCCCTGACCACCGCCCCGGGGGCGACCGTGCCTCCGTCGAACATGAACTGCACGGCGGGGTGGGCGTGTTCGCCCTGGTCGGGGATGGCTTCGCGCCACTCCACCACGAGCAGCCGCAGCGGCCCGACCGCCAGCCCGGTCTCCTCGTACAGCTCCCGGGCCGCGCACTCGGCGGGCCCCTCCCCCGGGTCCATCCCGCCGCCGGGGAACTGCCACTGGTCGCGGTAACTGGCCTTCAGCAGCAGGACCTTGCCCGCCGCGTCGGTGAGCAGCACGCTGCACCCGACGTAGGCGCGCACCATCCCGGCGAGCCACTCCTCCTCCGAGAGCGCCCAGGTGTCCGTCATCGTGCCCCTCCGCCGACCGCCGTCCTCGGGGACAATCTGCCGCGATCCCCGCCCGCCAAACGGCGGTTCACGCGCAGTCCACCCGAACGAGTGCCGACGGGGGCGGCTCGGGCCGGCTAGCCGAAGACGGCTTGCCGGAAGGCGTTGCGCAGCTCGGTGAGCTGCGCGACGCCCCGGTCGTAGTGCACCTTGTTGGTGAGCAGCAGGGCCCAGCGGCCGAGCCGCCGGGAGATCCAGAAGCCGGTGCCGGTGAAGCCGTAGTGGACGAAGGTGCCCTCGGCCGGATCGGTGCCGGGGGCGCAGAGCCAGGACAGGCCGCGGGCGGGGACGAGGCCGCCGGTCTGCTCGCGCAGCGACTCGTCGATCCACGCCCCGCCCCAGGGCAGTCCGGGCGGCGGGGCGAGCAGCGCGGTCAGGAAGCGGGCGAGGTCGCGGGCGGTGGAGAACGCCCCGGCGTTGCCGGAGACCCCGCCGAGCAGCCGGGCGGAGGGGTCGTGGACGACTCCGCGCAGGTGGGCGCCGGTCCGCTCGTCGTACTCGGTGGGCGCGGTGCGGGCGGCGAGCACGGTGCCGAGCGGGCCGTACCGGGTGTCGGCCATGCCGAGCGGCTCCCAGACCCAGCGCGCGGCGAGCTCGTCCAGCGGCGCGCCGGCGAGGTCCTCGACCAGGTAGGTCAGCAGCACGGCGGCCCGGTCGGTGTACTCGACGGCCGTACCCGGCGGGCGGTGCAGCGGGGCGGCGAGCACCCCGGCCCTGATCGCCGCGAGGTCCCGCCCGTAGAGCTGCTCGAACCGGGTGTACGGGAGCATTCCGGCGGTGTGGGCGAGGAGTTGACGGACCGTCACCTCTCCTGCGGGGTGCCCGGCGGCGGGCGGCCACCAGCGGCCGAGCGGCTCGTCCGGCGGCAGCCGCCCGGACTGCCACAGCACCCCGGCGCAGGGCCAGAGCGCGACGATCTTGGTGAGGCTGGCGAGGTCGTGGAGGGTGTCGGGCCCGGGCCGCAGCCGTGCGTACGGCCCCTGGCCGAGCAGGCCGTGGCTGCCGCCGCCGAGCGTGCCGCCGGCGTCGCCGACGGCCCAGACGGCACCCGCCCCGACGGTGCGCGCGCCCTCCCCGACCAGCCGGTCGACTCCGGACATGCCGAGCCCGTCGGTGCCGGACGCCGGTCGGCGATGACTCATCCCGTCCCCCCCTTCGAGGCGACGTGAGCCTTCCCCGCGCGGCCGCCGCTCAGACCGCCGGAGTCAGCTCCTTGCCGAGGCAGATGCTCTGCTCGTGGTCCTTGTAGATGCCGAACTTCCGGATCGCGGCGTAGCCCTCGGACTCGTACAGCGCGACGGCCTCGGGCTGCTCGGTGCCGGTCTCCAGGATGACGCGGGTCCGCCCGGCCTCGATCGCGCTCCGCTCCAGGCGGTGCAGCACCGCACGGGCCAGGCCGCGGCCGCGGGCGTCGGGGACCACGAACATCCGCTTCAGCTCGACGTCACCGTCGCGCAGGTCGTCCGGGCCGGCCTGCTTGGCCCGCCAGCCGCCGCAGGCGACCGGACGGCCGTCCAGGTAGACGATCATGAACAGGCCGGCCGGCGCCTCGAAGTCCTCGGGGTGCATG
The DNA here is from genome assembly GCF_014596515.1 of Streptomyces sp. CBMA156. Classification (GTDB taxonomy): domain Bacteria; phylum Actinomycetota; class Actinomycetes; order Streptomycetales; family Streptomycetaceae; genus Kitasatospora. The sequence continues at coordinate 4,972 of NZ_MSJQ01000376.1, forward strand.
ACGGTCTCGTCCGGGTCCCCGTAGCGGCGCACGTACTCCTGCTGCACCTCCGCCGAGAGGGCCTGGGCGTCGGGGTGGGCGTAGCCGGTGACGCGGAACTCGACGGTGCCGGTGTCCTGGGCGGTGCTGGTACTCATGGGGAAAGAGCCTACGGTCCCCGCTCAGCGGACCTCGAACCGGGCGACCAGCTCGTCCTTGCCGAACATCCGGGCGGTGTCCACGGCACTGGGGGTGCCCGCCCGCGGGTCGGCGCCGCCGGCCAGCAGCACGTCGAGCACGTCGGTGGCGCCCTTGAAGACGGCGCCGGCCAGCGGGGTCTGCCCGCGGTCGTTGGCGAGATCCGGGTCGGCGCCGTGCCGGAGCAGCTCCGCCACGGTGGCGGCGTGACCGTGGTAGGCGGCGAGCATGACCAGGGGGTCGCCGCGGTCGTTGGTGAGGTCGGCCGGGGCGCCGGCGTCCAGGTAGGCGCCCAGGGTGTCGGTCTCCCCCGCCCTGGCGGCGTCGAAGAGCTTCCCGGCGAGCGCGATCACCTCGGCGTCGGGGGCGTCGGCGGGCTGCTGGCTGGCGGCGTCGGTCATGGCGGGCGGCCTTTCCGGTCGGGTCTTCGGTCGGTTCCCGGGACGGCTCCCGGGACGGTGCTTCGGGCGGTGCTTCGAGACGGTCACGGGCTGCGCCAGGGCACGGTAGCGGCCGGTGCCGCGACGGGCCAGCGGGCTTCCGGAATCCGGATGACAGCCCGCCCCCGCCTCGACACACGACCACGTGCGTTGCGCAGCCATTCGAGCGAACTTCCCCGACCCCCCGGAAACTTCCCGCCCGCCGCCAGGGAATGCCTCGGCGCACGGAATCCCCGCGCCGCCCGGCCCCCGCACCGACCGGTTCCCCTACCGCCGTCCGGTCGCCGGAAGGGCATTGAACGGCAGAACCACCCATTTGCGCCGTTCCATCATCTATTACTTTTTGTCACGATTAGTGCACTTTCCGTAACACCCCTGCTGGTTCCCCTTCCGAGGAGCGGAACGTGATCCTCTCGATTTCCGGCATCGTCCTGTTCGGCACCATCGCCTTTCTCTTCTTCCGCCGGGACGGACTAAAGGTCTCCCACGCCATCGTCTGCGCCCTCCTGGGCTTCTACATCGCCGGCTCCTCGATCGCCCCGAGCATCACCGCGGGCGGCGCGAGCCTCGCCAGCCTGCTGAGCGGCATCAGGTTCTAGCCGGCCCCGGCCTCCCCGTATCCCCGTACCGGCCCGGGCGCGGATCCCACCGCCCCGGGCCCCGTCGCACCCCACCCGCGAACCCCACCCGTCCCGCCGCCCGGGGAGTCAAGGAATGCCGCTCCACCGCCACCTCAGCAGGGGCCGCGCGATCGCCCGGACCGCCGGGGACCACGCCTCCGACATGTTCACCCCGCTCTCCGTCATCGGCCGCGGCCTGCGCCACCACGCCGACTGGGCCAAGGAGCGCTGGCAGACCACCCCGAAGGAGCGCCGCGGCCCGACGCTCTTCCTGACCGCCGCCATGGGGATCGGCGTCTACCTGCTGCCGCACGGCCTGCTGTTCGCCCTGATCGCCCTGATGGCCAGCGCCGCCTGGACCGGCCGGGCCCCCAAGGCGGCGCCCGCGCCGCCCGCCCCGGACGTCGCCGACGTCAAGCTCGGTGCCCTCTACGCGGCGCTCACCCCGTACCTGTGCGGCCCCGAGGACGCCAACCCGCTGTACCACTTCGAGGGCGGCTACCGGAGCGCCTTCAGCGCCTGGGAGTTCGACGGCGAGGGCCGGCTCGCCCGGCTGGAACTGAGCTACCCCGCGTACTTCACCGACACCGAGCCCGCCTCCAGGGCCAGGATCGAGCAGGTGGTCCAGGGCAAGGCCGGCCGGGCCAGGGAGTTCCGCTTCGACTGGGACGAGGAGTCCAACCGGCTGCGGATCGCCGCGCTGACCCCGCTGCCCACCGACGTCGTCGCCCAGCGCTTCGTGGCCGCCCCCGGCGAGATCGTGCTGGGCTTCACCGACGAGGACGGCACCGCCAGGACCATCCCGGTCACCCAGGGCGGCACGACCGTCCAGCAGCCGCCGGTGGTCTGGCGCACCGGCCCGCGCTCCTCCGAGCCGCACCTGCTGGTGCTCGGCGTCACCGGCTACGGCACCTCCAGCCTGCTGCGCTCGATCGCGCTCCAGGCCCTCCCGTACGGCGACCTGGTGGTGGTCGACGGCGCGGGCACCGGGGAGCACGCCTGCCTGGTGAACCGGCCCGGCGTGCACACCGTGGAGACCAGCCTGCACGGCGCGCTGGCCGCCCTGGAGTGGGCCGCCGGGGAGACCGAGCGCCGGCTCGCCGCGCTCAACGCCGCCCGGCACGCCGGCACCGCCCCGCCCGAGGACGTCACCCGGCCGCTGTGGCTGCTGCTGGACCACCCCACCGAGCTGAGCGAGCTCGCCCAGGCCGAGGGCCGCCCGGACCCGCAGGACCTGCTGGAGCTCCCGCTGCGGCACGGCCGGGCCGCCCGGGTCACCGTGGTGGTCGCCGACGACGTCGAGGCCGGGGACCGGATCACCGCCACCGTCCGCGCCACCACCAGGGCCCGGGTGGTGCTCGGCCCGGCCGGCCCCGACGAGGGGCGCGCCGCGCTCGGGGCCGCGCTGGACATCGCGCCCGCCTCGCACGCCCCGGTCGGCCGCGGCTACGCCCGGATCGGCAACGGCGCCCCGGTCCGGCTCCAGGTGCCCTCCACCGTCGACCCGCTGGACGACGAGGCCCCGGACCGGCTGCGGGACGCGGTGATCGCCCTGCTGCCGCACCGGGACAGCCGCATCGAGGCCGCCGCCGTGCCGCCACGCCCGGAGCACCCGCCCACGCTCCCGGCGGCCGGGACGCCCGCGCCGGTCCGTCCGGTCGACCTGGTGAAGGGCGAGCCGATGGTCCGTTCCCGACCGATCTCCTGACCGCGGGCCCGGCCGGCCCTTCCGGGCCCGGATTTCCGGTCCCTGCGGGGGTCGGCGCCCACCGGCGAATCCCGTCCCGGTACGCTCGTCGCAGAAAGTCCACCCGATCACCAGATGTGAAATAGGTGACACCTGGGGTGATATCACCGGCCAGATGTGACAAATCGGGCGCAGGTGGGTACAAACAGGGGCGGCACTACAGACGACGCATGTCCCGGGACGGGAATCTTCGTCGGAAGCCGAGCGTTGACCGAACGACGAAGAACAGCGACCACTAGTCCTGTGGGCCATAAGCCCGGGAGGCACGATTCATGAGCGAGCGAGCTCTCCGCGGCACGCGACTCGGGGCCACTAGCTACGAGACCGACCGTGGTATCGATCTGGCTCCCCGCCAGACCGTCGAGTACGCATGTCAGAACGGACACCGTTTCGAGGTTCCTTTCTCGGTCGAGGCGGAGATCCCCTCGACCTGGGAATGCCGCTTCTGCGGCCAGGAAGCGGCCCTTCTCGACGGTGACGAGCCGGAGGAGAAGAAGACCAAGCCGACGCGCACCCATTGGGACATGCTGATGGAGCGCCGGACGCGCGAGGAGTTGGAGGAGGTGCTGGCCGAACGGCTGGCCGTGCTCCGCTCCGGCGGGATGAACCTCGCGGTGCACCCGCGGGACACCCGTAAGAGCGCCTGACCCGACCTCGCTCCCGCTCCGGCGGGAGGACGCGAAAAGGGACCCTGGTCACCAGGGTCCCTTTCGCGTTGTCCGGTGCGCGTCGCGTTGTCCGGTGAGCGCTGCCCCGGTTCCGCATCGGCCGGCTGCACGTCCGCCGCGCCTCGGACCGCCCGGTCCGGCGGGCGGTCCGGGCGGTCCACGGGAACGGGAGGGTCAGCCGGCGATCGGCGGACGGTGGGTGGTGTCCGGGCCCTGCGGACCCTGCGGGCCGGTCTCCGGGTCCACCACCTCGCCCTGGATCACCTTGCCGTCCGGACGGTGGATGCGCAGCTGCTCCTGGAGCCGCATCGCGTCCGCGAACGGGTCGGCGCCCGCGGTGGCGGCGGCGCCGCGCAGCGCCTTGTCCGCGGCCCGGCGCCCGGCCACCCGCCACAGCGCCCGGGTGGGCGGGAAGACCAGGGTCAGGGCCACCAGGTCCGACAGGAAGCCGGGGACGATCAGCAGCAGGCCGGCCAGCACGGTCATGCTGGTGCCGGTCTCCGGCTGCTCGGACTGCGGGTTCTTGCTCTGCTCGATCGCCGCCGACAGCGCCTTCAGCCCGGCCCGCTTGATCAGCGAGCCGCCGATCAGGACGCCCGCGACGAGCAGCAGCACGACGGTGAAGCCGCCCAGCCACGAGCCGACCTGGACCAGCAGCCAGATCTCCAGCACCAGCCACGCGGTGATCAGCAGTGGCAGCACCCGGCGGAGCCTGCTCCGCCGGGCCGGACGGGTGGGGGTAGCTTGCTGGGTCACGGTACGAATCCACTCCAAGCGGTGCTCTGCGCGCCGCACGGGAGGTCCGGGCCGGCTACGGCACCACCTGGTCCAACGATTCCCGGCCTGCCGGTGTTCCGGCGGAGGACTTCTTCCGGCGACCGATGAGCAGGGCCGCGCCGCAGGCCAGCAGGCCTCCGACGGCCAGCGTCCACTCCGGGGCGGCGCCGACCCGGTCGGCGACCGTGGTGCCGTCGCGCAGCGGTACGGTGGCCGACAGCTGGGCCGCGGTCAGCTCCTCGGTGCGCTGCTGGACGCTGCCGTCCGGGGCGATCACCGCGCTGATGCCGCTGGTGGCGGCGATCAGCACCGCCCGGCCGTGCTCGACGGCCCGCAGCCGGCTCATCGCGAGCTGCTGCTCGGGCTGGCCGGTCCTGGCGTAGGTCGCGTTGTTGGTCTGGACGACCAGGACCCGGGCGCCGCTGTCCACGGTGTCCCGGACGATCTCGTCGTACGCCACCTCGAAGCAGATCACGTCGCCGATCCGGGCCGGGCCGAGCTGCATGACGCCGTTGTGGTCCCCCGGGTAGAAGTCCCTGGCGACCCGCTGGAGCCGGGTGATCACCTGCATCAGCTGGGCGCGGAAGGGCACGTACTCGCCGAACGGGACGGGGTGCTGCTTGGTGTACGAGGCGCCCGGCCCGGTGACCGGGTCCCAGACGATGCCCTCGTTCTGGACGTGCTGCGCGTCCGGGCCGTCCACCAGGGTGCCGACCAGGGTGGGCACCCCGATCGCCTTCACGGCCTCGTCGATCCGCTGGTGGGCGAGCGGGTCGCTGAACGGGTCGAGGTCGGAGGAGTTCTCCGGCCAGATCACGATGTCGGGGCGCTGGACCTTGCCGGCCTCGATGTCGGCGGCGAGGCGCTCGGTGGCCGCGGCGTGGTTGTTGAGGACCATCATCGGGCGGCCCAGGAAGTCCATGCCCGGGTTGGGCACGTTGCCCTGGACGATGGCGACCTTGACGGTGTCGGCCGCGGCGGTGGGCACCGGGACGAGGTAGCCGGCCAGCAGCGCGGCCACCGCGCCGAGCGCCGCCAGCGCGGCCGCCTTCGGGGCCCTGCCGGGCCCGCGCAGGCGCAGCGCGGACCAGGCCAGCAGGGCGCCGGAGAGGGCGACCGCGAAGGTCACCAGCGGCGCGCCGCCGAGCGCGGCCAGCGGGGTGTACGGGGTGGCGGTGTTGGCGAAGGCGAGCCGGCCCCAGGGGAAGCCGCCGAGCGGCAGCCGGTCGCGGGCCCACTCCTGGGTGATCCACAGGCAGGCCGACCAGAGCGGCCAGCCGGGCAGCCTGGAGGTGACGGCCAGGGCACCGCCGAGCAGGGCCAGGAACAGCGCCTCCACGACGGACAGGCCGACCGTGGCGTCCCAGCCGACCACCCGCAGCCAGCTGAGCAGCATCAGGAAGAACGGCAGGCCGAAGGCGAAGCCCGTCCACAGGCCCTGCCGGAAGGTGCGGCCCCGGGTGAGCAGCGAGAGCGCGGCCACGCCGAGCAGCGACAGCGGCCACAGGTCGTACGGCGGGAAGGCGAGGGCGAGCAGCAGGCCGGCCAGGGCGGCGAGGCCGGTCCTGGGCAGTCCGGCGCGGACCTTGGCGAGCGCCCGGGCACCGCGGCCCGGTCCTGACACCGGCCCCTGGGGCTGCGGCACGGCCTCGGACCGTTCCTGGGTGACGGGAGTGGCCACCGGCGCACCATCTTCCTGGGGCTTGCTGTTCGGACGCTGTGCGAAGAAGGTACCCCGGAACGTCGGTGGCCCGTGAGGTCAGGGTGGTAGCCCGGTCAGCGCGGGGCGTAGCGGAACTCCCGCAGCGTCCAGTGACCGGTGAGCCAGTCGGAGACGGCCCGGTACAGCGGGGCGTCCAGGTGGGCGCGGTCGGCCCTGACCCAGGAGCTGACCGAGAGCACGGACGGGTCCTCGCGGTCCGGGTAGAGGTAGACGCAGCCGATCACCTCGTCGCGGTCCGGCTCCAGGACGGTGTAGGTGAAGCCGGTGCGGGCCTCGAAGTCGGCGGCGTGCCGGCGCAGGTCGTCGAGGTTCCGCTCCGGCGGCATGCCCTCGGCGGGCGGCCAGCCGCCGCCGGCCCAGCCGGGGGTGGCGCGGATGTGGGCGATGCTGCTCGTCCAGGCGGCGTGGTCGGAGGCGTTGTGCCGCTCGCCCAGGGGCTCCAGGCGGAACTCCGGGGCGAGCAGCTCGCGCGGGACGGTGAAGTCGGCGGGCACCGGTGCGGTCATGGTGGTCAACCTAGGGTGCGGCGGCCCGCCGTTCCACGGGATTTACCGCTGGTACACCGTGCGGCCGCGGACCACGGTGCGCAGGCAGGCCGGCAGCGGGTGGCCAGGGGTGAGGTCGGGCAGGCCGGGGGTGCCGGAGCGCGGGTCGGTGGACCAGCCGGCCACCCGGGAGTCGGGCGCCTGGACGACCAGTTCGCCGGCCGCCCAGATCGCGTAGCTGGCGACCGCGCCGGGCACCAGCACGCCATCCTGGTCCCGGCCGACGGCGCGCCAGCCGCCGCGGGTGTGGGCGGTGAAGGCGGCGCGCACCGAGATCCGGTGCTCCGGGGTGTGGTGGAAGGCGGCCGCGCGGACGGTGCCCCACGGGTCGAGCGGGGTGACCGGGGCGTCCGAGCCGAAGGCCAGCGGGACGCCGGCCCGCAGCAGCGCGGCGAAGGGGTTGAGGGCCGCCGCCCGCTCGGCGCCCAGGCGCTGGACGTACATGCCCTCGGGGCCGCCCCAGGCGGCGTCGAAGGCGGGCTGGACGGAGGCGGTGAGGCCGAGTTCGGCGAAGGCGGCGACGGTCTTGTCGTCCAGGGCCTCGGCGTGCTCGACGCGGTGGCGCAGGGCCCTGACCCGGTCGGCGCCGACCCTGGTGCCGGCCGCCCTGACGCCCTCGACGACCGCTGCCACGGCGGCGTCGCCGATGGCGTGGAACCCGGCCTGGAGCCCGGCCTCGGTGCAGGCGGCGACGTGGTCGGCGACCTGCCCGGCACTCAGGTAGGCGGTACCGGTGTGCCCGGCGTCGGCGTAGGAGGCGTGCAGGCAGGCGGTGTGCGAGCCGAGCGCGCCGTCCACGAAGAGGTCGCCGCCGGCGCCCACCGCGCCGAGCCTGCGGGCGGTCTCGACGCCCCCCAGCTCGCCCCAGTAGCCGAAGACCTCCGGACCCTCGCCCTCCGCGGCCAGGGCCAGCAGGGCGGTCAGGTCGGCCTCGGAGGAGATCTCCGGGCCGGCGCACTCGTGCACCGCGCCGATGCCGAGTTCGGCGGCGCGGGCCAGGGTGGCGCCCTGGGCGCGGCGGCGCTGCTCGGGGGTCAGGCGGGCCAGCGCGGTCTGCCGGACGGCGTGGTGGGCGTCCTTGGTGAGCGGGCCCCCGGGGTCGAATCCCGGCGCCTCGGCCAGGCCCTCGGTGAGGGTGCGCAGCGCGCTGGTGGCGAGCGCGGAGTGCACGTCGGTGCGGGAGAGGTAGAGCGCGGCGCCGCGGGCGGCCTCGTCGAGTTCGGCGAGCGTGGGCGGGCGGCCCTCGGGCCAGCCGGTCTCGTCCCAGCCGTGGCCGATCAGCACCCCGCCGGGCTCGGACCGGGCCTCGGCGAAGGCGGTGACGGCGGCCAGGGCGGCGGCCAGCGAGGGGCTGCCGGTGAGGTCGAGACCGGTGAGCGCCAGGCCGGTGGCGGTGGCGTGCACGTGGGCGTCCACGAAGGCCGGGGTGACCAGGGCGCCGTCCAGCTCGACGATCTCGTCGGCGGTCGCGGCGTACGCCTCGGCGGCGCCGTCGCTGCCGACCCAGGCGACGTGCCCGCCCTCCACGAGCATCGCGGTGGCGAAGGGGTCGGCGGGGCTGTACACGGCGCCGCCGCGCAGCAGGACGGTTCGTGGGCCCTTCCCGTCCGAGGGCGGGCAGGAAGGGAGGGTGCGTTCGGTCATGCGGCCAAGTCTGCACCCCGCCGGTTCGCGCTCAGAGCTTCGGGGGTCTCGCCTCGTACGGGGTGGACAGGACGACGGTGGTGCGGGTGGAGACGCCGGCGGCGCTGCGGATCCGGGCGAGCAGGTCCTCCAGGTCGCCGGGGGCGCCGACGCGGACCTTGAGGATGTAGTTCTCGTCGCCGGCGACGCTGTGGCAGGCCTCGATCTCGGGCAGGCCCGCCAGGCGCTCCGGGGTGTCGTCCGGGGCGCTCGGGTCGAAGGGTTTGACCGAGATGAACGCGGTCAGCGCCAGGTCGACGGCGTCGGGGTCGATGATCGCGGTGTAGCCGCGGATCACCCCGCGCTGTTCGAGGCGGCGCACCCGCTGGTGCACCGCCGAGGTGGACAGGCCGGTGGCCTTGCCCAGGTCCGTGTAGCTCATCCGGCCGTCTTCGAGGAGCAGCTGGACGATGCGTTGGTCGAGATCCTCCACAGTGCGCAAACCTACCCGGTCGGGAGCACGGGGGGCGCACGAGGTGGCACGGAGCGGTTTCCCAGGTGCCAGACGGCATGTGCCGGGAGAATGTGGCAACCGGTGTGGCCAAGGACACACCCGGTGCATCACGGTGCGCAGAAGCGCAGGATTATGAGTCCGGATCACAGGGAAGTGCTGGTTGTGGCCCTGGACGACCACGCCGGGCCCGATCCTAGGGGGATCCTCATGCCTGCTACCGACCAGCGCGTGCTGGGCGCCGACGAGACCGACGATATGACCGACCGCGAGGACCTCGCGGTCGACCACATGCCGGGCACCGACCCCGGCGAGGCGGACACCTGGGACATCTTCCGGGTCCACTGCCCCGAGTGCCGTCGCCCGATCGCCCTGGTGGCGGACGAGGAACGGCTGCCGCTGCACGCACTGCTGCCGACCGCCTGGAACCCCTTCGCCCCCGCGATCTGCCCGGGTTCGGGCACGCCCACGGACGACCTGGCCGAGGCCGAGGATTCGGAGGACGCCGAACCGGTCCTGTTCGACGCGCTGTTCAAGCTCCCGAGCGGGCTGGACTGGCGCACCCAGCCGTTCTCGCACGCCGTCGCGCACCGCCCGGTGCGGCTCGCCGCGGTCGGCCAGGCCGCTCCGGTCGGGCCGGCCGGCCCGACCGTCACGGCCCTGCGGGGCGCCATCCCGGAGCAGCGCCGCCGTCGTCCGGCGCTGACCACCCGTACCACCCGTACCGCCAAGGCGAGTTGACCCGTCATCGGAAATGCCTCCGGCCGTCACTCCGCACCCTGGAGTGACGGCCGGAGGCCGTGTGGGGGAAGGCCTCAGGCCTTCGTGAGGTGCCGGCCGATCACCAGGCGCTGGATCTGGTTGGTGCCCTCGACGATCTGGAGCACCTTGGCCTCGCGCATGTAGCGCTCGGCCGGGAAGTCCTGGGTGTAGCCGTAGCCGCCGAGCACCTGGACGGCGTCGGTGGTCACCCGCATCGCCGCGTCGGTGCAGAACAGCTTGGCCATCGCCGCCTCCTTGGAGAACGGCCGGCCGGCGTCCCGCAGCCGGGCGGCGGACAGGTAGAGCGCCCGGCCGGCCTCGATCTGGGTGGCCATGTCGGCGAGCATGAAGGACAGGCCCTGGAAGTCGGCGATCGGGCGGCCGAACTGGCGCCTGGTGCGGGCGTAGTCGACCGCGAGGTCGAGCGCGGCCTGGGCGACGCCGACCGCGCAGGCGGCGATGCCGAGGCGGCCGGAGTCCAGGGCGGCGAGCGCGATCTGGAAGCCCTGCCCCTCCTCGCCGACCAGCCGCTCCCTGGGGACCCGGGCGCCGTCGAAGTGGAGCTGCGCGGTCGGCGAGGACCGCATGCCCATCTTGTGCTCGGGCGGGGCCGCGGACAGGCCCTGCTGGGTGCCGGGGACGAGCAGACAGCTGATGCCCTTGGCGCCCTCGGCGCCGGTGCGCACCAGGGCGCTGTAGAAGTCGGCCCGGCCGCCGTGGGTAATCCAGGCCTTGGTGCCGTTCACCACGTACGCCTCGCCGTCGAGGTCGGCGCGGGTGCGCAGCGCGGCCGCGTCGGAGCCGGACTGGGGCTCGGAGAGGCAGTAGGCGCCGAGCTGCTCGCCGGAGAGCATGCCGGGCAGCCAGGCGTCGCGCTGCTCGTCGGTGCCGAAGGTGGCCAGCGCGTGGCAGGACAGGGTGTGCACGCTGACGCCGAGGCCGATGGCCAGCCAGCCGGCCGCGAGCTCCTCCAGCACCTGGAGGTACACCTCGTAGGGCTGCTCGCCCCCGCCGTGCTTCTCGCCGTACGGGAGGGAGAGCAGGCCGGCCTCGCCGAGGGTGCGGAAAACCTCCCGCGGGAAGCGTCCGGCGGCCTCGTCCTCCGCCGCGCGCGGCTGGATCTCGCGCTGGACCAGGTCCCGGGTGAGGCTCAGCAGCTCGCGGGCCTCCTCGCTGGGCAGCTGGCGCTCCACGGCTTTCACAGGGGAGGGGGTCATGGCGGTGGTCGCCTCCTCGATCGGGCGCCGGGCCGAGGTGTCGGCCGGTCCGGCGGGGGTGTGGCAGTCGGACCGACCGGCACCGGGTTGCGGTGAACGGCCGTTCACAGTCGTGGCGAAGGCGAGTATGCCCGAAACCCGCGCCGCCGTCACGACCAGCACATTTGAACTGTCCGCAGTGGCGGGATACGGCACCGTAGGGTTGACGTTGTGGCTGCATCCGAACTTCTCCCGCCCCCGCTCCGGTCCGCTCGCGACGACCGGCTGACCGCGCTCGCGGCGGAGCTGCGCGCGCTGCCGCCGTCCTGCGGGCCGGTGCGGCTGGTCGCGGTGGACGGGCACGCGGGCTCGGGCAAGACCACCTTCGCCGGACGGCTGGCGGCGGCGCTCGGCGGGGCCCCGGTGGTCCACCTCGACGACCTGGCCACCCACGAGGAGTTGTTCGAGTGGACCGGACGGCTGCGCGAACAGGTGCTGGAGCCGCTGGCAGCCGGCCGGGACGCCGAGTACCGGGTGTACGACTGGACGCTGCGCCGTTTCGCGGGCACGGCCCGGGTGCCGGCCGCCCCGGTGGTGCTGGTGGAGGGGGTGGGCGCGGGACGGCGGGCGGTGCGTCCGCGGCTGGCGCGGGTGATCTGGATGGAGCTGGAGGCGGCCGCGGCCCGGCGGCGCGGCGAGCAGCGGGACGGTCCGGAACTGGCCGGGTTCTGGGCGGGTTGGGCCCGGGCCGAATCGGCGCATTTCGCCGTCGATCCGAGCCGTCCGTACGCCGCGACGAGGGTCGACGGGGTGACCGGCCGGATCGTGCCGGGCACCGTGGGTGAAACTTCAACCATCGCCTTGACCTGCGACATCACCGGGACCTAGGTTCGTCCCAGCCGCCGGAACACCTGCTTCCGGCCGCCCGGACCCGGCGCCCCCGGCTTGTTCCCCCGTGAGCCGGGGACGCCGTCCGGTCCCCTTCCGAAAGTCGCTCCCCCGCCGCCGGTTTCCCCGCCCGGCCGCTCAACGACCGCTCGCGCGATCACATTTGACTCGGTGCCACACCCTTCCGGATCAGCCCCGCGCCGGTACGATTCCTGGCAGGCGCAGACGCGCCACAGGGGGTCGACGACCACCGGCCGGGCTGGGCGCAGGCGACTCGCCGGCCGAGCCCCGGGCCGCACCGCGGGGGGCGTGAGTGACGACGGTGGACAGTTCCGACAGCACGGCGGGCGGGCCGGACCGGCTCGCCGACCGTGCCTGGCTGCGCGCCATGGACGCCTACACGGCCGGCGCGTACGCCCGGGCCGAGGAGGAGTTCCGGGCCGCCGTCCGGCTGGACCCGGGGATGGCCGACGCCTGGCTCGGCCTGCACGCGCTGCGCAGCGACACCTCGGCCGCGCTGCTGGCCATGTACCGCAACCAGAAGCGGTTCGGCGAGCAGCGGCGGCTGCACCGACGGCCGCTCAGCTCCTGGTACTGGCTGGGCTGGTGGGTGCAGCCCGTGCTGGAGGACGCCCGCGACCTCGCGCTCGCGCACGCCTCGCACTGGCTGGACGGCCGCCATCTGGCCGAGCTGGACCGGGCGTTGGAGCAGTGCCCGGCGCCCGGCGAGGACCCCGCCGCCCGCTTCCTGTACGCCTGCCGCTCCTACCTGCTCAAGGACTGGGAACAGCTGATCCGGGACACCGACCGGCTGCTGGACGACCCGCTGCTCGGCATCGAGGCCGGGCTGTTCGCCGGCATGGCACGGGTGCGCCTCGACATGTGCGCCCAGGCGCAGGTGCCGCTGGCCGCCTCGCTGGCCCGCTGCCGCTCCGAGCAGCCGCAGCGCAAGGAGCTGCGGTACTGGCTGGCGCGGGCGTACGACGGCGCCGGGCGCAGCGCGGCGGCGCTCCCGCTCTACCGGGCGGTGCACCGGGCGGACCCGGCGTTCATGGACACCGCGGCCCGGCTGGCGGCCATCTCGGCCGAGGACGGGCTCGCGGACGGGCTCACCGACGCGTTGCCGGACGGCACCGCGCTCGGCGGGCGCCCGGGCGGGACGGACGCACCGGGCGGACCCGGCGTCGACTCCGGGTACCCGGAGGACGCCGGGTTCGCCGGACTGCCGGGGTACGGCGAGGAGTTCGGGGACATCGGCGGGCCCGGCGGCGCGACCGTCCCCGGCGACGAGGTGTCGAACGGTGCGCCGGCCGGCGGGGTGCCGTCGGGCGGCGGGCCCTCGGTGGACGCCGGGCTGGTGGACGGCCCCCCGGCGGGCGGCGCCCTGACCGAC